>CACFGT010000001.1 GCA_902565935.1 uncultured Pelagibacteraceae bacterium
GTGAAGATAAAGATTTAGAATATATACTTTCAGTTACTGAATTGCCAAAGTTAGAAGTTAAATCAATTGAAAGTATAAAGTTCGATGAATATACTGTTAAGATTGATCCTAAAGAAACAGAAAAAAGAATCCAGGATATTGCAAAAAATCAACCCAACTTTAAAGATGCACCAGATCAAGTAAAAGCTGTTGAAAAAGACTTAGTAATTTTTGATTATACAGCAACTGTTGATGATAAATCTTTTAAAGGAGGTGAAGGAAAAAATACTCAATTAACTTTAGGAAAGGATCTATTCTTAAAAGGTTTTGATAAACAATTAGTTGGAGTTAAAAAGGGTGATGAAAAAATAGTTGAAGCAAAATTACCCGAAAATTTTCCAGAAAAAGAATTAGTAAATAAGACAGCAAAATTTAAATGTAAAATAACAAGTATAAAAAATCCTGAGGAGTTAAAGATAAATGATGAGTTTGCCAAAAATTTAGGTGCCAAGGATTTACAAGATCTCAAATCGTTAATCTCTAAACAAATTAATGATGAATACAAAAATTCTTTAGACAGACTTTCAAAAAATCAAATTGTAAAAGAAATTGAAAAATTTAAAGTAAATGAAATACCGGAAAACTTAATTGAGGAAGAGGTAAAAATTCTTTCTCAAGGTATGTCAGACGAGGATGCTAAGAAAAGTAGAAAAAATTTTGAAGAAATAGCAAAAAAAAGAATAAAAGTTGGTTTAATTTTGAATGAGTTTGGAGAACAAAATAAAATAAAAGTTACTGAACAAGAGATACAAGCAGAAGTTCAAAAACAAATCAGGATGATGCCGGGTCAAGAAAAAATGGTAATGGATTTTTATCAAAAAAACCCTTCAGCTATTGCAAGTTTAAGAGGCACTGTTTATGAAGAAAAAATTATCAGTCTTATAAAAGAAAAAGCAAAGTCAAACAAAAAAGAAATTTCAAAGGACGAAGCAGAAAAAATTTTAAAAGACTCTCAAAAACAGCAACTTGATCAAGATCTTAAAGATCAAAGAAAACCTAAAAAAAATGTTGGAGCAAAAAACCCAATAGAGAACAAAACTCAGACAAAACAGAAAAAGACAAAATCTGTTGCAAAAAAATCAAAAAAAGTTAGCAAAAAGTAATCTCAAGTTGTATAAGTAAAACGAATCAACTTTTATGATTAATAAATTGTCAGAACATATGAATAACCTTGTGCCAATGGTTGTTGAACAATCTAATAGAGGTGAACGAGCATATGATATTTACTCAAGGTTATTAAAAGAGAGAATAATTTTTTTAACTGGTCAAATTAATGATAACGTTGCCTCTTTAGTTACTGCTCAATTGTTATTTTTAGAAGCTGAAGATCCTAAAAAAGAAATTTTTTTATACATTAACAGCCCTGGGGGCTTAGTAACTTCTGGTTTAGGCATTTATGATACTATGCAATATATAAAACCGGATGTCTCTACTTTATGTATAGGTCAGGCAGCATCTATGGGATCATTTTTGTTAGCTGCAGGTACCAAAGGAAAAAGATTTTCATTACCAAATTCGAGAATAATGGTTCATCAACCATCAGCAGGATTTCAAGGGCAAGCAACTGATATAGAAATACATGCTAATGAAGTTTTAGCATTAAAGAAAAGACTCAATGAAATTTATTCCAAGCATACTGGAAAATCAGTTGATGAAATCAAATCTGCTTTAGAAAGAGATAATTTTATGACAGCTGAGTTAGCTAAGTCCTTTGGCTTAATAGACGAAGTTGTGGAAAAAAGATCTTAAAATACCATATATTGAATTATAACTATAACTAACTTGATTAGTACGAGTCACTTATAATAAAGTAAACTCATTGATTCGTTATAAATTTTATGAGCACTAATAATAAAAACATTTTGTACTGTTCTTTTTGTGGAAAAAGCCAACACGAGGTAAGAAAGTTAATTGCTGGTCCAACAGTATTTATCTGTGATGAATGCGTTGAACTATGTATGGACATTATTAAAGAAGAAAGTAAGGATACTTTTGTTAAACATCAAGATGGTCTTCCTTCTCCAAAAGAAATTTGCTCTGTTTTAGACGATTATGTAATAGGACAGCCTCATGCAAAGAAAGTTTTGTCTGTTGCAGTTCACAACCATTATAAGAGATTAAATTACGAAAATAAAACAAGTAAAAATGTTGAACTTGCAAAATCAAATATTCTTTTAGTAGGTCCAACGGGCTGTGGAAAAACTTTATTAGCTCAAACATTAGCAAGAATACTTGATGTTCCATTCACTATGGCAGATGCAACTACTTTAACGGAAGCTGGATATGTTGGTGAGGATGTTGAAAATATAATTTTAAAACTGTTACAAGCTGCGGACTACAATGTGGAAAAAGCTCAAAGGGGAATAGTTTATATCGATGAAGTTGATAAGATTAGCAGAAAATCTGAGAACCCATCAATCACTAGGGATGTATCAGGAGAAGGAGTGCAACAAGCATTATTAAAAATTATGGAAGGTACTGTTGCAAGTGTCCCTCCCCAAGGTGGAAGAAAACACCCTCAACAAGAATTTTTACAAGTAGATACAACTAATATCTTATTTATATGTGGTGGTGCTTTTGCAGGACTGGATAAGATTATTTCACAAAGAGACAAAGGTACATCAATTGGTTTCGGAGCTAATGTTAAAAATACTCAGATAAAAAAAACTGGGGAATGGATGAAAGGTCTAGAACCTGAAGATTTACTAAGATACGGTTTGATACCAGAATTCATTGGAAGACTTCCAATGATTGCTACTCTAGACGATCTTGATGAAAAATCTTTAATCAAGATTTTACAAGAACCAAAAAATTCATTGGTTAAGCAATATCAAGAATTATTCAAACTAGATGGTGCAAAACTAACATTTAAAGAAGGTGCTTTGAAAGAAATTGCTATCAAAGCGATTAATAAAAAAACTGGCGCAAGAGGTTTGAGGTCAATTTTGGAAAATATTTTGCTTAAAACAATGTATGATTTACCAAGCCAAGAGAATATAGAAGAAGTAATAATAGATTCAGGTACGGTAAAAGGAGATAATCAACCAATATTAGTTCATTCAAAAAATGCTAATAAATCTAAATCTAGCAAAACAACAGCGGCTTAATAACCATAATAAGTAACAAAAAGGTATTGCATTATAGATTATAATATCCATATTTATAATTATGGACGTAAAAATTTCATCACCATTATTACCCTTAAGAGACATAGTTGTCTTCCCGAGTATGGTTATACCTTTATTTGTAGGAAGAGATAAATCTATTTCTGCTTTAAATGAGGTCATGAAAAATGATAAAAAAATCATTTTAGTTACCCAAAAAAATTCTGAAATTGATGATCCAAAAAAAACAGATATTTTCATGTATGGATGTGAAGGTAATATACTTCAATTATTAAAATTACCGGACGGGACTGTTAAAGTTTTAGTTGAAGGTGTTAAAAGAGTAAAAATTCTAGATTTTAAAGATAATGATAAGTTTATAGTCTGTGAATACTCAGCGTTAAATGATATAGTTAACGAAGATGAGGATTTATACCCTTTAGCAGCTACTGCAGTAAGGAGATTAGAAAAATTAACATCTATAAACAAAAAAATTTCAAGCGAAACAATTAACAACATTAAGAAATTAAAAGATCCTTCTCAAATTGCTGATAATATTGCTTCTCATATATCGGCAACAATTTCTGAGAAACAACAAATATTTGAAAATGTAGATGTTAAAAAAAGATTAAACTCCATAATTAAGATAATGGAAAATGAGACCAGTATAATTGGAGTTGAAAAGAGAATAAGAGGAAGAGTTAAAACTCAGATGGAAAAAACTCAAAGAGAATACTATTTAAATGAACAACTTAAAGCTATTCAGAAAGAATTAGGTGAAATCGAGGATGGCAAAGATGAAAGTACAAGCTTAAACAAAGCAATTCTTAAAGCTAAGATGCCTAAAGAAGTAGAAAAAAAATGCTTACAAGAGCTTAAAAAATTAAAAAATATGAGCCCAATGTCTGCTGAAGCAACTGTTGTGAGAAATTATTTAGATTGGATGACAGAACTACCTTGGTATAAAAAAAGTGAGGTCGATATAGATCTTAAGAAAGCTTTGGAAATATTAGATAAAGATCATTTTGGATTAGAAAAAGTTAAAGAAAGAATAATTGAATTTTTAGCTGTTCAAAAAAGAATGGAAAAAATTAAAGGTCCTATTTTGTGTTTAGTTGGTCCTCCTGGTGTAGGAAAAACATCTTTAGGTAAATCAATTGCTAAAGCTACAAATAGAGAATTTGTGAGAATGTCAGTTGGTGGCATGAGAGATGAAGCAGAAATAAGAGGTCATAGAAGAACATATATTGGTTCTTTACCAGGAAAAATTATACAAATGATGAAAAAAGCTGGTACAAAAAATCCTCTAATTTTATTAGATGAAATAGACAAAATTGGAAATGATTATAGAGGCGATCCATCGTCTGCTTTATTAGAAGCCTTGGATCCAGAGCAAAATACATCTTTTAATGATCATTACTTAGAAGTGGATTATGATTTATCAGATGTGATGTTTGTTACAACGGCAAATACGCTTAATATTCTTCCACCGTTACTAGACAGAATGGAGGTTATCAGATTAGCTGGATACACAGAAGATGAAAAAATTAATATTGCAAATAAATATTTATTACCAAAACAGATAAAAGATAATGGTGTTAAAGAAAAAGAAATGAGTTTAGAAAATAATATAATACAAGAAATAATAAGAAGTTACACAAAAGAGTCAGGTGTGAGAAATCTGGAAAGAGAAATTTCAAAAGTTGCAAGAAAAGTTGTTAAAAAAGTTGTCTCCGGAGAAGAAAAAGAAGTTAAAGTCAATAAAGAAAACTTATCTGATTTTTTAGGAGTGCCAAAATTTAAATCTGGAGAGTTAGAATCTGAGAATAGGGTGGGTATTGTTACAGGTTTAGCATGGACAGAGTATGGTGGAGAAATTTTAAAAATTGAAACAGCAACCATGCCAGGCAAAGGAAGAATGCAGATAACTGGTAAACTTGGTGATGTAATGCAAGAGTCTGTTAAAGCAGCAAAATCCTTTGTTAGATCAAAATGTTTGGAGTATGGAATTATTCCACCATTATTTGAAAAAAAAGATTTTCATATCCATGTTCCTGAGGGAGCAACTCCTAAAGATGGACCTTCTGCGGGTATAGGTATGGTAACATCAATAGTCTCTTCGATCACTAATATTCCAGTTAAAAGAGATGTTGCAATGACGGGCGAAGTTACTCTTACAGGTCAAGTATTACCAATTGGGGGTTTAAAAGAGAAATTGATTGCTGCTCATAGGGCTGGCATTAAGGAAGTTTTAATTCCCAAAGAAAATGAGAAAGATTTAGTCGACATGCCAAAAAAAATTATAGATGAAGTTAAAATTACTCCAGTAGAATTTGCTGATGAAGCACTTAAGATTGCACTAACAAAAGAGTTGAAAAAAACTGAATGGGTTGAGGTTGATATATCTAAAAAAGATGACAAATCTCAAGCTAGTATTCAATAGTAAAATTAAATCATGGAATTTTTCTTATTTTTATTAATTGTGGTATTTATTGTTTTTTATTTGACGAGACCTACATCAAAACAGGAAGAAGAAAATTTTAACTCCAAAAATAATTGGAGAGGTGGATTTTAAAAAAATTTTCTATATTTTATAGCAAGTAATTAATCTTGACGTTAATCAGCGAAGATATATAAATCACTATTTTGGATTAGGGCGGTTAGCTCAGTTGGTAGAGCATCTCGTTTACACCGAGGGGGTCAAAGGTTCGAGTCCTTTACTGCCCACCAAAATGAATCATTAGTGGGGGTGTAGCTCAGTTGGTTAGAGCGATCGCCTGTCACGCGATAGGTCGAGGGTTCGAGTCCCTTCACTCCCGCCACTTTGCTTTATTTAAAGCTAATTATACCGACTAATTGAGCTGTATATCTTAGATAATGTGACCTATCACCACTTCATCTGGCTATAAAAAATGATATATATTCCACAATGACTGCGGAATTTTTAAAAGATTATTTGCCTATAATTTTATTCCTGATAATTGCTTTGGGATTAAGTTGTGCATTTATAGTAATTAATTTTATCCTATCTCCTAAAAATCCAGACCCTGAGAAATTATCAGCTTATGAATGTGGGTTTGAACCATTTCAAGACTCTAGAATGGAATTTGACGTAAGGTTTTATTTAGTTGCTATACTTTTTATTATTTTTGATCTTGAAATTGCTTTTTTATTTCCGTGGGCAATTTCTCTGGGAAATATTGGAATTTTAGGTTTTACCTCAATGATGATTTTTTTATTCATACTTACTGTTGGTTTTGTTTATGAATGGAAAAAAGGTGCATTAGACTGGGAATAATTTTTTCAAATGAATAACAAATTAGATCAAGTACCGGAGGAATTTAAACAATTAGCTAAAGATTTTAGCAAAAATGGTTTTATAACAACTTCTTTAGACAACCTGATAAATTGGTCTAGATCTGGCTCCCTTCATTGGATGACCTTTGGTCTTGCCTGTTGTGCAGTAGAAATGATGCAAACAGCTATGCCTCGATATGATTTAGAACGATTTGGTGCTGCACCACGAGGATCACCAAGACAATCAGATGTAATGATTGTTGCAGGCACATTAACAAATAAAATGGCACCAGCTTTAAGAAAAGTTTATGACCAAATGCCTGAACCAAGATATGTGATATCTATGGGAAGTTGTGCTAATGGTGGAGGCTATTATCACTATTCATACTCTGTTGTAAGAGGGTGTGATAGAATAGTTCCTGTGGATATTTATGTCCCTGGTTGTCCTCCTTCTGCTGAAGCGTTACTGTATGGTATCTTACAACTTCAAAAAAAAATTAGAAATAAAGGCTCTTTAACCAGATAATATGAATAATTTAATTGATTTAGAAAAAAAAATAAATTCAGAGCTTGCTACAAAGATAAATAAGTCTTTGGTAAAACATAATCAAATTTATGTTGAAATTGATAAAGAGGACTTAATTGATGTTGTTTTGTTTATTAAAACAAATAAAGAAATTAAATTTAGACAACTTATAGATATTACAGTTGTTGATTACCCAGAAGAAACTCAAAGATTTAAAATTGTATATTTATTTTTAAGTCATGAGTTCAATCAAAGAATGATTTTAAGCTATTTCATTAACGAAAATGAAGTTATCTCTTCTTTAACGCCAGTTTTTCCATCAGCCAATTGGATGGAGAGAGAAGTTTTTGACATGTATGGAGTTAATTTTAAAGATCATCCTGATTTAAGAAGAATACTTACTGATTATGGTTTTGAGGGTCATCCATTAAGAAAGGATTTTCCTTTAACAGGTCATACAGAGGTAAGATACAGCGAGGAACAAAAAAAAGTAATTAATGAACCAGTTAAATTAGAGCAAAATTATAGAAATTTTGATTATGAAAGTCCTTGGGAAGGTACAAAATATATTAAAGAAATAAAAGAGACTAATGACAAAAAAAATTAAAAATTTAAATTTAAATTTTGGTCCACAACACCCTGCTGCTCATGGTGTGTTGAGATTAATACTTGAACTTGATGGAGAGGTTGTTGAAAAAGCTGATCCACATATTGGTTTATTGCACAGAGGAACTGAAAAATTAATTGAAAATAAAACATATATGCAAGCAGTGCCATATTTTGATCGTTTAGACTATGTAGCTCCGATGAATCAAGAGCATGCTTTTGCTTTAGCGGTTGAAAAAATTTTAGAAATTGATGTCCCAATAAGAGCTCAATACATAAGAGTCATGTTTTGTGAAATTGGTAGAATATTAAGCCATATTTTAAATGTAACAACACAAGCATTGGATGTTGGAGCTTTAACACCTTCGTTGTGGGGATTTGAAGAAAGAGAAACATTGATGACATTTTATGAGCGTGCATCTGGATCACGATTACATGCAAATTATTTCAGAGCGGGGGGGAGTTCATCAGGATTTACCTGCAGGTTTAGAAAATGATATAGCTAAATTTTGTGAGAGTTTTCCAAAAATAATAAACGATCTTGAAAATCTTTTAACTGACAATAGAATATTTAAACAAAGAAATGTAGACATTGGTATTGTTTCTAAAGAAGATGCGCTTGATTACTCATTTAGCGGTGTAATGATCAGAGGATCCGGTATCCCATGGGATTTAAGAAAATCACAACCTTATGACTGTTATGATCAAATGGATTTTAAAATTCCAGTTGGTAAAAATGGTGACTGTTATGATCGTTATTTGTGTAGAATTGAGGAAATGAAAGAAAGCGTTTCAATTATCAAACAATGCTTAGCAAAAATGGAAAAAGGCCCCATTAAAACTTTTGATGGAAAAATATCTCCACCTTCAAAAAAAGATATAAAACAGTCAATGGAAGCTTTGATACATCATTTTAAATTATTTACTGAGGGATACCGTGTGCCTAAGGATGAAATTTATACTGCTGTTGAGGCACCGAAAGGAGAATTCGGAGTATATTTAATTTCAGATGGTTCAAGCAAACCTTATAAGTGTAAAATTAGAGCTCCAGGATTTTCTCATTTACAATCAATGGATTATTTAATTAAAGGTCATATGCTTGCAGATGTTCCAGCTGTCCTTGGTTCTTTAGACATAGTTTTTGGAGAGGTAGACAGATGAGTTTAAGAAGACCAGCTAAAGATCAGCCAGATAATTTTGAATTTAATTCTTCTTCAATGGAAGCAGCGAAAATGATCATTTCTAAATATCCAGATGGTAAGCAACAAAGTGCAGTTATGGCGTTGCTATACATTGCACAAAAACAAAATGATAACTGGATACCTTTGGCTGCAATGAAGTACATAGCAAAGTTTTTAGACATGCCGTATATAAAAGTTTATGAAGTTGCTACTTTTTACAGTATGTATAATTTATCACCTGTAGGGAAATATTTCATACAAGTATGTACCACAACTCCATGTATGATAAGAGGAGCAAATAAATTAGTAGAAGCATGTAAAGAAAAAATTTCAAAAAAAGAATCTGAGCTTTTAAAAGATAAGAACTGTTCATGGATGGAAGTTGAATGTTTAGGAGCATGTGTAAATGCCCCAATGATGCAAATTAATGATGATTATTATGAGGATCTTGATAAAGAAAAAACTTTAAAAATTTTAGATAAAATCTTAAATGGAGAAAAACCAATACCTGGATCTTATAGAGGAAGAATTAATAATGAGCCAGAAAATAATAGAAAAACATTGATGGATATAAAAAATGCTTAAAGATCAGGATAGAATTTTTCAAAATTTATATAATGATTTGGGACCAGATTTAGCTTCATCTCAAAAAAGAGGTGATTGGGTAAATACTAAAGAAATAACAAATAAAGGCAGAGATTGGATCATAAATGAAATTAAAGACTCTCAACTTAGAGGCAGAGGTGGAGCTGGATTTCCAACAGGTCTAAAATGGTCATTTGCTCCAAAAGAAATTGGATCTAGACCTCACTACTTAGTAATTAACGGTGATGAGTCAGAGCCAGGCACTTGTAAAGATAGAGATATCCTAAGATTTGAACCTCATAAATTAATCGAAGGTTGTTTGATAGCATCTTACGCAATCCAAGCACATGTTTGTTATATTTATATAAGAGGAGAATATTTTGTAGATGGACAAAAACTACAAGCTGCAATTGATGAAGCTTATGAAAAAAAATTACTAGGTAAAAATGCTGCTGGAACTGGATGGGATTTAGATATTTACATTCATTATGGAGCAGGTGCATATATTTGTGGTGAAGAAACAGCATTACTCGAAAGCATTGAGGGAAAGAAGGGTCAACCAAGATTAAAACCTCCATTTCCGGCGCTGATAGGTCTTTATGGATGCCCAACAATTATTAATAATGTTGAAACTATAGCGGTAGTGCCAACAATTCTTAGAAGAGGTGGTAAATGGTTTGCGTCTTTAGGTAGAGAAAAAAATACAGGAACTAAAATTTTTTGTATTTCTGGTAATGTTAACAATCCTTGTAATGTTGAAGAGGAAATGAATATTCCATTGAAAGAATTAATTGAGGTTCATGCAGGTGGTGTTATTGGTGGTTGGGATAATCTTCAAGCTGTTATTCCTGGAGGATCGTCAATGCCACTTATACCTAAAGATAAATGTGAAACATTGACTATGGATTTTGATTCTTTGATGGCAGAAAAAAGTGGATTAGGAACTGCTGGCGTAGTTGTCATTAATAAAGATCAAGACATCATTAAATGTATGGCAAGAATTGCAAGATTTTATAAACACGAAAGTTGTGGACAGTGTACACCTTGTAGAGAGGGATCAGGTTGGATGTGGAGAATGTTAGAAAGAATGGCAAGAGGTGAAGCATCAAGAGATGAAATAGAAATGTTAGGTGATGTAACAAAACAAATAGAGGGACATACTATTTGTGCTTTTGGTGAAGGGTCTTCTTGGCCGGTTCAAGGTTTGTTAAGACATTTTAAAGATGAGATTAAAAAAAGAAATAAATTTGATCCTATTGTAAAAGAAAATAAAAATATTCCCTATTTGGTAGATCAACACTTATTGGATAAAAATGCTTAAATTAAAGGTTAACAATATTGAAGTTGAAGTCGAAGAGGGATTAACTGTACTTCAAGCTTGTGAAAAAGCAGGGGCAGAAATCCCAAGATTTTGTTATCATGAAAAATTATCAATAGCTGGAAATTGCAGAATGTGTCTGGTCGAAATGGAAAAATCTCCAAAACCGATAGCTTCATGCGCAATGCCAGCAGCAGATGGAATGGTTATTAAAACCAACACTCCTAAAATAGAGAAATCAAGAAAAGGTGTGATGGAGTTTTTATTAGCAAATCATCCATTGGATTGCCCAGTTTGTGACCAAGGAGGAGAATGTGATCTCCAAGATCAGTCAATGTTTTATGGAATAGACAAATCAAGATTTAAAGAAAATAAAAGAGCTGTGCCTGATAAGAATATGGGTCCTCTTATTAAAACTCAAATGACAAGATGCATTCATTGCACAAGATGTGTAAGATTTGCAACGGAAGTAGCAGGCGTACCAGAACTGGGTGCAATTGGAAGAGGAGAAGATATGCAAATAACTACTTACTTAGAGCAATCAGTTCAATCAGAGTTATCTGGAAATGTAATTGATCTTTGTCCTGTTGGAGCTCTTACCTCCAAACCTTATGTTTTTGAAGCTAGACCATGGGAATTAAAAAAAACTGAGACAATCGATGTTATGGATGCAGTTGGCTCAAATATTAGAGTTGATACATATGATTGGGAGGTCAAAAGGGTTTTACCAATTATTAATGAAGATATTAATGAAGAATGGATTTCAGACAAAACTAGATATGCTTGTGATGGATTGTTAAACCAAAGGCTCGATACTCCATATATAAAATATAATAATAAATTTGAAAAAGCTTCATGGGATGAGGTTTATAATATTATTAAATCTAAAATTGAAAATACTAAAAAAGATGAAATTTGTGGTTTTGTTGGTGATTTAATAAACATGGAAGCTAGTTTTATTTTTAAAGAATTTTTTGAGAGAACTTTAGGATCAAAAAAATATGACTCTAGATCTAATAGAAATTTTATTGATAGCTCATCAAGAGAAAACTATTTATTTAATTCCACAATAAATGGAGTTGAAGAGTCAGATTTAATTTTATTAATTGGTACAAATCCTAGATTTGAAGCAACAATGCTAAATGCAAGAATAAGGAAGGCTTATTTAAATAATAATACCAAAATAATCTCACTTAATGAAATTGGTGATCTTACATATCCTTATGTAAGTCTAGATGGAAAAACACAGACGCTTTATGACATCATAGAAAATAAAAATGATATATCTAATAAAATAATAAAATCTAAAAAACCTATTATCATTTTTGGTGAGTCTTTTTTAAGTTTAAAATCGGCTAAATATTTATTTTTTGCATTGAAAGATTTTTTGCTAAAAAATGATAAATTTAATGAAAATTGGAATCCTTTAAATTTATTGTCGTCTAATGCCGCAACTGTTGGTAGTTTAGACCTTGATATCGTAGATGAAACAAATTCATTATTTGAAGAATTAAATAATAATAAATTTAAATTAATTTATTTACTTGGACGTGATGATTTGAATTTTAAAAAGAAAGATGAATTTATAATTTATCAAGGTTCTCATGGTGATAAGGGAGCTGAAATAGCTGATATAATTTTGCCTGGTTCAGCTTATACGGAACAATCTGGACATTTTACTAATTTGGAAGGTAAAATTCAAAAAGCATATAAAGCATCTTATCCTCCTGGTGAAGCCAAAGAAGATTGGCAAATAATTAATGATCTCGCTGAACTTATGAATAATCGTAAACTTTTTAACGATAAAGATGAGTTAGAAAGCAGTATGTTAAATTATTTAAATCTAAAAAAAGAAAAAGATAAATCAGGTTTAATTAAAAAGTATGATCAAAGTGTTTTTGAGAATGAAAATTTAATTGTGAATTATAAAGATTATTATTTTTCAAATGTAATTGCGAGATCATCAAAAACAATGCTTGAATGTAATAATTCTAAAATTGATATTAAGCGAACCGGAACAGAGGGATAAAAAATGGAATATTTAAATATTGTTTTTCAAGAGATTTATAAAATTTTATTTTTACTTATTCCAGTTTTAGTATCAGTTGCGATGATTGTTTGGTTAGATAGAAGAGTCTGGGCATTTGTGCAAAAAAGACAAGGACCAAATGTAGTTGGACCATTTGGACTATTACAATCATTGGCAGATGCTTTGAAATATATTTTTAAAGAAATTATAATTCCCGCAAGTTCAAATAAAGTAATATTTATACTTGCACCAATTATAACAATGACACTAGCTATGATAGCATGGGCAGTAATCCCATTTGGTGAAGATCAGGTTTTAGCAAATATTAATGTTGGTATTTTATATATATTTGCTGTCTCTTCATTAGGGGTGTATGGAATTATAATGGGTGGATGGGCCTCCAATTCAAAATATCCATTTTTAGGATCAATAAGATCTGCAGCACAAATGGTTTCTTACGAGGTTTCAATTGGTATCATAATTATAAATGTGTTGTTATGTGTTGGGTCTTTAAATTTAAGTGATATTGTGATTGCTCAGAAAAATATGTGGTTTATTATTCCATTGTTTCCAATGTTTGTGATTTTTTTTATCTCAGCTCTAGCCGAGACGAATAGACCACCATTTGATTTACCGGAGGCAGAAGCTGAATTAGTTGCTGGATATCAGACTGAATACTCTGGAATGATGTATGCAATGTTTTGGTTAGGTGAGTATGCAAATATTTTATTAATGTGTGCTTTAGGTTCAATTTTATTTTTAGGTGGATGGTTATCTCCTATTGACTTATATCCGTTTAATTTAATTCCAGGAGCAATATGGTTAATCTTTAAAATTTTGTTATTATTTATTTTATTTGCTCTAGTTAAAGCAATAGTTCCAAGATATAGATACGATCAATTAATGAGACTTGGTTGGAAAATATTTCTACCACTGTCTTTAACTTATGTTGTTTTAACAGCGAGTTATCTCTTTTATTTTAACCTGTTACCCACAAATTAATGAAAATAACTAGATTTTTAAAAACTATATTAATGACTGATTTTATCAGTGGATTATTTATTGCAGTTAAAGAACTTTTTAAAACTAAAAAAACCATAAATTATCCATTTGAGAAAGGAAAAATAAGCCCAAGATACAGAGGTGAACATGCATTAAGAAGATATCCGAATGGTGAAGAAAGATGTATAGCTTGTAAACTTTGTGAAGCTGTTTGTCCTGCTCAAGCTATTACAATTGAGTCAGCAGAAAGATCAGATGGAAGTAGAAAAACTACTCGTTATGATATTGATATGATGAAATGTATTTATTGTGGTTTATGTGAGGAATCTTGCCCTGTTGACGCTATTGTTCAAGGACCAAATTTTGAATTTTCAACTGAAACTCGTGAAGAGCTTTATTACACAAAAGAAAAACTCCTAGACAACGGAGATAGATGGGAAAATGTTTTAGCAGCAAATATTAAATCAGATAATCCATACAGATAATTTATGATTGCACATGCAATATTTTTTTACGTCTTTTCAATTATTGCAGTTGTGTCTGCAATAATGGTAACTGCCTCTAAAAACACAGTTCATTCAGTTTTTTTTTTAATTCTTGATTTTATAAGTATATCTTGCCTTTTCATTATGATTGGTGCTGAATTCTTAGGAATGATAATGTTAATTGTTTATGTTGGAGCTGTAGCCGTATTATTTTTATTTGTTGTAATGATGCTTAATGTTGCCCAACAAAAAAATCAGTGGTTTATATCAAAAGATAGCTCAAAACACATTCCAATTGGATTATTAATAAGTATAATTATATTTTTTGAATTAATCATTGTAATAGGTGGTTGGAAATATAAACCTGAATTGTTTAACTCTGAAAATCAAAACATAATTAACAGTGTTAGTAATACACATTCATTAGGCCAAGTTTTATATACAGATTATATTCATATATTTCAAATTAGTGGAATGATCCTTCTAGTTGCAATGATAGGTGCAATAGTTTTAACATTTAGACAAAGAGAGGGTGTCAAAAAACAAAGTTATATTAAACAAATATCAAGAGAAAGAGCTGAGGGAGTAGAGGTGCTTGAAGTTGCATCTAACAAAGGAGTAAAAATAGATGATTGATATAGGTCTTGGACATTATTTAACTTTGGGTGCTGTGATATTTAGTATTGGAATAATTGGAATTTTTTTAAACAGGAAGAATATTATTGTAATTTTAATGAGTATCGAGCTTATTTTGTTAGCTGTTAATATAAATTTAGTATCTTTCTCTATGTATTTAGGAGATTTATCCGGTCAAGTTTTTACTCTCTTTATATTGACTGTGGCTGCAGCTGAAGCCGCAATTGGTCTTGCAATTATAGTTGTTTATTTCAGAAATTCAGGAACTATTAGAGTTGAAGAGATAGATAAATTAAAAGGATAAAATGGAAATTTCAATTTTAGCATTACCTTTGATAGCTTCAATTATCTCTGGATTTTTTGGAAAATTTATTGGCGATAGAAACTCAGAAATTATTACAAGTTTATTAGTATCAATATCAGCTATTTTTTCTGGACTAGTTCTTTATGAAGTAATAGCAAATCAATATCAAGATAATATAGTTATAGCTACGTGGATTAGCTCAGGATCCCTTGAGGTTAATTGGTCTATGAAAATAGACTCGTTATCTGCTGTAATGTTAGTCGTTGTAACATCAGTTTCTGCCTTGGTGCATGTCTATTCAATTGGATACATGTCTCATGATCCTCATAAACCTAGATTTATGGCTTACTTATCCTTATTTACTTTTGCAATGTTAATGTTGGTCACCTCGGATAATTTTATTCAACTATTTTTTGGTTGGGAAGGTGTTGGTCTTTGTTCATATTTTTTAATAGGTTTTTGGTTTAAAAAAGAGTCAGCTAATAAAGCTGCTATCAAAGCTTTCGTAGTGAATAGAGTAGGTGATTTTGGTTTTGCTCTTGGAATATTTTTAATTTTCTATTTATTTGGGACAGTTAATTATTCAGAAGTATTTAATCAAATATCAAGTATTACAGATAAAAACCTAGTTTTCTTAGGAATTACCTTCAATGCAATAGATCTAATTTGCTTACTTTTATTCATTGGTGCCATGGGTAAATCAGCACAAATTTTACTTCATACTTGGTTACCTGATGCAATGGAGGGTCCAACTCCCGTATCTGCTCTAATTCATGCAGCTACGATGGTAACAGCAGGTGTTTTTCTAGTTGTAAGATGTTCACCAATTTTTGAATACTCTGAATTTGCACTTAATATTATAACAATTGTGGGAATGAGCACTGCATTTTTTGCTGCAACCGTTGCTTTAGTACAAAATGATATAAAAAAAATAATTGCTTATTCTACTTGTAGTCAGTTAGGTTATATGTTTTTTGCTACAGGAGTAGGTGCTTATAATGTAGCAATGTTTCATTTGTTTACACACGCATTTTTTAAAGCCTTATTATTTTTAGGCTCTGGTTCAGTTATTCATGCTTTTAAGGATGAGCAAAATATTAATAATATGGGAGGTGTGTGGAAAAAACTTCCATACACTTACAGTTTAATGATAATCGGGACCCTAGCTTTAACTGGATTTCCATTTTTGTCAGGTTTCTATTCGAAAGATGCAATCATAGAATTCGCATATTTAAGAGGAAACACAACAGGTTATTATGCTGCTGGAATAGGTATTTTTACAGCATTACTTACATCAATTTATTCTTGGAGATTAATTTTTAAGACTTTTCATGGTAATTATAATAATAAACAAATTAATATAAACGATACACACGAGTCTCCAATCGTAATGTTAATCCCACTAGCCTTACTTTCTGTTGGTGCGATTTTCGCTGGCTTTTTATTTAAAGAATTATTTATTGGAAAACAGGGATTGGATTATTTTTGGGGTGACTCAATTTTTTTCTTAAAACCATTAAGTACTGATCATCCACCTTTATGGTTTCTATTACTTACACCAATATTGGTTATTATATCTATTCCATTAGCGTATTATTTATTTGTTAAGAATAAAAAATTACCTGAACAGATTGCTAATATTAATAAACCACTTTATCAATTTTTATTAAATAAGTGGTATTTTGATGAACTTTATGATGCCCTGTTTGTAAATCCATCAAAAAAATTTGGTTTATTTTTATGGAAATTTTTTGATCTAAAAATTATAGATGGTTTTGGTCCAGATGGAATTTCATCATTGATTAAAAAATTTTCTATAAAAGCTAATAAATTTCAAAGCGGATATATATATCAATACGCTTTTGTAATGTTACTTGGTTTTTCTGCTTTATTAACTTTTTTAATTGTAAAATAATGAACTTTCCTATTCTTTCCTCATTAATATTATTACCTTCGGTAGGGGCATTATTTTTGTTTTTCACCAAAAGCAATAAAAAGAATAATTTTACTGTAAAATATGTTGCTTTGTTTACTTCGGCAGCAAATTTTTTTTTATCTATCTATTTATGGATATTATTTGATCAGTCAACTTCAGAATTTCAATTTGTTGAACAAAGAGTTTGGATCAAAGATTTTATAAATTATAAAGTAGGAGTTGACGGTATTTCAATTCTATTTATTTTACTAACAACGTTTATTACACCGCTTTGTATTATATCAGTCAATAATTCAATCAAAGAGAGACTTAGTGAATTTTTAATTGCAGTTCTAATAATGGAGTCTTTTATGATAGGTGTATTTTGCTCTTTAGATCTTGTAATTTTTTACTTGTTTTTTGAAGCTGGTTTAATTCCGATGTTTTTGATTATTGGAATCTGGGGAGGTGCTAGACGAGTTTACTCTGCATTTAAATTTTTTTTATATACATTACTTGGCTCAGTATTAATGTTAGTTGCTATAATTACAATTTATTGGCTCAATGGAACGACAGATGTAGTTGAACTTTATAAGTCAGGTGTTGATATAAGATATCAAAATCTTTTATGGTTAGCTTTTTTCAGTTCTTTTGCAGTCAAAACCCCGATGTGGCCTGTACACACTTGGTTACCAGATGCTCATGTTGAAGCACCGACTGCAGGATCTGTTTTATTGGCAGCCATATTATTAAAAATGGCAGGCTATGGTTTTATAAGATTTTCTCTGGGATTATTTCCTGCTGCTTCAGAAATTTTTACACCACTAATTTATATCTTAAGTGTTATCGCAATTATTTTTACCTCTTTTATAGCTTTAATGCAGGAGGACATGAAAAAGTTAATTGCTTATTCATCTGTTGCTCACATGGGTTATGTCACTTTAGGAATTTTTACAATACAACAACAAGGAATTGAAGGCAGTATTATTCAAATGATTAGTCATGGATTAGTATCAGCTGCACTTTTTTTATGTGTAGGCGTTGTCTACGATAGAATGCATTCAAGATTAATTAATACTTATGGGGGTATA
Source organism: uncultured Pelagibacteraceae bacterium (assembly GCA_902565935.1). Classification (GTDB taxonomy): domain Bacteria; phylum Pseudomonadota; class Alphaproteobacteria; order Pelagibacterales; family Pelagibacteraceae; genus Pelagibacter. Next base: position 18,119 of record CACFGT010000001.1, read on the forward strand.
GTGAGTATTATACCTAAATACTCTATTTTGTTTATGATATTTACATTAGCAGCTTTAGGCCTTCCAGGTACAAGTGGCTTTGTTGGAGAATTTTTAATTTTGATGGGCGCATTTAAAGACAATTTTTTAGTAGCTGTGATAGCTAGTATTGGAGTGATAATTGGTGCTGCATACATGCTATGGTTATACAAAAGAGTTGTTTTTGGAAAACTAATAAATATTGATTTAAAACAAATGGTTGATTTAAATAGATCTGAATTATTTATTTTATCTTGTTTAGCTATACCAACTTTATTTTTTGGATTTTATCCTGATCCTTTGATTAATACAATTGAAGTGTCTATTTCTGATTTAATTGATCAGTATAATTTTAAATTAGCGAGTAAATTATAATGGAAAATTTACAATTAATATTGCCCGAAATATTTCTTTCATTATCAATAATGTTCTTATTAATTTTAGGAGTTTTTAAAAATAATAGTTCAAAATTAATTCAAAATCTCTCTTTAATTATTCTTATTATCACAGCAGTTGTTACTTTTAATGAAACAATTGGCATAAGTAATACAAAATTATTTAATGATAGTATTATTATTGATTATTTTTCATCATTAATGAAAATAATTACTTTACTAGCTGCCTTTCTTGTTTTGATTATATCCTCTAACTATCTGAAAACTTTTCAAATATTTAAAATTGAGTATCCAATTTTGATTTTAAGTTCTGTTTTAGGAATGATGATTATGATCAATTCTAATGATTTAATAGTATTTTATATGGGTCTTGAACTTCAGTCATTAGCTTTATATGTTTTAGCTACGTTTAATAGAGATCAAATTAAATCTTCCGAGGCAGGATTAAAATATTTTGTTTTAAGTGCTTTATCATCTGGTTTATTATTATATGGATGTTCTTTAATTTACGGATTTACTGGTTCTACTAATTTTAATGTAATTGCTAATCAATTGAATTCAAGTGAATATGCTTTAACACTCGGTATAGTATTTATTTTAGTTGGACTTTCATTTAAGATTTCTGCAGTTCCTTTTCATATGTGGGCTCCAGATGTTTATGAGGGCTCTCCAACTTCAGTAACATTATTTTTTACAATGGTTCCTAAAATAGCAGCTCTGACTGTGTTTATAAGATTTTTATATGTCCCATTCTTAAATTTGATTGATCAGTGGCAAATGATTTTAATTTTTTTATCGATTGCATCAATGCTTTTTGGTGCTGTTGCAGCGATAGGACAAACAAATTTAAAGAGACTTGTTGCATACAGTTCTATAGGACATGTTGGTTATGCATTAGCTGGTGTAGCAGCAGGAACAAATGATGGAATTCAAAGTTCAGTTATTTATATAACTATATATGTGATTATGAATTTAGGATTATTTTCATGTTTGTTAATGCTTAAAAGAAATAATCAGTATTACGAAAAAATAGATGATTTATCTGGTTTATCTAAAAATCATCCAATGTTATCTTTATCATTACTTATAATTTTATTTTCGCTAGCTGGAATTCCGCCATTAGCTGGTTTTTTTGCAAAATTTTATGTTTTTAAGGCTGTTATTGAACAATCTATGTACTTTTTAGCAATTGTTGGGTTAATGTCGACAGTTGTAGCAGCTTTTTATTATTTGAGACTAATAAAAATTATGTATTTTGATGAGCAAAAAGAAAAATATGATACAGATCATGGTTTTTGGTTAAAGTTTTCTTTAACAGCTTCTACATTGTTAATTCTGATTTACTTTATTTTCCCAAGTCAATTAATAGAGGTAGTCTCCAGAATTAACATTATTCAATGAAATTTAAAATTTTAAGATTTAAAAAATTAAAAAGTACAAACGATACAGCTATGAGAATGATAAAAAATTCTAATTTAAAGTATGGAATGATAATTGCTGAAACTCAAAGTAAGGGACGTGGACAATATGGAAGAAAATGGACCTCATTTAAAGGAAATTTATTTGTTAGTTTTTTCTATAGTCTTGATGGAATTAATTTGACTATGGCTCAGATTACAAAATTAAATTGTTTATTAGTGAAAAAACTAATTTCTAAATATTATAAAAAAAGGATATTTTACAAAAAACCAAATGATTTATTAATTAAGGGAAAAAAAATTTGTGGAATTTTACAAGAGAGAATTAATAAACTTAATGATAAGTTTTTAATTGTTGGAATTGGTATAAATTTGATTAAAAACCCAATAATTAGCAACTATCCAACTATAAATTTAAATGATTTAATAAATAAAAAAATTTCAAAAAAAAAAATTACAATGGAATTAAAAGATATTTTTGAAAAAAATTTGTTTAAATTTGTAAATATTTAAGAAAACGATAATTTTATGTATATTTTAGGTGATATTGGTAATTCTGATACAAAAATTTTTTTAGTGAATGAAAAAAATAGAATTTTAAAGAGAGTAAATTTGATCACTAACAACATCAATAATCAAAATTTAGATAGAAAAATTAAATTTTTAATAAAAGATATTAAACAGATTAAAAAGATTCTTTTTTGTAGCGTAGTGCCAAAATCTTTCAATTTGGTAAAAGCTTATTTTAAAAAAAAAACTAAATTAAAGTGTTATGAAATTAAAGATCTTAATTTGAAATCGCTAATTAAGATAAGAGTTAATTACAAACAAGCTGGTTCTGATAGATTAGCTAATGCAATAGGTGTGCAAAATAATAAAGATAATTTTATAATCTTAGACTTTGGAACGGCTACGACTTTTGATGTAGTTGTAAAAAAAGATTATAAAGGTGGTATAATTGCACCTGGTGTTAAAATATCACTTGATAGTTTATCGGATAAAGCTTCCTTAATACCTCAAATACATTTAAAAAAAATGAGTAATATAGTTGGTAATAATACAACGTCAGCAGTTCGGTCAGGTTTTTTTTGGGGTTATATAGGACTAATTGACAATATTATTAATTTGATTAAGAAAGAAAATAGAAAATCTTTCAAACTTGTTATTACTGGCGGCTTTTCTAATTTGTTTAAAGAATCATTAAAAACTAAAGTAATACAAGATAAAGATATCACAATTAAAGGGTTAATAAAAATTACAAAGTTAATTAAATAATGAAAAAAGAATTATTATTTTGTCCATTAGGAGGTTCAGGAGAAATTGGAATGAACATGAATCTTTTTGGTTATGGTGATAACGGAAACCATAAATGGATAATGGTAGATATTGGTGTTACATTTGCTGACGATACTATTCCAGGAATTGATCTTATTTATCCAGATCCAGGATTTATTATTGAAAGAAAAGATAATTTATTAGGAATAATTTTAACTCATGCTCATGAAGACCATATTGGAGCAATTGCTCACTTATGGCCAAGATTAAAATGTAAGATTTTTGCAACCCCATTTACTGCCGTATTAATAAAAGAGAAATTTAAGGAAAAACATATAGATATCACTAAAGACTTACAAATAGTTGAGTTAAATGGAAAAGTTTCTTTAGAAGATTTTGAAATTGAATATATCACCTTGACTCACTCCATCTTGGAGCCTAATGGATTAAGGATAAAAACTCCAGCTGGTGTAGTCTTACATACAGGTGATTGGAAAGTTGATCCAAATCCATTAATTGGTGATGAGATAAATTCAAAAAGACTTAAAGAAATAGGTGATGAGGGTGTACTAGCAATGATTTGTGACTCTACAAACGTCTTTAGTGCAGGCAGATCTGGTTCAGAGCTTGATGTTAGAAAAAATTTATTAAATATTATGAGCAGATTAAAAAAAAGAATTATTGTTACTTCTTTTGCGTCAAATGTTGCAAGGATGGAAACAGCATTTTATTGTGCCGAGAAAACAGGTAGACAAATTTCATTAGTTGGAAGATCAATGCATAGAATTTATAAAGCAGCAAGACAATGCGGGTATTTAAAAAATACAATTGATCCAATAGATCCAAGAGAGGCAAAAAATTTTGCTAGAGAAAAAATAGTTTATTTGTGTACAGGTAGTCAAGGAGAACCAATGGGTGCTATGATGAGGATTTCAAATTATACGCATCCAGATGTTTTTATTGAAAAAGGTGATGCAGTTATCTTTTCATCTAAAATAATTCCAGGTAATGAAAAAAAACTTTATAAATTACACAATCAATTGGTAAAAGATGGAATTGAAGTGATTTCTGAGGAAACTGAATTTATTCATGTCTCAGGTCACCCTAACCGTGAAGATTTAAAAGATATGTATCAATGGGTTAAGCCAAAATGTGTAATTCCGGTTCATGGTGAACATAGACATATGATAGAGCACATTAATTTTGCTAAAGAGATGCAAGTGCCTCACCCTGTTCAAGTTGAAAACGGTGACATAGTAAAGCTATATCCTGGTGAAATTCCCGAAGTTTATGATAAAGCACCTAGCGGCAGATTGTACTTAGATGGAAATGTAAGTGTCGAAGAGGACTCACAATCTATAAAGGACAGAAAAAATTTAAGTAGTAATGGTTATTTAGAAATAACTATTTTAATTACACCAAAAGGAAATATTCATAATAGTCCGGTAGTTTCATTTAGAGGTATACCAATTTTACATCGAGATGAATTTATATATGGCTTAGAAGAAGAAATAGAGAAAACAACTAGAACATTTAAACTTGGAAATAAGCAACAAGAGCACAATCTTATTGATGCTTTAAAAATTGCATGCAGAAAGTTTACAAAAGAGATAACGGGAAAAAAACCACTTGCTAATATCAATTTAATAAAGATTTAATGAGCCCAACTGGACTAGCAATAATCTATATTATCATTTGGTGGATTGTTTTCTTTGCTATTTTACCAATTGATGTTGAAAGAAATAAGATCGTAAAAATTGACGGCGAAGACCCTGGATCACCAGAAAATCCAAAAATGCTGAAAAAATTCATTTATTGCACTGGAATTACAACAGTTTTATTTATAATCATATATCTATTGATGAAATTTGAATATTTGAATTTAAGAAATATAATCACATAAGATGTATATTTCAAAATCATTTATCCCTATACTTAAAAACAATCCTTCAGAAGCTAAAATAAAATCTCATCAATTAATGTTGAGAGTTGGAATGATCAAACAATCTTCAGCAGGTATTTATTCTTGGTTACCATTAGGTTTCAAAGTAATGAAAAAAATTGAAAAAATTGTAAGAGAAGAACAAGATAAAATTGGAGCACAAGAAATTTTAATGCCCACTATTCAATCGAGTGAAATTTGGAAAGAAAGTGGACGTTATGAGGATTATGGAGAAGAAATGCTTAGAATAAAAGATCGTCAGAGCCGTGAAATGCTTTATGGTCCAACAAATGAAGAACTTGTAACAGATATTTTTAGATCATCAATTAAATCATACAAATCACTTCCGCAACTTTTGTACCACATACAATGGAAATTTAGAGACGAAATCAGACCAAGGTTTGGGATCATGAGATGTAGGGAATTCTTTATGAAAGATGCTTATTCATTTGATATTACTGATGATGAGGCTTTATTTTCTTATAATAAATTTTTCTTATCATATCTCAAAACTTTCAAAAGGTTGAATTTGATAGCAATACCAATGGCTGCAGATACAGGTCCCATTGGTGGAAACCTTTCTCATGAATTTATTATTCTTGCAGAAACGGGCGAAAGCAAAATTTTTACTGATAAAAGAATTTTTGATTTAGATAGTGAAGGAACTGAATTAGAAAAAAAATCTTTAGAAACTTTAAGAAAAAAATATGAACAATTTTATTCAGTAACAGATGAAAAATTCAACAAAGAAGAGTTTGAAAATAAAGTATCTGAAAAAAACAGACTTACAACTAAAGGTATAGAAGTTGGGCACATATTTTATTTTGGAGACAAATATTCCAAACCCATGGGTGCATCTGTAGACTTGCCAGGTGGAAAAAAAGATTTTGTAAAAATGGGCTCATATGGAATTGGTGTTTCAAGACTTGTAGGTGCAATTATAGAGGCAAAATATGACGAAAAAAATGAAATCATGAAATGGCCAATTTCTATTGCACCATACGATATAGCAATAATTCCAATGATTAACAAAAATGATAATTCAGCACTCGACAAAGCTAATAAAATTTATTCAGAATTGGAAAAAAATAAGATTGAACCTTTGATGGATGATACAGAGGAAAATTTTTCATCAAAAATAAAAAAGATGAATCTAATTGGTGTACCATTTCAAATTATAATAGGAAAACAAAATGATGGTGATTTATTAGAATTTATTGAAATTGGTAAAGAAACCAAAAAAATTAGGCTTCAAGAAATTATAAGTATTTTAAAAAAACAAAAAGAAAAAATTTGATCTCTACTTTAGAAAAAGAAATAACTTTTAGATTTTTAAAAGCCAGAAAAAAAGATGGTTTTTTAAATGTAATATCAATTTTTTCTTTTATTGGTATTGGGCTTGGAGTGGCTGTTTTAATCATTGTTATGTCTGTAATGAATGGATTTAGAACTGAACTCGTCAATAAAATAGTTGGCTTTAATGCACATATAACTATTAAACCTTATTCAGAAAAAATTGAAATAAATGATAATAAAAAACAAGTATTGGAAAAATTTTCTAGTGAGTTTATTTTAAGTAACTCAGGAGAAGCAATTATAATTAAAAATGATATATCTAAAGGTATCCTTTTAAGAGGATATAATAATAAGGATTTTTCAAAACTGAGAATAGTTAAAGATGAAAAATTTATTGGTGATAAAGATAATCTTGCAAAAAATCATATTTCGATTGGAAAAGAATTAAGTTTTATCTTAGATTTAAAAATTGGTGACAATATAACTTTATTATCTTCATCTGGCGTAGAAACTATAATTGGAAATTTGCCTAAACAAAAAACTTTTAAAGTAACATCATTATATGAGAGCGGACTAATTGATTTTGATAGTAATATTGCATTTATAAATTTAAATACTTTAGAAGAATTTTTTAATCTTAACAGCAATGAAAGGAACCTAGAAATTTATTTCAAAAATCCACAGAATATAGAGAAACAAAAAAATTCTGTTCAAAAAATTTTTCCTACAGAATTTGTATATTCATGGTCAGATATGAACAAATCTTTATTCTCAGCTCTTAAAGTCGAAAGAAATGTAATGTTTATAATACTTTCTCTTATCATAATTGTTGCTGCTTTTAATATTATATCTGGTCTAACTATACTTGTTAAAAATAAAACCAGGGATATCGCAATTCTGAAATCTATTGGTGTATTAAATAAGTCCATAATAAAGGTTTTTTTTCTAGTTGGATTTTTTATAGGTACAACAGCAACTATTTTTGGGATTATTTTAGGAGTAGTATTTTCATTATATGTTGAAAATTTACGCCAACTACTAAGTACAATCTTTAATATTTCTTTATTTCCAGAAGAAATATACTTTTTAAGTTCGATGCCTTCGGAAATAAATTTATCCTCAATTTTGATCATCTCTTTTTGCTCAATTCTGGTGACTGTAGTAGTATCAATTTTTCCTGCCTTTAGAGCTGCTAAGATAGATCCAATAAAATCCTTAAAATATGAATAGTGTAATTAAATTATCAAACATTTCAAAATCATTTTTTACTTCAAAAAAAATTAATGTTTTAAAAAAAATTAATTATAATTTTAAAAAAGGAAAAATATATTCTCTTATGGGACCCTCAGGTTCTGGAAAATCAACATTATTAAATTTACTTTCTTTAATAGACAGACCTTCTTCAGGCTTTCTAAGCTTTGAAAATAAAAAGATTGATTTTAATGACTCAACTCAGAATGATTTATTAAGAGCAAATAAAATAGGTATAATATATCAACAAGATAACTTACTTCCCGATTTTACTTCATTAGAAAATATATATTTGGCTGGTCTTGCTGCTGGTCAAAATAAAGCATCTTCGATTTTGAAAGCTAAAGCTTTATTAAAAAAAGTTGGTTTAATAAATAGATTAAATCATTATCCATCAGAATTGTCTGGCGGAGAAAAACAAAGAGTATCTATTGCAAGGGCGGTAATAAATGAACCTGAAATAATACTTGCAGATGAACCAACTGGAAGTTTAGATCATGAGACAGCAAAAGAAATATTTGATATTTTAAAAAAACAACTAAATAAAGACAGAATAGTAATATTTGCAACTCATAATAGATTTTTTGCTAATAAGGCAGATTGCTTATTAGAATTAGTTAATGGTAATATAAAAACCACTAATGTCTGAGTCGAACAATCAAAGTTTTCATCATTTAAAAATACATTCTCAATATTCAATATGTGAGGGAGCTATAAAAATTGATAATCTTAAAGAATATTCAAAAGAATACAAGATTAAGAGTTTAGGTTTGTGTGACACCTCAAATTTATGTGGTGCACTTGAATTCGCTGAAAAAATTTCAAAAGCAGGGACTCAACCAATAATTGGAACTCAAATAAATTTTAAATTTGAAGACACAATCGGTCTTCTTCCTTTATTTGCTTTAAATAAAGAGGGCTATAAAAGGATAATAGAATTATCCTCATTATCATTTTTAAAAAATAATGAACATTTAGATCCTCATGTAAATTTTGAAGAATTATTAAAAAAGCATGAGGGTGTAGCTTTGTTTTCTGGAACAGTTTTTGGTTTTTTTGGCACTTTATTTGAAAAAGGAAAATTTTCTGAAATAGATAATTTGTATTCTAAATTAAAATCAAAATATCATGATAGATTTTATTTAGAAATACAACGTCATGGAGATAAAAATGAAAAAGAATTTGAAAAATTTAATTTATCAAAATCATTTAAATTTGAAATTCCTATTATTGCTACAAATGAAGTTTATTATATAAATCAAAATATGCATGAGGCTCATGATGCTCTTATCTGTATAAAAAATAAAACTTATATTAATGAAAAAAATAGATTGAGATTAACAAATCAACATTATCTAAAAAGTATCTCTGAAATGAGCAATTTGTTTGAAGATATTCCAGAGGCTCTTGAAAATAATATTAATTTTCCATTGAGGTGTAGTTTTAAACCTTCATCCTCTAAGCCAATTTTACCAAACATAAGCTCTGAAAAAGGTGGTGAAGCTGATGATATATTAAAATCAGAGTCAATTAAAGGTTTGAACAAAAGATTTAAAGAAACATTCAATATCCAAAAAAACGAAATTTCATCAAGCCAAGAATACTTAAGATATAAAGATAGATTAGATCATGAATTAGAAATTATAACTAAGATGAAATATTCAAGTTATTTCTTAATTGTTTCTGATTATATTAATTGGGCAAAAAAAAATGATATACCAGTAGGACCTGGCAGAGGATCTGGTGCTGGTTCTTTAGTTGCTTGGTGTCTGTCAATTACTGATGTTGATCCAATTAAATTTAATCTCATTTTTGAACGATTTTTAAATCCAGACAGAATATCGATGCCAGATTTTGATATCGACTTTTGTGAGGAAAAAAGAGATTTAGTTTTTGAATATTTAACAAAAAAATACAAAGACAGCGTTGCACACATTATAACTTTTGGAAAATTAAAAGCTAGAATGGTGATCAGAGATGTTGGAAGAGTGATGGGACTTTCTTATGGTTTTGTAGATAGTATTTCAAAAATGATTCCTTTTGATCCATCACGACCTCAAAATTTAACGGAATGCATTAGTGGAGAACCAAGACTTCAAAAACTTATCAACGAAGACACCAGGGTAAAAAAATTGACTGAACTTTCACTCAAATTAGAGGGTTTAAATAGAAACGTTGCAACTCATGCTGCTGGTGTTGTTATTGCTGACCAAAAACTTTCTGAAATTGTTCCATTATATAAAGATTTTACAGCAAATTTATTATTACCATCAACTCAGTTCGATATGTACTCTGCTGAGAATGCTGGCTTAATTAAGTTTGATTTTTTAGGATTAAAAACATTAACAGTAATTAATAATACACAAAAATTGATAAGAGAAAAAGTAAAGGATTTTAATATTCAAAATATAGATTTTGATGATCAAAAAGTTTTTGAAATTTTATCATCAGGGAAAACAGTTGGATTATTTCAAATTGAAAGTGCTGGAATGAGAGAGGCATTAATGCAAATGAAACCAAATCATATTGAGGATATTATTGCATTAGTTGCACTTTATCGTCCAGGACCTATGAGCAATATACCTACTTACAATGATTGTAAAAATGGCAACCAAGAACCTGATTATTTGCATCCATTATTAGAAGATATTCTTAGACCCACTTATGGAGTGATCATCTATCAAGAACAAGTAATGCAAATTGCTCAAAAATTAGCAGGTTTTACAGCTGGACAAGCTGATATCTTAAGACGTGCAATGGGAAAAAAGAAAAGAGCAGAATTAGAAAGACAAAAACAAAACTTTATTGCTGGTGCTGTTAAAAATGGAATTAGTAAAGATGTAGCTGCTGGAATTTTTTTAAAAATAGAGCCTTTTGCAGAATATGGTTTTAACAAAAGTCATGCTGCAGCATATGCTATAATTTCATATCAAACTGCTTTCTTAAAAACTTATTATCCAAAAGAGTTTATTGCTGCTTCAATGACTATGGATATTTCAAATCAAAATAAATTAAATGAGTTTTATGAAGAGTTAAAAAGGCTTAAGATTGAAATTGTAAGACCTGATATTAATGAATGTTTTGCTGATTTTAAAACAGATGGTAAAAAATTTTATTATGCTTTAGGAGGTATAAAGGCTGTTGGTTATGAAGCAATTTCTAATATAATTAATGAAAGAACTAAGAATGGTAAATTTGTTTCTATTGATGACTTTTTAAAAAGGGTAAACCCCAAAGATATAAATAAACTTCAATTAGAGGGCTTAGTAAAAGCTGGAGCATTTGACAGTATGAAAGAAAATAGGCAATCATTATTTAAATCTATTCCTAATTTTATCTCTAGATCAAAGAATTTTTTTGAAAATCAATCTGCAAATCAAATTGATTTATTTGGTGAAACTCAAGATGAAATAAATAATATTATTTTTAAAATAAATGATTGGGAATTTGAGGAGAGATTGTCAAAAGAATTTGAAGCTGTTGGTTTTTTTATTTCTGATCATCCTTTAAATCAATATAGAGAGGTATTTGAAGATTATAAGATTATAGATTATCAAAAATTTGTTAATAATACTGAAATTAAAGATACCAATATCGCAGTCACTTTATTAAAAATTCAGGAAAGAAAAACTTCAAAAGGAAATTCTTATGCAGTGCTAAAGTTATCTGATTTAACAAGTGTTTTTGAATTATTTATTTTTTCTGATTTACTAGAATTAAATCGTGAAATTCTTAAAGAAGGAAACTCTTTTATTTTAACAATCATAAAATCGGTGAATGAAGATAATAGATTTACAAGAATAAATGTACAAAAAATAGCTTCTTTAAAAGATCTTATAAATCTTCCCATTAAGGAAGTCTTATTTAAGATAAAGTCACTTAAAGAACTTGATGAAATATCAAATTTTTTAATTAATAAAGGTGAAACAACTGTCAAAATTAATATAAATGAGAATGACAGTAACTTAAGTTTTGAATTAAAAAATAAAAGAAATTTGGATAGAAAGGACCTTAATCTGTTAAGAAATAAGGAAATTTCTACATTAATAAGTTAATTAATACTTGTTAATTTAAAAAAATCTTTGTAAAACCCTCTAAAATTAATACGCACACAGTTATTGGTTTTATACCTCCGGTCCTTAAATGGAAATTACTGTGGTGGCTTAACCGGGAAAAAATATGAAGATACCTAACGTAACAATACAACAATTATTAGAAGCAGGAGTTCATCTAGGTCATAAAACTTTAAGATGGAACCCAAAAATGAAAAAATATATTTTTGGAAAAAGAGACTCAATTCATATCATTGATCTTACTCAAACATTAGAACTTATAAAAATAGCTCTCGAAAAAGTTTTTAATGTTATTGAAAATAACGGAAAAATTTTATTTGTATCTACAAAAAAACAGGCCTCTGAAGCAATTGCTGAAGTTGCAAAAGAAACGGATCAATATTTTGTAAATTATCGATGGTTAGGGGGTATGCTTACAAATTGGGGTACAATTTCAAATTCTATTAAGAAATTAAAAAAATTGGAAAATGATTTGGTTTCTGAGAATAGAGGTTTTACAAAAAAAGAACTTTTAAAAATGAGTGTAAAGAAAGATAAACTTCAAAGATCACTTGGAGGAATTGCTGAGATGAAAAAGATTCCAGATTTAGTATTTATAATTGATACTAATTACGAGTCATTAGCAATTCAAGAGTCAGTGAAATTAGGAATACCTATTGTAGCTATACTAGACAGTAATTCAAATCCTGATGGAATTGATTATCCAATTCCTGGCAACGATGATGCTAGAAGATCAATTGATCTATATTGTAATCTTATTAAAGAGACTATTATTGATGCAAAAAAAGTAGCACAAACTACAATTTCGAAAGAGTTTAAAGAGTCTCCTGGATCTGATGAAACAGTTTCTAAAAAGACAAAAATAAAAGCAAAAACAATTCAAGAAATCGATAGAGATAAATTAGATAAAAAATTTTCCAATAAAAAAGAAAAAAAAGTTAATTAACATGGCTGACATTGACAAAGTTAAAAAACTTAGAGAAGTAACTGGTGCAGGCTTTAAAGATTGTAATTTAGCAATTAAAGAGTCTGATGGAGACTTAGATAAGGCTGTTGAAATTTTAAGAGTGAGAGGAATATCCAAAGCGTCAAAAAAAATGACAAGAGATGCAAATGAAGGAGTTGTTGCGATCAGTGGTGATGAAAAAAAAATGTCTTTAATTGAGGTAAATTGTGAAACAGATTTTGTAGCAAAAAATGATGATTTTATAAATTTTGTTAAAGAGTTGAGTGAACTTAATAATGAGAAAAATTCAAATATTGATGAATTGAAAAAAAGTAAAATGAAAAATGATATTACAGTTGAGGATAATTTAGTAGCTTTGATAGCTAAGATTGGTGAAAAAATAACTATAGGTAAAACTAAAACTATATCAAGCTCTTCATCTACAAATTACCAATATCTTCATACAGTAGTAAAAGATAATCTAGCTAAATTAGCAGTTATTGTTTCAATTGAAACAAAAGACAATTCTGAAATAGTAAAAACTTTTGGAAAACAATTGTCTATGCATATTGCTGCTTCAAATCCTTTAGCTCTTAAGTCTGATCAAATTGAAAAAACTATAATAGACAAAGAACAAGAGCTAGTTACTGAAGAATTAAAAAATTCTGGTAAACCTGAAGATATTGCTAAAAAGATTAGTTTAGGTAAAATGAAAAAATTTAAAGAAGAAAATGCACTTTTAACACAGGCTTGGGTGATGGAACCAAAAAAAAAAGTTCAAGATATTTTAAAAGAATTAGCTATTGAAGATTTAAAAATTAAGGAGTTTAGCAGAATAAAGATAGGGGAATAAATGTTTGATGAAAAATCACATAGCCTCAAAATGGATAAAGCCATTGAAGTTTTTTCTAAAGAATTATCATCCTTAAGAACCGGGAGAGCAAATTCAGCAATGCTAGATCTAATTAGAGTCGATGTTTATGGTCAGCAGATGCCAATTAATCAAATTGGAAGCATTACAACTCCAGAACCGAGAATGATAAACATTCAAGTGTGGGATCAAAACAATGTTTCATTAGTTGATGCAGCTATTAAAAAATCTGAATTAGGACTTAATCCTCAAATAAATGGCCAATTAATTAGATTACCAGTTCCAGAATTAAATGAGGAAAGAAGAACTGAATTAAAAAAATTAATAAAATCAATGGGTGAAAAGTGTAAAGTTTCAATTAGAAACATACGTAGAGATGCAAACGATGAATTAAAAAAACTTTTAAAATCAAAAGAAATTGGTGAAGATGAAGAAAAAACTTTTGAAAAAAATGTACAAAATATAACGGACAATCATATTCAAATTGTTGATGAAAAAGTTTCATCAAAAGAAAAAGAAATAATGACAATATGAACCCTTTAAATCATGTAGCCATTATCATGGATGGTAATGGAAGATGGGGTTTAAAATATAAAAGATCACGTAATGCAGGTCACAAAGCAGGACTCAAAACTGTTGAAAAAATAATTAAAGCTACAATTAGAAATAAGATAAGCTTTTTAACACTATTTGCATTTTCTACAGAAAATTGGAAAAGGCCTAAAAAGGAAATTAATTATTTATTTACTTTATTAGAAAATTTTTTGATAAATAGAATTAATGATTTACATAAACAAAATATTAAACTTCAAATATTAGGATCAAAAAAATTTTCACCAAAATTAAATAAGATTTTAAGTAATTCTGAAAAAAAAACCTCAAAAAATAAAAAATTACAAATAAATCTTGCATTAAACTATGGCTCTAAATCTGAAATAATAGAAGCTATTAAAAAAATGAAAAAAAACAAAAATACTATAACAGAAAAGAATTTAAGTAAAAATTTACAAACAAAAAACGTACCAGATCCTGATCTATTAATTAGAACTGGTAATACAAAAAGACTAAGTAATTTCCTGTTATGGCAACTTGCTTATTCAGAGATATTCTTTGAAAAAAAGTTATGGCCAGCTTTCAATGAAAAAGACTATAATAGAATAATCAAAGAGTACAAAAGTATTAAAAGAAATTTTGGAAAAATATGATTAATAAAGAATTACAAAAAAGAATATTAAGTTCAATTATTTTAATACCAATAGCAATTTTTTTTATTATTGAAGGATCAATATTTTTTATATTTTTTTTAAGTATACTTCTTTTAGCTACAAGCTATGAATGGGTAAAGATGTGTAAAACAAAATACTTGATAATTTTTTTTGGAATTGTGTTTTTATTTATTTCATTTTTTTTAGCTTATCATATTAGAGAAAATATAGGTCTAATCTTTTTTCTTTTTATAATATTAATTTGTATTTTTACTGACTTAGGGGGTTATGTATTTGGAAAAATTTTTAAGGGTCCTAAGCTTACAAAAATTAGCCCAAATAAAACTTATTCTGGAGTAATCGGTGGTTTTTTACTTTCATTAGCTGCGGGTTTATTTTTTTTAAAATATACGAATACTAATTTTTTACAAAATGATTCTACTAAAATTTTACTTGGTATATTATTTATTTCATTAATAAGTCAAATTGGAGACTTAATAATTTCTTATTTTAAAAGATTAGCTAAAATTAAAGATACAGGAAAAATTTTACCTGGTCATGGTGGTTTATTAGACAGAATAGATGGAATAATTTTTGCAATACCTGTCTCTTTTTTATTATTTAATTATTTAAGTTAATGAAAAAAAAAATAGCTATATTAGGTTCAACAGGATCAATTGGAAAAACTTTAATTAATATAATTAAACAAGATAAAAAAAATTTTGAAATAGTTTTATTATCTGCTGACGAAAACTATACAGAGTTATTAAAACAAGCTAAATTTTTCAAAGTAAAAAATTTAATCATCACTAATGAAAATAGTTTTAATAAAGTAAAAAAAAAAAGATTTTCAAAAAAAATAAATATTTATAATAATTTTAATAATTTTAGAAAAATTTTTAAAAAAAAAGCTGATTATACAATGAGTTCTATTTCGGGGATACAAGGACTTAAACCTACAATTGAAATTATAAAATTTACTAAAAAGATCGCTATTGCAAATAAAGAGGCAATCATATGTGGCTGGGATCTAATTCAAAAGCAGTTGAAAAAAAATAAAACAAAATTTATTCCTGTTGATTCAGAACATTTTTCAATTTGGTCATTAGTTAAAAATCATGATTACAAATTTATAGATAGGATCTATATAACAGCATCAGGAGGACCTTTTTTAAAATGGCCATTAAATAAAATTAAAAAAGTAACACCGGAAAAAGCAATTAAACACCCAAATTGGTCTATGGGAAAAAAAATATCAATTGATTCAGCAACAATGATGAATAAGGTTTTTGAGGTGATAGAAACCCAAAGAATTTTTAATTTAGAAAAATCTAAAGTAAAAATTTTGATACATGATAAATCTTATATACACGCTATTGTTCAATTTAAAAATGGACTAAAAAAAATTCTAGCTCATGATACAAATATGAAGATACCAATTTTTAATACACTTTATGACAGTAAAAATGAAATAAAATTTCTCAAGACAAAAAATTTAGATATTGATAAATTGAATAATTTAAATTTAAAAAGTTTAAATGAAAAAAAATTTCCACTTATTAAAATACTCGATAAAATGTCAAATAAAGCCTCCTTACTTGAGACAGTTTTAATAAGTGCAAATGATGAATTGGTAAATCTGTTTTTAAAAAAAAAAATCAGTTATACTGAATTACAAAAAAATTTATTACGAATATTAAATTTACCTGAGTTTAGAGCTTTTAGAAAAAAAATACCAAAAAATATCAATGAAATTAATAAGTTAAATAGTTATGTGAGATTGAAAATTAACGAGTTATGTATATAAGTTCGATGATGTCTAGAATACTTATTTTAATTTTTTTGTTTTTTTTTAAAACAAGCTCGTTATTCGCTGAGGTAATAAATGATATTAAAGTAAAGGGAAATAATAGAGTTTCATCAGAAACAATTATAAATTTTTCTGGAATTACTATTGGTCAGGATATTTCAGCAAAACAATTAAATGATTCATTAAAAGAATTATATCAAACAAACTTTTTTAAAGATATTCAATTTGATCTTTCAAATAAAACTCTATTAATTAAAGTAGATGAATATCCTTTAGTTCAAGAAATTATTATCAAGGGTATTCGTGCACAAAAAACAATAAATAAAATTAAAGAAAATTTACAGCTTAAAGAAAAAAATCCTTTTATTGAGTCATTAATTCAAAATGACAAAAATAAGATTTTGAATACCTTTAAACAATCAGGATATTATTTTGTAAAAATTGAAACAAAAATTGAGGAGAATTCAAATGATACAGTCAATATTTATTACGAAATTGATAGAGGAAATAAAGCTACAATAAGTAAAATTAATTTTATTGGAGATAAAAAATACAAAGATCGAAAATTAAGAAGTGTTATAACCTCTGAAGAGGATAAATTTTGGAAATTTATTTCAAATAAAAAATATTTAGATATTGAGAGAGTAGAACTTGATAAAAGACTTCTTAAAAATTTTTATTTAGATAAAGGATATTATCAGGTAAAAATTAGTGATGCGTATTCACAAATAATAGATCAGGATAGTTTTTCACTTACATTTAACATTGATTCAGGAAAAAAATTTTATTTTGGTGACCTTGAGTTAGTTTTACCGTCTGACTTCGATCCAAATAAATTTACTGACTTAAATAAGATATTCAAAAAACTTAAAAATGAAAAATATAGTTATAGAAATATAGAGAAAATTTTAGATGAAATCGAAATTATTGCTTTGTTTGAAAATTATGAATTTATTAATGCAAATGTCATAGAAACAGTTGTCGATGATAAGGTAAACTTTGTTTTTGAAATAAAAGAGTCTGCTAAAGTCTTTGTCAACAAGATAAATATTTTAGGGAATAATATTACTGCTGAGGAATTTATAAGAAATACTTTAATTGTAGATGAAGGTGATCCTTTTAATAAGATTTTACATAATAAATCTATCAATAAATTAAGATCTAAGGGTATTTTCGGAAAAGTTGAATCTAAAATAATTGATACTGATGAGGCTGAATTAAAAGACATAGAATTAACCATAGAAGAAAAACCTACAGGAGAAATAATGGCTGGTGCTGGTTATGGATCTGATGGATCAACTTTTTCAGTTGGAATAAAAGAAAATAACTTTAATGGAAAAGGTATTATTTTAGAGTCTAATTTACGTTTGACTGAAGAATCTATTAAAGGGAGTCTAAATTACAGGCATCCTAATTTCATGTATTCTGATAGAGCTTTATCAACATCTTTAGATGTGACAGATACAGATAAATTAAAAGATTTTGGCTATAAAAGTTCCTTAAATTCAATTTCTTTAGGTACTTCTTATGAACAATTTGAAAATACATTTTTTTCACCAAAAATTTCAATTTCAAATGAGTCCTTGGAAACCACTGCAGATGCTTCTTCAGCATATAAAAAACAAGAAGGATCTTATTTTGATGCAAGTTTTTCATACGGTTTAAATTTTGATAAAAGAAATTCCGCTTACCAACCTACCTCAGGTTTTTATAGCAGTTGGTACCAACAATTACCCATAGTTAGTGAAAACCAAACTGTAGTAAATGGATACGTTATAACCGGATATAAAGAATTACTTGATGATATGATAATCTCAACAGGAATTTACACAAGAACAGTAAATTCTTTATCCAATGATGATGTTAGAGTATCTAGAAGACTTTATGTTCCTTCTTCTAGATTACGAGGATTTGAGTCTGGTAAAGTGGGTCCAAAAGATGGTGATGATCATGTAGGTGGAAATTACATTATTACTTTCAATACTTCTTCAACTATTCCATATGTACTTCAAACACAAGAAAATATGGATCTAAAGGTTTTTTTTGATGCTGGAAATGTTTGGGGTGTAGATTATTCTAGCTCAATGGATGATTCTGATGCAATTAGAACTTCAACAGGCTTAGCATTAGAAGTAACAACACCAATAGGACCGTTATCATTCTCTTTTGCTCAAGTTTTATCTAAAGCTTCTACAGATAAAACAGAGTCATTTAAATTTCAGCTAGGTACAACTTTTTAAGAATGAAAAAAATCCTTTTTTTTTTAGCATTTTTTTACCTTTTACCATTAAATGTCCTTAGTAACGAAATTTCTATAGTAGATATAAATTTCTTATTAAAAAACTCTGAAAAAGGAAAAAAAATTCAAGAAGAGTTAGATAAATTAAATTTAAATCAAAAAAAAATTTTTGAAAAAAAACAAAAGAAATTAAAAGAAAAAGAAAAAAAAATTACATCAAAAAAAAATGTTATTTCTGAAGAAGAATTTAAAAAGGAAATTGAAATATTTAAATCAGATTTGAATAAATTTAATGACGAAAGAAGAGTATCAATTCAAGAAATGAATAAAAAAAAATCAAATATGATTGCAAATCTTATCAGAGAAATAAATGAAATACTAATTAATTATTCAAAAGAAAAAAATATCTCAACTATTATTGATAAAAAAAATGTGATAATTACCAGAGCAGAAAATGATATTACAAAAGAAATTTTATCAATTTTAAATAAATAAAAGTTTATGGATAAACTTAACAAAGATCAAATAGCAAACTTATTGCCTCATAGAGAACCGATGCTTTTGATAGATGAATTGACTAATATTAGAAAATTAAAATCAGCAACAGCAATCATGAATGTAAGAAAAGACTCTTTTTATGTTGATGGACATTTTCCTGGTCAACCAGTGATGCCTGGTGTATTGATTGTTGAGGCTTTTGGTCAAGCAGCTGCAGCTCTAACCGCTCATGGTATTGATAAAGAAACATATGAAAATAAACTTGTTTATTTGATGAGTGTAGAAAAAGCAAGATTTAGAAATCCAGTAATCCCTGATTGTAAATTGGAATTAGAAATTGAAGCAATCAGATCACACGGAAAAGTATGGAAATACAAAGGTGAGGCTTTTGTAAATAAAAAAAAAATGGCAGATGCTTTGTGGTCTGCAACTATTGTTGATAGGAAATAATTAGCAATAAATCTTGATAAGTATTTTTTCCTTAATTTGATATTAAATCATTTTAATGATTAATCCTTTTTTTAAAAATCATGGTCCGTTTAAGATTAAAAAGATTATCGATTTAATCAATAATAATTCAAAGCTAAAAAAAGAAAATTATAAGATTTATGATATAAAAGATCTAATTCTTTCCACTTCTAAAGATATAACTTTTTTTCACTCTAAGAAATATTCCGATGCTGCATCAATTACAAAAGCTAGTTTTTGTATTACAACTGATAGTCTTAAGCACTTTTTGCCAGCAACTTGTTCTCCGATTATAGTTCAAAATGTTTTATTAAGTGTATCTTTAATTACCAAAGCCTTTTATCCAGACTCAATTAACGATGAATTTGATAATACTGTAAAAGAAATTGCTAAAACAAATTTTAATAAAAATACTAGACATGGTAAGAATATCTTAATTGGAAAAAATGTTAAAATTGGAAAAAATTGTTCAATAGGCCATAATACCATAATTGAAAAAAATGTTATTATTGGCAATAATTGTTCAATTGGATCAAATGTTATTATAAGAAATACGATAATAAAGGATAATGTTTTTATTTTAGATGGGTGTGTGATTGGAAAAAAAGGATTTGGTTTTTTTCCAAATAACAAACTAAATACAAGGTATCCTCAAATAGGGATAGTATTAATTGAAGATAATTCTGAAATTGGTTGTGGGTCAACGATAGACAGGGGGTCAATTTCAAATACTGTGATTGGTAAAAATACTTTTTTAGATAATCAAATTCATATTGCTCATAATGTAAAGATTGGAAATAATTGTATTATTGCTGGTCAAGTTGGATTTGCTGGAAGTTCTATTATTTCTGATAATGTCATGATAGGAGGTCAAGCTGGTATTTCAGGACATATTAGAGTCGGGAATAAAGTGCAAATCGGTGGAGGTAGTGGAGTTATAAAAGATATTGAAGATAATTCAAAAGTGATGGGCTATCCTGCAAAAAATTTAAGAGAATTTATAAAAGAAAATAAATGATACATAAAACTGCAATAGTTGATAATAATGCGAAAATTTCCTCAAATGTAGATATTGGACCTTATTCAGTTATTGGACCAAATGTTAAAATTGACGAAGGAACGAAAGTCCAGTCACATGTGAATATAACTGGATACACTAAGATCGGTAAGAATAATAAAATTTACCCATTTGCTTCTATTGGAAGTAATCCTCAAGATTTAAAATTCAAGGGTGAAAAAACTGAACTGATAATTGGTGATAATAATACAATTAGGGAATATGTAACAGCTAATCCTGGAACAGTTGGAGGAGGGGGAGTTACTAAAATAGGAGACAAAAATTTACTTATGATTGGTGTTCATATAGCGCATGACTGTATTATAAGTAATAATACTGTGATTGCAAATAATGCTGCAATTGCTGGTCACGCCCAAATTGAGGATGATGTCATAATAGGCGGGAACTGTGGAGTACAACAATTCACCAGAATTGGAAAAATGGCAATGATAGGAGGAATGTCAGGAGTATCAAGAGATGTAATTCCTTATGGTTTATCTTTTGGTAATAGAAATTATCTAGAGGGAATTAATGTAGTTGGTTTAAGGCGTAAAAATGTTTCAAATAAAGAAATTATGACTCTCCTTGAAGCCTATAAAGAAATTTTTAAATCAAATCAATTATTTGAAAATTTAAATAATTTAAATGGAGCATTTAAAGATAATAGATTTGTAAAAGAAGTTGTTGATTTCATTAGTAAAGATAAAAAAAGACCAATCTGCACACCTATAATTAAATAAAATGATTGGATTATTTCTTGGTGAAACAGATTTTCCAAAATTAATTATCAAAAAATTAAAAAAGAAAAAAATTAAATATTTGATTATTGATTTAACTAAAAAAAAAATATTTAAGAATGATCCTAATTCTTATCATATTTCTATTGGTCAATTTGGCAAAATTCTAGATTTGCTAAATAACAAAAAATGTAAAAAAGTGATTTTCGCTGGAAAAATTGACAAACCACGAATTAATAAACTTAAATTAGATCTAAAAGGTATTTATTATATAGCTAGAATTATTAAATCAGCTAAAAAGGGTGATGCAGCAATATTGAAAGAGTTGATAAAAATTTTATTAGAGAACAAAATTAGGGTAATTAGTTCAATTTCATTTAATCCCGAACTTACATTAAAAAAAGGTATCTATTCAAAAATAAAACCAAATAAAGATGATGTATCGTATATAAGAAAAGGAATAAAAATTTTGAAAAAAACTGACTCATATGATCATGTTCAAGCTGTAATAGTAAGAAAAAACGTTATAATCAAGGAGACAAGAAGTGGAACAAAAAAACTTATCAAATCAATTAAAAAGAATAAAAGTCAAAATGGAGTTTTAATTAAATTTCCAAAAATCAAACAAGACTTAAGAGTAGATTTGCCAACTATAGGTATTAATACATTTAAAGATATAAAATTAAAAAATTTAAAAGGAATAGTTGTTAAAGGAAATCAAAATATCATTTTAGATAGGAAAGATTGTTTTAAATTTGTAAACAAAAATAAGATGTTTTTAATTGCAAAATGAAAAAAGTATTTATCTTAACAGGTGAAGCTTCTGGAGATAAATTAGCATCCACTGTGATTACAAATTTAAAAAAACTTAATGAAAATGTTGAGTACTTATCAGTGGGAGGATCAAATCTTTCAAAATTAGGTATAAAATCAATTTTTAATTTAAATGAAATTACTTATATTGGTTTTACAAGTGTAATATTAAATATTTTTAAGATAAGAAATAAGATAAATTTTACTGTAAATGAAATAATTAAATTCAATCCTGATATAATATTTAGCGTAGATAGTCCTGATTTTACTTTACGAGTTTCAGAGAGAGTAAAAAAAATTAAACCTAATATTAAAATAATTCATTATGTGGCACCACAAGTATGGATTTGGAGAGAAAGTAGAGTAAAAAAATTTAAAAAATTTGTTGATCATTTTTTATTATTATTTAATTTTGAAAAAAAATATTTTGATAAAGAAAATATTAGAAATACTTTTGTAGGTCATCCTTTACTAGAAAAAAAAAATTCCAATACAGATATATCAAATATTTCAAAAGGAAAAAAAATTATATCTATATTTCCTGGAAGCAGATTATCTGAATTAGAAACTCTTCTTCCGATTTTAGTGGAGTTTGTAAAATTAATGAATACTAAATTTGAAGAATATGTTTACATATTTCATTCTACTGAGGAAAACGAAAATAAAATAAGTGATGAATTAAAAAATCACAATTTAAAAAATACAAAAGTAGTTTCTAACAAAGACATAAAATCTGAAATTTTATTTAATTCAATATTTGCTGTTGCCAAATCAGGTACTGTTTCACTAGAAATTTGTAATGCTAAAGTCCCATCAATAATAATATATAAAATTAATTTAATTAATTTTTTAATTATGAAATCTTTAGTCAAAGTAAATTTTGCTAATTTAATCAACATTATTAATAATAAAGAAATAATTCCTGAACTTCTTCAAAATGAGTGTAACGCAAAAGAAATATTTAGATCTGTTGTCTATTTCTTAAAAAATCCCTCTTTTGCACAAAAACAAGTCGACACATGTAGTCATACCCTTAATCAAATAAAATCTAAAAGTTCATCGGCTGAAGAAGCTGCAAAAATTCTAAGTGAATATCTTATTGTTTAATCTTTTAGTTACTTCATCTTTACCAAGTGAAATAATTATATCATATATTCCAGGTCCAAATTTTGACCCTGTTAGAGCTATTCTTAAAGGCTGACCAACACCCTTAAAATTAGTATCATTCGTTTTAATAAGATTATTGATTATAGGTTCTAAAATTTCTCTTCTTAGCTTGTCTATTTTAATCAACTCTTTTTTAAATTCTGAAATAACTTTTTTTGCTTTATTATCAATTAGTTTCAAGTCATCTTTATTAAAATTTACTTCTTCTTGAAGAATATATTGACCGTTATTAAATATATCTTCCAAAGTTTTTGCTTTATTTTTTAAAAAAGTAAGTGAATTTTTGATTTTTTCACTTTTATCATTAGAAATCGCTTTTTTGAAAATTTTACAATAATCTAAGAATTGAACAAATAAATCATTTTCGTTTATATTTTTAATATAATGTTCATTCATTGATAATATTCGGCTCATATCAAGTTTAGAGGGTGATTTTCCAATACCTTCAAGATTGAAATATTTTACACTTTCATCTAATGTAAAGATTTCTTTATCCTTATAAGACCATCCTAATCTGAGAAGATAATTTCTAAGAGCATCTGGCATAATGCCAATTTTAGAATAATCATCTAGAGTTGAAGCCTTATCTCGTTTTGATAATTTTTTACCATCGATTGTATGAATTAAAGGTATATGTGCAAAAGACGGTAAATTCCATTTCATTGCTTGATAAATTTGTATTTGCTTAAATGTATTTATTTTATGGTCGTCACCTCTTATAATATGTGTCATATTCATTTGATGGTCATCTACTGATGCTGATAAGTTATAAGTTGGAGTACCATCATTTCTCAAAATAATAAAATCTTCAATTGTATTGTTATCTATTTCAATATCCCCTTGAACTAAATCTTTTAATATCGAGGTTCCATCTATTTTACTTTTAAATCTAACTACTGGCTTTGTGTCTTTAGGAGCTTCAGACTCTTTTTTATCTCTCCATTTTCTATTATATATATAAGGAATTTTTTTTTGTTTTGCTCTCTTTTTTTGTTCTTCTATTTCCTCGTTTGAACAATAACATTTATATGCATGACCACTTTTCAATAATTCATTTGCAACTTTGGTATGATCTTGAATTTTTTTAGATTGAATATATTCTTCACCATCGTAGTTTATACCGATCCATTTAAGAGATTTAATGATTTGGTTTTTATATTCTTCTTTTGATCTTTCTTTATCTGTGTCTTCAACTCTAAGATAAAATTCACCTTTTTGATTTTTTGCGTATAACCAATTAAATAATGCAGTTCGAACTCCACCTATATGAAGTGGGCCTGTAGGTGATGGAGCAAATCTAGTTGCTACTTTTTTCATTAAAATGGTTTAGACTATTTTTTTAGAAGTTTCTATATAAAGATACTAAAACACCTTGTACTTTTACTCTGTCTGGGCCAAAAATTTTAGTTTCGTAGTTTTTATTTGCACTTTCAAGAGCAATAACTTTACCTTTTTTTCTAATTCTTTTTAACATAGCCTCATGTTCGTCTATTAAAGCCACAACAATTTTTCCATTATCAGCTGTATTTGTTCTCTTAATAATTACCGTATCACCCTCATGAATTCCTGCCTCTATCATTGAGTCCCCTTGTACTTTTAGACCAAAATAATCACCATTTTTTTCTAAATTACTTGGCAAAGGTATTCTTGAAACTTCATTTTGAATAGCTTCAACAGGAGTTCCAGCAGCAATTTTACCTAAAACCGGCACTTCAGTCTCATCTGATAAAGGCTTTTCCTCATCTAAGCCACCTTTGATAACACTTGGTGAAAAACTATTATAAATATCGTTAGCTGAAGCAGTTTCTGGTAATTTGATAACCTCTAAGGCTCTAGCTTTATGGGCTAATCTTTTAATAAACCCTCTCTCTTCTAATGCACTGATCAACCTGTGTATTCCAGATTTCGATTTAAGATTTAAAGATTCTTTCATCTCTTCATAAGAAGGAGACACACCTGAACTTCTCAACTTTTTGTTGATAAATAAAAGTAAGTTTTTTTGTTTTTTTGTCAGCATAAGAACAAATATCGTACAAAATCTGTTCTACAAAAGTTCTCTTCAATTCACAATAGTAAAAAAAGCAACAAAATAGGGGATTAATTGACTAAAGGACAGAAAAAATAGAGTTATTTTCTAAATTTTTTAAAAGTGATTCACCAATTAAAAATGTTTTAATTGAAGTTTTTTTAGATAATTCTAGAAGCTCATCTTTTGTTTTAATTCCACTTTCAGAAATTAATGGACCAGAATGATTAATTAAAACATCATGAATATCAAAAGTATTTTTTATATCTGTTTTTAATGTTTTTAAATTTCTATTATTTATACCAATTAGAGCATCTTTAAACTTCAGAGCCCTTTTAGCCTCCTCGACGGTATGTACTTCAACAATGACTGACATGTCTAATTTCAAAGCTTCTTCATATAATTCATCTGCAAGGTTTTCACTAACACCAGCTAATATGATTAATATTGCGTCTGCGCCATAACTTTTTGCAAGTGGTATTTGAAATTTATCAACAAAAAAATCCTTACAAAGAATTGGTAGATTTATCTTTTTTTTAATTTCACTTATATGTTTTAAGTTTCCTAAAAAAAAATCTTCCTCAGTTAGTACTGATAAACAAGTTGCTTTATTATCATTATATAAATTGGCTATTTTGACAGGATTATAATCTTTAATTATTACGCCAGCAGATGGGCTAGCTTTTTTAATTTCGGCAATAATTGAAAATTTACTATTTTTAATGTTATTTTCAATTTTAAGTTTAAAATTAATAAATGTTTTATTCTGGTCAATTAAACCATTTAATGAGTCTAAGGAGATATTCTTTTTTAAATTAATTATCTTCTTTCTTTTATTTTGAATTATCTTTTCAAGAACATTTTCAGTCATTTTGTATTTTTGCTAAATGATTTATAACTTTACTGGACAAAATATGTTTTCTTGCATCATTGTATGCATCTTTAAAATTTTGATAAGTTTCACTAACTATAAGACCTGCAGCTGCATTTAAACACACTGATTTAGAAAAATCATTATCCTCACCCTTAAATATATCTATCATTTTTCTCCCATTAAATTTTGCGTTATCACCAATAAGATTTTCAAATTTATCTGCATTTACATTTAATTCTTTTGGATCAATAATCATTTCAGAAATCTTATTATCTTTTAATTGCATAACGTTAGTTTTGGCGTAAGGTGAAATTTCATCTAAACCATCTTCACTATTAACAATCCATACAAATTTTAAATCTAAATTATTTAAAGCGTTTGCAAATATTTTTAAAAGTTTTTTATCAAAAACTCCGACTACTTGTCTCTTTACTAAAGCAGGGCTACTTAATGGTCCAATCATATTAAATATAGTTCTCTTTCCAATTTTTTTCCTTGTTGGACCGACAAATTTCATCGCACTATGATAATTTGGTGCAAACATAAAACCAAAATTATTTTTGTTGATTTGATTTTCAATTTCTTTTGGCTCTAGATTTATTTTAATATTTAAAGCTTCCAGTACATCACCAGAACCACATTTTGAGGATACTGCTTTATTTCCGTGTTTTGCTACTTTGACTCCCATACTCGAAAGTAACAATGCTGATGCTGTAGATATATTAAGTGTATTCATGCCATCACCACCAGTACCACATGTATCAATACAATTTTTTACACTTACTCTTTTAGATTTATTTCTAAGTACATACACTCCTCCAGCTATTTCATCTGAAACTTCGCCCTTAGCAGATAAAAGTGTTAAAAAGTCAAATATTTCATGGTCTTCTGCTTTACCATCCATTAATAACTCAAAAGCAGCCTTACTTTCATCGAAAGTTAAATTTTCTTTATTCCTAATTTTTTCTATAAATTGTTTCATTAATTTTAAATTTTAATAAAGTTCTTTAAAATTTTAATACCTAACTTTGTTTTAATACTTTCAGGGTGAAATTGCACTCCATGCACATGATATTTTTTGTGTCTAACACCCATTATCAATCCATTTTCTGTTTCAGCAGTAATTTCAAGATCTTTTGATAGCGACTTTTTATCAATAATTAAGCTATGATACCTTGTAGCATCAAATGTTGTTGGAAGATTTTTCAATATACCAATTTTTTTTGAAAAGATTTTACTAGTTTTTCCATGCATAAGTTTTTTTGCTTGAATGATTTTCGATCCAAACACTTGACCAATTATTTGATGACCTAAACAAACACCCAGTATAGGCATCTTTTTATAGAGTGTTTTAACAATTTTTAGGCAATTTCCAGATTGATTTGGATTTCCAGGTCCAGGAGAGATTACTATTTTGCTATATCTTTTCTTTAATATATCGGACGACGTAATTTTATCATTTCTCATTACATCAACACTTACTTTTAATGATGATAAATAATGATAAAGATTAAAAGTAAAACTGTCGTAATTATCTATTAAAATAATTTTTTTCATTTTAACGCGTTAATTAAAGCTTTTGCTTTGTTAACTGTTTCTTGATGTTCTTTTTCAGGTTTACTGTCCGCAACTATCCCTGCACCTGCTTGAACATAAAATTTATTTTTTTTTGCTATTGCAGTTCTCAAAGCTATACATGTATCAAATTCACCATTAGCGGAAAAATAACCAATACCACCAGCGTAAACTTTTCTTTTTGTTTTTTCTAGCTCATCAATTATTTCCATGGCTCTAATTTTAGGTGCTCCTGATACAGTACCTGCTGGAAAACCAGCAAGAAGTGATTTAAACCTAGAAAATTTCCTATTATATTTTCCTATTACATTAGAAACTATGTGCATAACATGTGAGTATTTTTCAATTATAAAACTTTCTGTCACTTTTACAGTGTTTATCTTAGAAACTTTTCCCGTATCATTTCTCCCTAAGTCTAAGAGCATTAAATGCTCAGAAAGTTCTTTTTTATCTTTGATAAGATCTTTTTCATAAAAAAGATCCTCTTTTTTGGTTTTGCCTCTTGGCCTTGTTCCTGCAATTGGTCTTATTGTAATTTCATTATTTCTAAGTCTTACTAAGATTTCTGGACTAGCACCGATAATTTGAAAATCACTGAAATTGAAGTAAAACATAAAAGGAGAGGGATTAGTAATTCGAAGTTTTTTATAAATTTCAATTGGTTTTTTTGTAAGTTTAGCCTCAAATCTTTGGCTTAAAACTACTTGGAATATATCTCCTAACTTAATATATTTTTTAGCTTTATTTACCATTGAGATAAATCTCTTTTTTGATGTATTCGATTTGACGTAAAAATTTTTTGAATTTTGTGTTATTTTGTAATCAATACTTTTAAATGAAGATTGAATTAGTAATTGGAAAAGATTAGATTTGACTTGATCATATTTCTTTTGATAATTTAAAATTTTTTCATCTTTAAAAATATTTTGAATATAAAATATTTCTTTTTTAAGGTTATCATGAATAATTAAAGTTCTTGGGCGTAAAAGCCTTACATCTGGTAATTTCAAATCATCTTTACAATTATTTGGAATTTTTTCAATATATCTAATTGCGTCATAAGAAAAATATCCTGATAAAAGAGAGCAAATTTTTGGTAAATTCTTAGGTGTAGTAAACTTAAAATCTTCAATTATTTGCTCAATTAAAATCTCAGGTTTCTCTTTTAATTTAACTCTTATATTATTTTGTATTATATAAGAATTTTTATTGTTGAATTCCCATATCTTATCCGGATTTTTTCCAAAAATTGTATATCTACCCTTAATTTTTCCTTTTTCTACAGACTCGAATATAAAACTATTTTTTTCATCTAAAAAATTGTTAATTAAATTTAATATTTCATCATCTTTTTGTACTTTTTTGGAGTAATAGATTATCTGATTTTCTTTGTTTCTGTGTCGAAACTTGAACTCTTTAAAGCTTCGATTAATGTTCATTTAAAATAGTTTTTTACTCGCTCTAATGTTTTTTTATTTAATGTAACATCATATTTATTATTCAAAAATAAATCATATGATTTTAAAATACTGTTTTTAGTATTTGAATTTAACTTATTAACATACTCATTAAATTTGTCATCATTCTCATTGATTATCTTGTCATTGAATTTTTTTATTTTAGCTAGATAAACATTGTTTTGTTCATCATTTATTAGAGTATAGGAGTTTTCTTGCAAAGAATACAAAATTTCTACAGAATTAATATCAAATTTTTTATTATCTTTAATTGAATTTAATTTCAAATTTTGGATACTATTTTGACCAAGCTTTTTAAAATCATCATCATTAAAATTTTTTTGAGTAACTTTTTCTAGTAAATTTCTATTATAATCAAATTTATTTTTCTGAGATACAAGTTCAATCACCTCATTCCTTGTTTCAGTATCATTTAGATCTGGGCCTCTTTCTTCTATTTTTCTAATTTTATAAATGATAAAATCATTATCATTTTCAAAAATATCATATTTAACTGTTCTTAAGTTGAATATTTTTTTTTCAATACTATTTTTTTCTGAAGAAAATTTAAAATTTTTTATTTTAATTGGTTTAATATCCAATTTTGAGACAATGTTATTGAATGAAACATCATTTGAAATATCTATTTCGATTTGGTCAATTTTGTCAAAAAAAGCTTGATCAAAATCTTTAGATCCAATCAAATTTGAAGGATTGATTATTAAATAGTCGAAATCAAGATATTCTACTTTTAGATTATTTTTATTTTCACTAACAAACTTTTCTAATTCTTGATCTGAAATAGCTGATTTTTTTTTGTAAAAAACCGATAAGTCGATAAATTCAACTTCCAGATTTCTATTTTCATCATTATATAATTTTTTTACCAAAAAATTAGGTGAAACAGTTCCAGCTCCAACAAAATCGAATAAATTTTTTTGAAGTTCTCTATTTCTTAATCGAGCTTCAAATCCAGGGGCAGACTGGTTATTTTCGAGAAGAAACTTTTCGTATTTAATTCTTTCAAAATTCCCATTATCATCATGAAAATTTTGATTAGATTTTATCATTTGAAATAAAGTATTTTCTGAAATTAAAATATCAAAGTCTTTGACCTCTAAATCTAATAAAGTAGTCGATACAAGTGTTGATAAAAGTTCCTCAATAATATCTTTATCTAAATTTTCTCTAATTGTTTGCTCTGGTATATTTGATTGATTTATATGATTTATAAAATCTTGTGTAGAAATATTTTTATTATTTATTTTTGCAACATTATTTGTGTTTCCACTACTAAACATACCTCCCATACCCCAAAAAACGAATGGGATTATCATTATAAAAACAAGCAAACCTGCAAATTTTGTTTTGGCAAAATTTCTAAAACTATTTATCATATCCTATTAATTTATTGATCTATAAAAAACAAAGCTATAAATTAAAATATACCATATGACAAATAAATATATGTATTTTATTGCTAATTGGAAAATGTTTGGTGGTTTAAATACTTTAAATTCATTACATAACGTAGAAAAATTTTTAAAAAAATTAAAGAAAAATAAGTTCATTAAAATAGTCTATTGTCCTCCCTACACTCTGATAAGACCTATGTCTAAAAAACTTCAAAAATCAAGAATTAAAGTTGGTGCTCAAAATTGTCATGAAGCAGAAATTCCAGGTGCATTTACAGGATCAGTAAATCCTTCAATGTTAAAAAGTGTAGGTGCTAAATATGTGATTATTGGTCATTCAGAAAATAGAAGAGATGGCGAAGATGATAAATTGATAAATCGTAAAATAAAAACTTCTTTAAAAATAGGATTAAAAGTGATTTTTTGTATAGGTGAATCCTTAAAGGAAAAAAGAAAAAAAATTACAAAAAAAATATTATCTAAACAAATAAAAAATGGGTTAAGAAATATAAAAACAAAAAAAAATATAATTATTGCTTATGAACCTGTTTGGGCTATTGGAACTGGTTTAATCCCAAAAATAAAAGATTTGTTTTTGACAATAGCTTTTATAAAAAAAAAAATGAAAAAAGTTAAAATTTTATATGGCGGTTCGGTAAATCCAAAAAATATTCAACAATTAAAAATTATTGATAATATAGATGGTTTTCTAGTGGGGGGAGCTTCTCAAGACTCTAAAAAATTTATTGATATAATCAAAAAAACATATAATTAAGCCACCATGGAAAATATATTGTTAATTTTGAATATTATACTTGCGTTTATTCTAGTCATTTTGGTCTTGATGCAAAAATCTGAAGGCGGCGCTTTAGGTATTGGTGTTTCTCAAGAAAGTTTTATGTTTTCGAGAACAGCAGGTAATTTTATGACAAAAGCAACAGCAATTGTTGCTATGCTTTTTATTATTTGCAGTTTAGGTTTAACAATTATATCTAGAGGTGATTTAGCACCCACTTCTTCAGTTCTTGATACTGTTGAGGAAAAAACAGAGGATACGCCCGAAATTCCAGAAAATAATAATTAATACTTTCCATTTACTTTTTTATTCGCTATAAGATACTTCCATGGCGCGATATATTTTTGTTACGGGCGGCGTGGTTTCTTCATTAGGCAAAGGTCTCTCTTCAGCATCCCTAGCATACTTGCTTCAATCAAGAGGATTTAAAGTTAGATTAAGAAAATTAGATCCATATTTAAATGTTGATCCAGGTACAATGAGCCCATTTCAACATGGTGAAGTTTTTGTTACTGATGATGGAGCAGAAACAGATCTTGACCTTGGTCACTATGAGAGATTTTCAGGTGTATTAGCCAAAAAATCTGACAATATCACGACTGGGAAAATTTATAATGATGTTCTTAGGAAAGAACGTAAAGGTAAATATTTAGGTAAGACTGTTCAAGTAATTCCACACATCACAGATCGAATTAAAGAGTTTATTAAAAATGACTCTTCTAAAGAAGATTTTATTATTTGTGAAATAGGAGGAATTGTTGGAGATATAGAAAGTTTACCGTTTGTTGAGGCTATAAGACAATTTGCTAATGATATTGGCAAAAAAAATGTATTATTTATTCATTTAACTCTTGTTCCATATTTAAAATCTTCTGATGAGATAAAGACAAAACCCACACAACATTCTGTAAAAGAATTAAGAAGCATAGGAATTCAACCTGATATAATTATTTGTAGATCCGAAAGACCAATACCATTAGAACACCGCAAAAAAATTTCGTTATTTTGCAATGTTCACATTAAAAATGTCATTGAAACAGTTGATGTTAAAACAATTTATGAGGCACCAATAAGTTTTTCCAAAGAAAAATTAGATGTACAAGTTCTTAATTATTTCAATTTAAGATCAAAAAAAGTTGTTAATTTAAATCCTTGGAAAAAAATTACTCAAATAATCTTAAAAACTAAAAAACAAATTAATATAGCTATTATAGGAAAGTATGTTGAGCTTAAAGATGCATATAAATCACTAGATGAAGCACTAATTCACGGAGGTATAGAAAATAAGGTAAAAATTAATTTGGTTAGAATTGATTCAGAAAAATTAAAAAAAAATGAAATTAAATCTAGGCTTAAAGGTATTTCTGGTATCTTAATTCCAGGTGGATTTGGAAAAAGAGGCACCGATGGTAAAATTGAGGCTATAAAATATGCTAGAAAAAATAAAATTCCATTTTTAGGCATATGTTATGGAATGCAGATGGCAATTATTGAATTCGCAAGAAATGTATTAAATCTTAAAAAGGCCACATCTTCAGAGTTTAATAAAAATGGTTTACCTGTGATAGGTTTAATAAATGAGTGGAATAAAGATGGAAAAGTTATTAAAGGCACAGACAAAGAATTAGGTGGAACTATGAGGCTAGGTTCATATGAGGCTAAATTAAAAGAAAATTCAATGATAAAAAAAATTTATGGAAAAAAAATGATCGAGGAGAGACACCGTCATAGATACGAGGTGAATATTAATTTTAAGGATAGATTTGAAAAAAAAGGTATGATCTTTTCAGGTTTATCTCCAGATGATACTTTACCAGAAATAATTGAGTTAAAAAACCACCCATGGTTTATTGGAGTTCAATTTCATCCGGAATTTAAATCTAGACCTTTATCACCTCATCCTTTATTTTCATCATTTATTAAGGCATCAAAAAATTACAAATGAATAATATAAAAGTAAATTGTGGACAAATAGAAATCTCAAATGATAATAAAATTTGTATTATTGCTGGTCCATGTCAACTTGAAACAGAACAGCATGCTATGGATATGGCTGGAAAAATTAAGGAAATTACAAATAAATTTAAAGTTGGGTTTATTTATAAAACATCATTTGATAAAGCTAACAGAACAAGCCTAAAGGGTAAAAGAGGAGCGGGTCTGGAAGCGTCTTTACCTATTTTTGATAAAATTAAAAAAGAGTTTGGAATTCCAATTTTGACAGATATTCATAATATTGAACAGTGTACAATTGTTGCAGATCATGTTGACGTAATTCAAATACCAGCATTTTTATGCAGACAGACTGATTTATTAATCGCTGCTGCAAAAACTAATAGAATTATAAATGTAAAAAAAGGACAATTTCTAGCACCATGGGATATGGTAAATGTAACTAAAAAAATTTCAGACTCTGGAAATAAAAATATTTTAGTTACAGAAAGGGGCGCAAGTTTTGGCTATAATACCCTCGTCTCAGATATGAGATCGTTACCAATAATGGCTAAGAATGGCTATCCAGTTATTTTTGACGCTACACATTCAGTTCAACAACCTGGTGGTCTTGGAGAAAAAAGTGGAGGACAAAGAGAATTTGTAGAATATTTGGCAAGAGCAGCTGTAGCAGTAGGTGTTGCAGGAGTATTTATTGAAACCCATCAAGATCCAGACAATGCTCCATCAGATGGACCAAATATGGTGCCACTTGATAAATTGGAAAATTTATTAAATCAACTTACTGATATTGATAATTTAATAAAAAAATTGTGAGTAAAATTCTAAAAGTAAAGGGTCGTCAAATTTTTGACAGCAGAGGAAATCCAACTGTCGAGGCTGAGGTGTTTACAAAAAATAATAGTGCTAAAGCAATATGTCCATCAGGTGCTTCAACCGGAACATACGAAGCATTTGAAAAAAGAGATAAAAGTAATAAAAGATATCTAGGTAAGAGCGTTTTAAGTGCTGTAAACTCAATTAACAAAAAAATTTCAAAAAAGTTAAAAGGACAAAATGTTCATAATCAAGAAAGAGTTGATGCTATCATGATCAATTTAGACGGATCAAAACAAAAAAACAAATTAGGTGCTAATGCGATTTTAGCAGTATCTATGGCAGTTAAAAAACTTTCTGCAAAAGAAAAAAATATTCCTCTATATAAAAATTTTTTGATAAAAAAAAATTTTAAATTACCTTATCCAATGATGAATATCATAAACGGTGGGGCTCATGCCAATAATGGTTTAAGAATACAAGAATTTATGATCAGGCCTGATAAAGCAAAAAGTTTTTCAGAAGCTATGAGAATGTGTTTCTTAGTTGTAAAAAATTTAAGTAAACTATTAGAAAAAAGAAAATTATCTACTTCTGTTGGTGATGAAGGTGGCTTTGCCCCAATGATTAGCAACAATAATCAAGCTTTAGACTTAATTGTTTCCGCAATAAGAAAGTCAGGTTTTATCAATGGCAAACATGTATCTATTTGTTTAGATGTTGCTGCAAACGAGTTATACAAAAAAAATAGATATTCTATTCATTCAAAAAAATACATATCAGCTGAAAAATCTATAAAAGAATACAGTAAGATTGTTAAAAAATATAAAATTAAATCATTAGAAGATCCTTTTGCAGAAAATGATTGGATATCATGGAGCAAAATTATGAGAACAATAAACCAAGTCCAAATAGTTGGGGATGATCTTTACGTTACAAATCTTGAAAGATTAAAAAAAGGTTTCTTGAATATTTCATCAAACGCTATCTTGATAAAACTAAATCAAATTGGCACTGTTTCAGAAACTCTTGATGTGATTAAATTTGCTCAAATAATTGGTTTTAAAACAATTGTTTCTCACAGATCTGGTGATACAGAAGATACTTTTATTGCTGATTTAGCAGTAGGTACTAATTCTAATCAAATTAAAACAGGATCTCTAGCAAGATCTGAGAGAGTGGCTAAATATAATCAATTATTACGCATAGAAGAAGAACTTGGCAAAAAAGCTATAATGAATAAAATTCATTAATGCTTCAAAAATTAAAAAAAAATTATTTTTTGCTAATTATAACTTTTTTAATTTTTTACTTTTTCTTTAATCTTTTGTCAGGTGAAAGAGGCCTTATCTCTTATTTTGAAAAAAAAGATCAGTTGAATACACTAAAGGCTGAAGAATCATTACTTAAAAATCAAATTAAAGACTTGGATTTCAAGAATTCGTTATTAAGTGACAATCTAAATCTTGATTATATTGAAACTTTAATTAGAGAAAGACTCTTATTTGGAAAAAAAAATGAAAAAATTTATATTATTAAAAATCAATGAAAATTAGACACCCTGAAAAACAAAAAAATCCAGTTAATCCAATCAAAAAAAAACCTGATTGGATCAGATCTAAACTTACTAATAGTAAAGAATTTTTCTTAACCAAAACTGTAGTAAATAATAATAATCTTGTAACTGTTTGCCAGGAAGCGAATTGTCCAAACATAACTGAATGTTGGAGTAAAAGACATGCAACTTTTATGATTATGGGAGATACTTGCACAAGAGCATGCGCTTTTTGTGATGTTAAAACTGGTAAACCTGAAAAACTTGATATACTTGAACCAATTAAGATTGCTGAGGCAGTTAAAAAACTAAATTTAAAACATGTGGTAATTACCTCAGTAGATAGAGATGATTTAAATGATGGTGGTTCAAATCATTTTTATGAAGTTATTACTCAAACTAGAAAAACAAATCCAAATACCACTATTGAAGTTTTAACACCAGATTTTTTGAGAAAAGGTGAGGCTTATAAAAAAGTATTAGAGGCAAACCCTGATGTGTTCAATCATAATATTGAAACTGTGCCTAGTCTTTATTTAAAAGTAAGACCTGGTTCGAGGTATTTTGCATCTTTAGAACTTTTAAAAAATGCAAAAAGAATAAATAAAAAAGTTTTTACCAAGTCAGGTATGATGGTTGGTTTAGGTGAAACAAGAGATGAAATATTACAAGTGATGGACGATTTAAAATCAGCTGATGTAGACTTTTTAACTATTGGTCAATACCTTCAGCCATCAGTAAAACATTTTCCTCTAGATAGATATTATACTCCACAAGAGTTTGAAGAATTTGCAAGTATTGCAAAATCTAAAGGTTTTTTATTGGTTTCATCTTCACCTTTAACTAGATCTTCTTACCATGCTGATGAAGATTTTGCACAACTTCAACGTAATAGAATTAATAATCATTAATGCCAAAAGCTTCAGTTAAGAGATTAATTGAATGTAAAAAGGATGATTTAATAAAATTAGTATTAGATATTGAAAAATACCCTGAATTTGTTCCTTTTTGTTTTGATGCAAAAATTTATGAAAATAAAAATGAAGGTGATTTGAATAAAATAATTGCTGATCTTACTATTGGAAAAGGACCATTTAAAGATACTTATAAAAGTGATGTAGTCTTTAACAAAGTAAAAGATACTATTTTTGTTAAAAATATTGACGGTCCTTTAAATCACTTATCAAATAATTGGACATTTACGGATAAGAAGAATGGAATTACCGAAGTAACATTTGATATAGATTTTGAAATTAAAAACAAATTTTTAAATTCTTTAATGGTTGTCTCTTTTCAGTTTGGATTAGAAAGAATAGCTGACGCTTTTCAAAAAAGAGCTAAAGATTTATTTGGTAGCTCTAAGAATTAAATCTAAAGCCTTTTTTACAGTAGCCCTTTGTATCGAGGACCTTTTTTGACTTTTAAATAAATACTTGTTTACTTTAATTTTATTACCTTTTTTAATACCAATATAAACTAAACCTACAGGTTTTTGTTTTGTACCACCTTTAGGTCCTGCAATTCCTGTTATGGAAATATTTATATTAGCTTTTGAGATTTTAGCTAAGTTATTTACCATGGATTTACAACATTCGAAACTCACAGCACCGTACTTTTTAATAATATTTTTATTAACTTTTA
Source organism: uncultured Pelagibacteraceae bacterium (assembly GCA_902565935.1). GTDB lineage: Bacteria > Pseudomonadota > Alphaproteobacteria > Pelagibacterales > Pelagibacteraceae > Pelagibacter. Next base: position 55,706 of record CACFGT010000001.1, read on the forward strand.
AAACTTTAATTTTTGATTGATTAGAATATGTAATTAAACCTAAACTAAATACTTTTGATGCACCATTTATCGAAGTAACTGTGCTTGCAAGTAATCCACCTGTACATGACTCAGCAAATGAAACTTTAATTTTTTTTTTAATTAATAGTTTTATTAAAGATTTCATTAAATAAAATAACTCTTTAAAACCATAAAACAAATCAATGATAATACAACATAAAAACCTGCGCAAACATCATCCATTATTACACCAAAACTGTTTTTGTAATTTTTGTCAAAATAGCTTACTGGAAATGGTTTTAATATGTCAAAAAATCTAAATAGTATAAAGCAAATAAAATAAAAAATTATTGCTTCATCAGGAGATTTTTCAGTTCCATGTGAAATTTCATAAAGATAAATTGGTATAGATTGACCAATTAATTCATCTATAATAATTTCTTTTGGATCTTTGTTATCATTATCTTTGATATGAAATGCAACTGATAAAAAAGATAAAATAAATATTATCATCAAACCAATAAATATAACTTTTGAAGTTAAGTTTAATACATGAAAAAAAATATAAAGTAATACTACTGTAGCTAATGAACCGAAAGTGCCAGGAATTTTAGGAACTTTTCCTAGACCGCACATTGTAACAAATAATGTATTTAAAGTTCTAATCATTCTTAAAAATTGAAACTATCACTTCACAAGCAATAGCTTTTTCTTTTCCTATTAAACCTAATTTTTCTACAGTTTTACCTTTCAAATTAATTTGATCTTTATCCAAATTTACCAGTTTTGATAGCGAATTGATTATTCTATTTCGGTACTTTGAAACTTTAGGTTTTTCACAAATTAGATTTATATCAAGGTTATTTATTAAAAAATTAGATTTATGAAGATTTTCTATAATAGGTTTCAACATTTTTGGTGATCTAATGTTCATAAATTTCTTTGCATTTGGAAAATAAGTTCCAATATCTTTTCTTCTTGTAGCGCCTAAAATTGCATCAATTATAGCGTGTAAAATTACATCCCCATCTGAGTGTCCTTTAAGCCCTGAATGAAAAGGAATTTTTATTCCACCTAGAAAAAGTTTTTTATTTTTAATTAATTTATGGATATCAAAACCAATACCATAATATGTTTTTGACATTTTAGTATCATCTAAGTATGTAATTTTGCTATTTTGATTTTCACCTTTTATAAATTTTACTTTTAAATTTTGATTTAGATAAAAAGAGGCTTCATCACTTACTTTGTTTTTTTCTTTAATTGCAAGTTTATATAAATCTTCAAATCTAAATGCTTGTGGAGTTTGAGTTAAAAAAGATTTTTTTTTATTTAGATTAAATATTTGATTTTTGATCTTATATTTTATCGAGTCTCTTGATGGGATTACTGGAATGACTGCTTTATTTACTTTTAAATTTTTTGTTAAATTTTTTAGCAATTTAATAGAGAAATTTGGTCTTGCTGCATCATGTATAAAAACATTTCTTGGTTTATATTTTTTTAGATATTTTAAAGCGATTAAAGAAGAATCTGATCGTTCTTTGCCTCCTTTTATTAAACTTACAATTTTTGGATATTTTTTCTTTTTAAGATGATTAATATTACTAGTAACAATTAAAATCTTTTTGAATAGATTTGAATCTAAAGATTTTTGAACCGAGTGATCAATAATTTCTTTATTTTTATATTTATAGAATTGTTTAGCTAATTTTCTATGAAATCTCTTACTTTTTCCTGCTGCTAATATTACAAAATAGTTGTTCATTTGTTTAAATGCTATAATTCTAAATTATGTTAGAATTTTTGAAAAAAAATATATTCATTATTGTTCTATCTACTATCACACTTATTGTAGGTTTTTTAACTTTTTTAACATTTATTGATCGAGGTTTCATAGAACTTAATGAAAAAAATTTACAATATCTATTAATTTCAAATATTTTTTTACTATTTCTATTATTTATTTTTATTTTTAACGAAATCAAAAGATCTATCAAAAATGATATTGATAGAGATGGACTTTCATCTAATAAAAGATACATAACGTATTTTTCGTTGTTTACATTAATTCCGTCCATTTTGATTTCAGTTTTTTCTTTATTTCTATTTTCTTTTGCTCTGGAAAAATATTTTGATAAAAAAGTAACAACAGTAGTAAATAATTCGTATGAATTAGCTAAGAATTATGTTCAAGAAGTAAGAGATAAAATTGAAGCAGATATAATCTTAATAGCATTTGATACAAATAAAAGCTCTAAATTTCTTAATGATAATCTTAATGAGTATCTAAGGTTTCTTAGAACACAAAAATTAATCAGAGATGTTGATGCAATACATATAATAGATAAAAATAAGAATGTTTTATTTTCTAGTGAACCGTTTGAAAAATATATTCCTCCTGTTGATAGAGCATTAAATTTAGTTTTAGATGATGATCGTCCCTTAAAAATAGTGAATGCGCCAGAAAATATTTCTGCTGCAATAATGCGGTTACAATCTTTTGAGGATAGATTTTTATATGTGGTTAAAAATTTAGATAAAAATATCTCTAACTATCTAAACGAGTCTCAAGAGGCAATTAATTTCTATTATAATGTTGAGGAAAGAAGTACGGGTATAACTATTTCTTTTGCAATTATTTATATTATAATAGTAACTTTATTACTATTCGTATCTATTACAATCGCTATAAGATTTTCTTCTCGTTTTTTTAGATCGATTAATAATCTTATATTAGCTTCTACAGCAATCGGTAAAGGTGATTTAGAAGTTAAAGTTCCTGAGATTAAGACTGATAAAGACTTAGAAATTTTGAATAAAAATTTTAACATGATGACTGATCAGTTAAAAAATCAGCAAGAAAAATTGATAATTAACGAGAGACATGAAGCATGGAGTAATTTAGCTAGAAAATTAGCTCATGAAATTAAGAATCCTTTGACACCAATACAATTAACTATTGATAGAATAAAAGATAAATATTTAAATAAAATAGTTGAAACTGATCAATCAAATTTTAAAGAAAATTTGAAAATTATAAATAATCAAATTAAACAAATTGAAAATTTAGTTAACGAATTTTCAGATTTTGCAAGAATGCCAAAACCAATTTTGAAAGATAACGATCTTATCAAAATTCTTAATGAAAATATTAATTTGTTAAAAGAAATAGATAAAAGTATAAATATAAATTTTAAAAATAATTATGATAAGATTTTACTGCATTGTGATAAAGAGCAAATAAGTAGAGTTTTTTTCAATCTGATTAAAAATTCAATTGAGAGTATTCAACAAAAAGCTGATAAAAATGATGATTTTGAAAAGAATATTAAGATTGAAATTTTAAATAATAATGACCATATTAAAGTCATTATTATTGATAATGGTGTAGGATTAGATAAGGTAAATAACGTTAAAGATATATTAAACCCTTATTTCACAACAAAAAAAAATGGAACTGGATTAGGATTATCGATAGTTAATAAGATTATAAATGATCATGAAGGCAAACTTTTATTTTTTCCAATTAAAAATGGAGCAAAAGTCGAAATAACTTTTAGGATAAATGTCAGTAGAAATTTTAATAGTTGATGATAACTCAGATATAAGAAACATCTTAAATGATTTAATCTTAGATGCAGGATATAAGACGAGAATTGCTGCAAATTACAATCAAGCCTTATCCGAAATTGATAAAAAAATGCCCGATGTTGCAATTTTAGATGTAAAATTAGATAAGGGTGATAATGATGGAATTGAATTATTAACTCACATAAAATCCAAAAATAAAGATGTACCAGTTATTATAATTACTGGTCACGCAAATGTAGAAATGGCTGTAAACTCATTAAAACATGGTGCATTTGAATTTATTGAAAAACCTTTTGATCAAAATAGATTGTTAAATTTTGTAAAACGAGCGGTTGAAAATCTAAAACTTAAATCACAAAATAAAGAGTATGAAACAAAATTATTTTATTCATACGAATTAATAGGAAATAGTAAAAATATATCAAACATTAGGGAACAAATTGAAAAAATTTCAATAACAGAAAGCAGAGTCTTAATTAATGGACCATCTGGTTCAGGAAAAGAATTAGTAGCAAGAAAAATTCATAAACAATCTAAGAGAAATAATAAACCATTTATAATTTTAAATGGTGCATTACTAGATGCAAATAAATATGAGTTAGAATTATTTGGGGAAGAAAAAAATAATGGTTCAATTTCTTACGGTGCTTTAGAAAAAGCTAATCAAGGCACATTATTAATTGATCAAGTGTCTGAAATTCCTTTAGATATTCAGTCGAAAATATTAAGAGTTTTAACAGATCAAAAATTTAAAAGATTAAATGGAAATGATGATATTAACGTAGATGTAAGAATTATTTGTTCATCTAGCAAAGACCTTAAAGAAGAGATTTCAATTGGAAATTTTAGAGAAGATCTTTATCATAGACTTAATGTTTTTGAAATTAACATAAAACCTTTAAATGACAGAATTTCAGATATTCCCTTATTGATAGAATATTTTTCAAAGAAAATTTCTGAAAACTACGGTATTAAGAATTTAGCTATTGATGACAATGATAGTTATATTCTTAATCATAATTGGCATGGAAACGTAAGAGAATTGCGTAATCTTATTGAACGTATTGCAATTTTACAGCCAGAAAATAGAGAGAAAATTTCAATTATCATCAAAGAGTCTTTAAAAAATGACAATTTTGATAACAAAATAGCTGAAAATAACTTATCAGTCCCTCTTAAAGAGGCTAGAGAAAAATTTGAAAAAGAGTATTTAACTATTCAACTTAAAAAATTTAATGGAAATATATCAAAAACAGCAAGCTTTGTTGGTATGGAAAGAAGTGCCCTTCATCGTAAATTAAAAGGCTTGGGAATAAAAGAATTTAATTAATGAATATAATTATTTGTGGGGCTGGAAGAGTAGGTTTTACAATTGCAAAACTTTTAAGTGAGCAAGGTCATTCAATTACAGTAATAGATCAATCCAGTGAAGATATACAAAAAATCAACGAAAGCTTGGATGTTAAAGCAATTGTGGGAAAGGCTACTTATCCATCAATTCTTGAAAAAGCGAATGCAGTTGAAACAGATATGATTATAGCTGTTACAAGAAATGACGAAATTAATATGTTAATTTGTCAAATAGCTTTTTCAATTTTTAATATTCCAAAAAAAATTGCAAGAATTAGATCTCAAGATTATTTAAATCCTAAATTTTCAGGTGTATATAATAAAGAAAACTTACCAATCGATGTGATTATTTCACCTGAAAGAGAAATAGCTAAATCTATTCAGCGTAAATTAGAGGCCCCAGGAGCTTTAGATAGTGTTCCATTTGCTGATAATAAAATAAAATTACTTGAAATTTTGATTAAGGAAGATTGCAAATCAATAGATATTAAATTTAACGAGTTATCAAAAAAATACCCAAAATTAGAAGCTAATATTATCGGTATAAATAGAGGTGATAAATTCTTTATTCCCAAGAAAACAGATGCAGTTAAAAAAGATGATAAAATTTATGTAATTATAAATTCGTCACAAATGGCAGAAACTTTAAGAGCTTTTGGAAGAGAGGAAAAAATTTCAAAAAAAATTTTGATTATTGGTGGTGGAAATATTGGATTTAATCTTGCAAAAAATATTGAAGAAACTTTGGAAACGATAAGAGTTAAAATTGTCGAGAAAGATAAACAACGAGCAGAATTTTTAGCAAGTGAACTTAATGACTCAATTATAATTAATGGCGATGGATTAGATGAAGAAGTTTTAACAGAAGCAAATTTAGATGAATCGGAGACCGTACTAGCATTGACGAATGATGATGAAGATAATCTGATGGTAAGCGTTCTTGTAGAAAAGTTTGCAAAAGACCAAAAAGATTTTGATGATAAAAGAACTATGGCTTTGATTAATAAACCAAATTATTCTTTACTTCAATCTTCACTCAAAATTGATGATCTTATCGATCCTAGGATGACAACAGTTTCAAGTATATTAAAACATGTTCATAAGGGAACAATTGAAAATGCCTATACCATATCAAATGGTGAATATGAGGTAATAGAAGCAGAAATAATTGAGTCTTCTGAATTAATGAATATGGAAATAAAGAATTTAAGCTTACCAGATGAGTTACGAATTGGAGCTGTACTAAGAGATGAAAAAATCATTATTCCTAGATCTAATTTTGTTTTTAAAAAAGATGACAGAGTTGTTTTTATTGTCAAAAAGGACTCAATTTCTTTTGTAGAAAATATTTTCAGATTAAGTTCTGTTTAAATAAATGATAAAATTACAACTTAAATATTTAAGTTTCTTTTTTGGTCTTATTTCAATTTTATCTTTTTTTAATATTATTTACTCTTATTATTTTAATTTATATCTTAATATAAATACTTATTATTTGAGTTTGATTATATCTTTTTTGATATCTATTCTTTTTTTTAAATTAAATTCTAATGAAAAAAAACAATCAATATTTGATAAAATTTTAACTGTCTTATTAGGATATATCTTTATTCCATTAATTTTATGTATTCCGTTTTATTACAGTATTTATAATCTAACATTGCTTAATTCATATTTTGAAACAGTTTCTGGATTTACTTCAACAGGTTTTACTATCTTTGAAAATATCAAAAATATTGATCAAAGTTTAATTTTATGGAGATCTTCTACCCAATGGATCGGAGGCCTATATTTTCTTTTTTCTATAATTTTTTTAATAGATATATACGATGAAAATTTTAAAAAGACTTTAACAAATTTTATATCTTTTGATAGTTCAGAAGTTTTTAAACAAGCTTTAAAAATTTTTTTTTTATATTCTGGTTTGACATTATTAATTTTTTTAATTTTAAATTTTTTTTCAATAAGATCTTTTAACTCACTCAATTTAGCTTTTACGCTTATATCTTCGGGTGGTTTTCTACCAGTTAATGATCTTTCAAATATTTTAAAAGATAATACTCAAATAATAGTCTTATCAATATTAATGTTGTTATCTTTTTTTAGTATTTTTTTTAGCTATAACTTAATTTTTTTTAAAAAAAAGAACATGAATTTTTTTTATGAGGATTTTCACTTATTAGTTTACCTTCTTATAATAACGGGTATTTTTTTTCTTTTTTTTAGTTTAAATGTTGATTTTTCAATTAATTTTTTATCTATAACTAGTAGCATATCTAATATTGGATTTTCCTTAGAAAATGATCAACATAATTTATCTCTTTTATTCTTAATTTTAGTAATCATTGGCGGTTCCTTTTTTTCTACAAGTTCAGGTTTAAGATTTATAAAGATTTATTCTTTATTAAAGTATTCTTTGAACCAAATTTTATCTTTTAGTAGGCCGAAAAATGTATTCACAAATAAATTAATATTCACAAAGATAAATTTTGATTTTCAAGAAATTAATAAATATTTCTTAACAATTCTTATTTTTATAATGTCACTTTTTATTCTTACAATTTTATTAACTATAAGTGGCATTGGATTTGAGAGTTCATTCAAATTATCTATATTAACTTTAATGAATACAGTAAATTCCTCTATTTATGGTTTAAATGATTTTGATTTTGATAATCTCAATTTTTTTATTAAGTATTGTCTGATTTTATTCATGATTATCGGTAGAATTGAATTATTAACAATATTACTACTTTTTAAAAAATTCTTATTTAAAAATTAGTTTATTATTGTATATGTATATTTTCCAATGCGCCCTTAGCTCAGCTGGATAGAGCATCGGTTTTCTAAACCGAGGGTCGTAGGTTCGAATCCTTCAGGGCGCGCCATTTTTATTGATAATTTTGAACTTTTTTTTAATATTTTACTTGACGGGCATCTGTCCAAATTTCTAAATCCAATTAATTTTTTCTTGAAGAGGGTTTTTTATCATGGTTAAATTATGAATATTCAAAACGAAGTTTTGAATTATTTGTTAACAAATAAATAACAGAAGGAAGAATAATGTTTAAATACTTAAAACAATTAACTTCTTTAGTTGCTGTATTTGCTGTGTTGTTTGCTTTTACAACAGAGACTATGGCTGCTAAAAAATCAAAAACACTTAAAAACACTCAAAAGAAAGGTTTTGTAAGATGTGGAGTATCTCAAGGTCTTCCAGGATTTTCCAATGCTGATGCAGCGGGAAATTGGACTGGTGTTGACGTTGATGTATGTAGAGCGGTAGCTGCTGCGGTATTAGGTGATGCAAACAAAGTTAAGTTTACACCATTAAGTGCTAAAGAGAGATTTACAGCTTTAACTTCTGGTGAGATTGATATCTTATCTAGAAACACAACTTGGACACTTTCTAGAGATGCTGATATCGGACTTACTTTCGTAGGTGTAAATTTTTACGATGGACAAGGTTTCATGGTAAGAAAAAGTTCAGGTATTACTTCAACAAGCCAATTCAAAAATGGTATCTCAGCTTGTACAAATATTGGTACAACAACTGAGTTAAATATGAGAGACTTCTTTAATTCTAAAGGAATTTCTTATGAGCCAGTTGCTTTTGAAAAAGCTGACGAAGTTGTAGCTGCTTACGATGCTGGTAGATGTGATACTTACACTACTGATAAATCTGGTTTAGCTGCTCAAAGAACTAAAATGAAGAACCCTGATGAACACATTGTGTTACCAGAAACTATTTCTAAAGAACCTTTAGGACCAGTTGTAAGACAAGGTGATGCAGTTTGGGAAGATATCGTTAGATGGTCATTAAATACTATGATCGAAGCAGAAGAGTATGGAATTACTTCTGCTAATGCAGACTCAATGAAAACTTCTGATAATCCAGCTATTAAAAGATTAGTTGGAGCTGAAGGTGAGTTAGGTGCTGCTTTTGGTCTAGATAATGACTGGAGCCTAAGAATTATCAAGCAAGTTGGTAACTACGGTGAAAGTTATAAAAGAAATATAGCTGACACTGGAATTTTACCAGACAGAGGTCCAAACCAATTATGGACTAAGGGCGGAATACTTTACGTTCCACCTGCAAGATAATTGTAGCTTAAAACATTTAAAAAGGGCTAGATTTTTCTAGCCCTTTTTTTTATAAACTCATATATAATCATATAGTGAATTTTAGACTTAAAGATATAGTTCCTCAATTAATTACAGTTATAGCTGTAGTACTTATCTTCGGTTTTTTTACATACAATGCTCAAATCAATATGGAAAATAGAGGTATTGATTTTGGTTATGGTTTTTTATCTCAAGAGTCTTCATTTGATGTGCAGTTTTCTTTAATAGAATATGATGGATCACATTCATATTTTAGAGCATATTTAGTTGGTCTTTTAAATACAATACTTGTCTCTGTTATAGGTATAATAATTGCAACCATTCTTGGAGTAATAGTTGGTGTCGCAAGATTATCTCCTAATTATTTAATAAATAAATTTGCAGCTTTTTATGTTGAATTTTTCAGAAATATTCCATTATTACTTCAGATTTTTTTTTGGTATTTTGCTGCATTAAGGGCTTTGCCATTACCACAAGATGCTGAAGCAATGTTTGGTGTTTTTTTCTTAACCATAAAGGGATTGTATGTTCCAGCATTTATTTGGCAAAATTTTAACATTTTCTTTTATTCAATTGTTGCTGCAGTAATTGCGATTATCGTAATTAGAATTCATGCAAAAAAGGTTCAAGAAAGTCAGGGAAAACAAATTCCAGTTTTTTTAATTTCAATAGGATTAATATTTATTCTTCCTCTTTTAAGTTTTTTAATCGGTGGAGTAAGTCTTTCATTTGAAGTTCCAGTTTTAAAACAACTAGCAACAACATCATTTATCTATGAAGGTGGTGTAAGTTTGCCTCCAGAATTAATTGCTTTAACATTATCTTTATCTTTGTATACAGCTACTTTTATTGCAGAGTGTGTGCGAGCTGGAATTCAAGGAGTGGGCAAGGGTCAAAAAGAGGCTGCTGCTTCTATAGGTCTTACTCCAAACCAAGTATTGAAACTTGTGATAATGCCTCAAGCTTTAAGAATTATAATTCCACCTACTACTAATCAATATTTAAATCTTACAAAAAATTCATCTTTAGCAGCAGCGATTGCTTATCCGGATTTAGTTTTGGTCTTTGCAGGAACTGCATTAATGCAAACTGGTAAAGCTATTGAAATAGTTTCTATTACAATGTTTACCTATTTAACTTTAAGTATTTCAATATCAATTTTAATGAATTGGTATAATAAAAAAATAGCTATTCAGGAGAAATAATGTCTAAAGTAAATTTTTTAAAACCTGATAAGGCTAATTTGAATACCTTTTTATATCTGGGTACATTTCTATTTTTCATTAGTATTTTTGATGTTTTTCTAAATTCTTTTTTTAACGTAAATTTGACAGGTTTTTTACCTAACTTTTTAAGTTTTTTATTACCGTTAATACTTGGTTTTATCGGTCTTTATTTTATTAGAATAGAATACAGTGGTATAAAAAATTTAGATCTTTTAAACAAACATATAAATACTAATAATTTCAATGCCATCTTATCGTTATTAATAATATTTATAATTATTAAATCACTTCCACCTATACTCAGTTGGTTTGTAATTGACGCAAGTTTTGCTGGAGACACCAAAGATGTTTGTACGGGTTCTGGGGCATGTTGGACCTATATCAAAGTCTGGATGAGAAGATTTATGTATGGAATGTATCCAAATGCAGAACAATGGAGAATCAATCTATCATTTATCTCTCTAGTTTTGCTTGGCTCTGTAGGGTATTTTGCTACTGATAGATTTAAAAAATATTTAACTTTATATTATGTTGTAATCTATCCATTAATAGCTTTTTTATTTATATTTTTCTTTATATCAGGTGGACCAGTATTTTTTGATTTTTCATATGGAATAATTGCTGCAATTTTATCAATAATAATCGGTTTTTTTATACCAAGTAAGTTTAGATTTTATTATTTTCTAATAGTACCAATTTTACTTTACATCGTATTAAAGTATTTCATTTTCTTTGAAGAATATATTGAACTAGGAAAATTGGATGGTTTAAATTGGGTAGAAACTGGAGCTTGGGGAGGTTTATCTTTAACATTTATAATTTCTTTTTTCTGTTTGATATTCTGTTTTCCAATAGGTATGGCTTTTGCTTTAGGTCGAAGATCAGGTTTTCCTTTAATAAGATATATTTCAGTTGGGTTTATTGAATTTTGGAGAGGAGTTCCTTTAATTACAGTGTTGTTTATGTCTGCTGTAATGTTTCCAATGTTTTTACCAGAGGATTTTTTCATTGATAAGTTGGTTAGAGCAATAATAGCTATTTCATTATTTGAAGCTGCATATGTTGCAGAAGTTATTCGTGGAGGTTTACAAGCACTTCCAAGAGGTCAGTACGAAGCTGCAAAATCATTAGGTATGGGATACTGGAAAATGCATATTTTTGTAATTTTACCTCAAGCTTTAAAATTAGTAATTCCTGGAATTGCAAATACATTTTTAGCTTTAGTAAAAGATACTCCATTAATTTTTGTAGTAGGTCTGTTAGAAATAGTTGGAATGTTAAATTTAGCTAAAACTAATCCAAAATGGTTAGGTTTTGCTATGGAAGGTTATGTTTTTGCTGCAATAATTTTCTGGATTATTTGTTATGCAATGAGTAAATATAGCTATAATTTAGAACAAAAATATAAAACCGATAGATAAGATTTATGTCAGAAAATATCATTCAAATAAATAACATGAATAAATGGTTCGGTGATTTCCAAGTGCTCAAAGGAATAAATTTAGAAGTAAAACCAAAACAAAAGATTGTAGTTTGTGGTCCCTCTGGATCAGGTAAATCAACTTTAATTAGATGCATTAATAGACTGGAAGAACATCAAGAAGGAAATATAGTTGTTGATGGAACAGAGCTTACTGAGGATACAAAAAATATAGAACAAATTAGAGCAGAGGTTGGAATGGTTTTTCAACAATTCAATCTTTTCCCACATTTATCTATTTTAGATAATTGTACGTTAGCACCTATATGGGTAAAAAAAATGCCCAAAAAAGATGCAGAGGAATTAGCTTTAAAACATTTAGAAAGAGTTCAAATACTTGATCAAGCTCAAAAATATCCAGGCCAATTATCAGGCGGACAACAACAAAGAGCTGCAATAGCTAGAGCATTATGTATGGAGCCAAAAATAATGCTTTTTGATGAACCAACTTCTGCATTAGATCCTGAAATGATTAAAGAAGTACTTGATGTTATGGTTAATTTAGCAAAACAAGGAATGACAATGATAGTTGTTACACATGAAATGGGTTTTGCAAAAGAAGTTGCTGATCAAATGATATTTATGGATGAAGGTATGATCGTTGAAAAAGCTGATACTAAGGAATTTTTTGCTAATCCGAAGAGCGATAGGACCAAGCTTTTTTTGAGCCAGATACTATAGATGTCAAAATAATCAAGCAAAATTTCTCAATTAATAGCATAAGTAATGCTTGACATGAGATTTGACTATCCTCAAATTTTATTAAAAATAAATAAATTTATTGTTGCAGGAGGTATCAAAACCTAGTTGAATAAGTTTTTAAAAAAAATTAAGAGGGGTCTTAATGGAAGATAATTTTAATAAGCATCTAGGTAATAAGCTTAAACTAAGAAGATTAGCCCTAGGTTTAACTCAAACAAAAGTAGCAAAAGCAATTAACGTAACGTTTCAACAAATACAAAAATATGAAAAAGGAACAAATGGAGTAAGTTCTTTGAGATTACTTCAACTTTCAAATTATTTAAAAGTTCCAATAAACTATTTTTTTGAAGATTTTTCAGAATATTTAATTAACATGGAAAGATCAAAAGAAGGTCACATGAATGTAAACTATAATTTTTTAGTAAAATTGTATTCAGAACTTAATTCTGATCAAAAATTAAAATTCAATAAGTCTTTACAAGTAAATAGTAATATTTCGAAAGCTGTATAATCAATATGGCTCCTCGGGCAGGACTCGAACCTGCGACCAATTGATTAACAGTCAACTGCTCTACCAACTGAGCTACCGAGGAATATTAAAGATCTCAACTTACTTTTTTTTAAAACTAAAACAAGATTTTTTTTGGAGGCAACGCCCGGAATCGAACCGGGATACAAGGATTTGCAATCCTCTGCGTAACCATTCCGCCACGTTGCCCTATGTCTTAGATGATAGCTACAAGGGTTTTATATTAAATATTTACAATTAGTCTATTAAATAACGATCTAATTTGATTATTGTTAATTTAGATTATTAAATTATAAACTAATTAAACCCATGATAAGCGATAAATATATACATTCTAAAGTAGAAGATAAAATTTATGCTTATTGGGAGAAAAACAAATTATTTAAACCTCAAAAAAACTCAAAAAAATTTTCTATTGTAATTCCACCTCCAAATGTGACTGGAAGTTTACATATGGGGCATGCTTTAAACAATTCAATTCAGGATTTCTTGGTTCGATATTATCGAATGAATAATTATGAAACATTATGGCAACCAGGTACAGATCATGCAGGTATTGCAACGCAAGCTCTTGTTGAAAGAAAATTAGAAAATGAAAATTTGAATAAAAATAGTCTTGGTAGAGAAAAATTTATTGAAAAAGTATGGGAATGGAAGAATGAGTATGGAGATATCATAATTAATCAATTAAAAAAACTTGGGTGTTCTTGTGATTGGTCACGAAATGCATTTACCATGGATGAAAATTTATCCAAATCTGTAATAAAGGTTTTTGTTGAATTACATAAAAAGAAATTAATCTATAAAGCTGAAAAATTGGTTAATTGGGATACTGTACTTAAAACAGCAATTTCAGACTTAGAAGTTGATCAAAGAGAAATGAACTCTAAAATATATTATATTAGATATCCAATCGAAAATTCTTCAGATTTCATTACAATTGCCACAACAAGGCCCGAAACTATGCTTGGAGATACAGCGATAGCAGTAAATCCAAAAGATAAAAGGTATAAAGAATATGTTGGCAAAACTGTCACAATCCCAATAGTTGGAAGAAAAATAAAGATTATTAAAGATAACTATGCAGATCCTGAACAAGGAACAGGTGCATTAAAGATTACACCTGCACACGATTTCAATGACTATGATGTAGGTCAAAGAAACAAATTAGATATCATAAATGTATTTACTGAAGAAGGAAAAATAAATGATAACGCGCCACAGGATTATGTAGGTCTTGATAGATTTGAGGCTCGTAAAAAGTTATTAGAAGAACTTAAGGAAAAAGATTTTTTTGTTAAAGAAGAAAATATTAAGAATAAAGTTCCCTACGGTGATAGATCTAATTCAGTTATAGAACCTTTTTTAACTGAACAATGGTTTGTTGATGCAAAAAAATTAGCTGTTAAAGCAAAAAAGATTGTTAAATCAAAAAAAACAAATTTCTTTCCAACTAATTGGTCTAAAACTTATTTTCAATGGATGAACAATATTGAACCGTGGTGTGTTTCTAGACAACTATGGTGGGGTCATCAAATTCCAGCATGGTATGGACCTGATAAAAAAATATTTGTTGCAATAAATGAAACAGACGCAAAAAAACAAGCTAAAAAATTTTATAAAAAAGATGTTGCGATAACAAGAGATCCAGATGTTTTGGATACATGGTTTTCATCTGGATTATGGCCCTTTGCAACATTAGGTTGGCCTGATAAAAAAGATTTTGTTAAGAAATTTTATCCTACTTCAGTTTTAGTTACAGGTTTTGATATTATCTTTTTTTGGGTTGCTAGAATGATGATGTTTGGAATGGAATTTTTAAATAAAGAACCTTTCAAAGATATATATGTTCATGCACTTGTAAGAGATGAAAAAGGACAAAAAATGTCAAAGTCTAAAGGTAATGTAATTGACCCTTTAGATTTAATAGAAAAATATAGCGCGGATGCTTTAAGATTTACTCTATTATCAATGGCATCGCCAGGAACAGATGTAAAACTTTCTGAAGATAGAGTTAAAGGTTACAGGAATTTTTTAAATAAATTATGGAATGCTAATAATTTTCTCATAACAAATAAATGTGATTTTAGTAAGACTGATAAAGTTCCAAAAACAACATTAAATATAAACAAATGGATCTATTCTGAATTAATAGAAATTAAGGACAAAATTCAAAAAAACATTGAGGATTATCGTTTTGATGAGGCTGCTAAAAATGCCTATCAGTTTGCTTGGCATTCTTATTGTGATTGGTATATCGAGCTTTCAAAAACAATTCTTTATTCTGACGATAAAAAAGCCCAAAAAGAAGTGAAAGAAGTATCTGCTTATATTTTTAAACAAATACTTGTAATGCTTCATCCATTTATTCCATTTGTAACCGAAGAAATATGGTTAAAAAATAAGTTTGATAAATCAAATAAAAATTTTCTTATGTATAAAAACTGGCCATCTGGCAAAGTAAAAAAAGACCAATCTAGAAAAGATGTAGAAAAGATTATCAATATCATTTCAGAACTAAGATCGTTTAAAAACGAACTAAATGTAAGCCCTGGTTCATTTGTAGATATATCCTTAAATAAGATAGCAAAAAAAAATAAATCTTTGATGAATATTAATGAGGTGGTTCTGAAAAAACTTGGTCGTATAAATAATTTTTTTGATAAAGATCAAAACAAACCTGCTGCTACACTTGTTATTTCTGGTGATATTTTTAAGATTTATTTTGATGAAAATGTGGATTTGAATTTGATCAAAGAAAATTTACAGAAAAGACAGAATAAATACCAGGAAGAATTAGATAAGATTTCACAACGATTATCAAATAAAGGTTTTGTAAAAAGGGCACCAAAAAATATTGTTCAACAAGAAAAAACTAACTATAGTAATCTAAAAAATGATATCAAAAAAATATCTCTAACAATTGAAAGTTTATAATGCGGAAGTTTAACAAAAAAAAATTACCAAGTAGACACACATCCCTAGGTCCAGATAGAGCGCCCCATCGTTCTTTTTATTATGCAATGGGTGAAACTGAAAAAGATGTCTCTAAACCATTTATCGGTGTCGTATCAACGTGGAATGAGGCAGCTCCTTGTAACATTGCCTTAATGAGACAAGCTCAATCAGTCAAAAAGGGTGTTAGAGCTTCTGGTGGAACACCTAGAGAATTTTGTACAATTACTGTTACTGACGGTATAGCAATGGGCCATGAAGGAATGAAATCTTCATTAATCTCTAGAGAAGTGATAGCAGATAGTGCTGAACTTACTGTTAGAGGTCATTGTTATGATGCATTAGTGGGTATCGCAGGTTGTGATAAATCTTTACCAGGTTTGATGATGTCTATGGTTCGATTAAACGTTCCAAGTGTTTTTATTTATGGCGGATCAATACTTCCAGGAAAATATAAAGGAAAAGATGTAACTGTTGTAGATGTTTTTGAAGCTGTTGGAAAACATTCTTCAGGTCAAATGTCAGCAAAAGAATTAAGAAAATTAGAATTAGTTGCATGTCCTACAGCCGGAGCTTGCGGCGGACAATTTACAGCTAATACTATGGCCTGCGTTTCAGAAGCAATTGGTTTAGCTTTACCTTATTCAGCAGGAACACCAGCACCATATGAGGAAAGAGATAAGTATGCAAAAGCAAGTGGAAGAATGGTAATGGAATTACTTGCTAAAAAAATTAAACCAAGAGATATCGTTACAAGAAAGGCTTTAGAAAATGCTGCAACAATAGTTGCTGCAACTGGTGGTTCAACTAATGCAGCATTACACTTACCAGCTATTGCAAATGAAGCTGGAATTAAATTTGATTTAATGGATGTTGCAAAAATATTTAAAAAAACTCCCTATCTTGCAGATTTAAAACCAGGTGGAAAATATGTTGCAAAAGATATGTGGTTAGCAGGTGGTGTACCAATGCTTTTAAAAACTCTTTATGATGGTGGTTATATTCATGGTGACTGTATGACAGTGACTGGTAAAACAATGAAAGAAAATTTAAAGAAAATTAAGTTTAACCCAAAACAAAAAGTTTTAAGAGCATATAATAATCCATTATCTCCAGATGGTGGAGTTGTAGGATTAAAAGGTAATTTAGCTCCTGATGGAGGAATTGTAAAAATTGCAGGACTTAAAAAATTACAGTTTACTGGAAGAGCAAGATGTTTTGATAATGAGGAAAGTGCAATGAAAGCTGTTCAAAGTAGAAAATATAAAGATGGCGATGTAATCATAATTAGATATGAGGGACCAGTAGGTGGGCCAGGTATGAGAGAAATGCTTTCAACAACTGGTGCAATATATGGACAAGGCAAAGGAGAGAAGGTTGCTTTAATTACCGACGGAAGGTTTTCAGGAGCTACTAGAGGCTTCTGTGTAGGCCACATTGGACCAGAAGCCGCTTTAGGTGGTCCAATCGCTTTATTACGTAATGGAGATATGATTGATATCGATGCTAAAAAGGGAACTATAAATGTTCGATTAACTAGGGCTCAATTAGCTTCAAGAAAAAGAAAATGGAAGGCTAGAAAATCTGATTTTGGATCAGGCACACTTTGGAAATACGCACAAACTGTTGGACCTGCTTATTTAGGAGCACCAACACATCCAGGTAAGAAAAAAGAAGTTAAGGATTATTCAAAAATTTGATGAAAATTCGCCCAGTCATTTTATGTGGTGGAGCAGGAACAAGACTTTGGCCAAAAGCTAAAAAACATCAAGCTAAACAGTTTATAAATTTTGGTAATTGGACTTTATTGGGAAAAACTCTTGAGAGAGTTAAAGCATCTATATTTGATGTACCAATTATAAGTACTAATGCAAAATATTTAAGACAAGTAAAACAACACTTAAAAAAACATAAGATAAGAAAATTCAAAATAGTTTTAGAACCAGCTAAAAGAAATACTGCACCAGCTATTTTAAGTACGGCATTGATAAAGGATATACCTAACGAACAACCTTTAATGTTCTTGGCTGCCGATCATTTGATAGAGAAGGTTGCATTATTTAATAAAGCTATCAAAAAAAATCAAAAGAAACTTACTCAAAACAATATTTTTATCTTTGGGATTAAACCCACAATGCCTTCAAGTGAATTTGGCTATTTTTTAACAAAAAATAATAAAGTCTCTAGATTTGTAGAAAAACCACAAGAGGCTAAAGCTAAACAAATAATTAGTAAAAAAGGTTATTGGAATTCTGGAATGTTTTATTTGAGAAAAGACTCTATTATTAATAATTTTAAGAAATACCAACCAAATATTTATCGAAATTGTAACAAAGCTGTAACAAAAGCAAAATATAAAAGTAATGTGTATTATTTAAACAAACAAGCATTTACCAAAGCAACAGCTAAGTCTTTTGACTATGCAATATTAGAAAAAACTAAAGATATAAATGCGATCAAATTAGATATTCCTTGGTCTGATTTAGGATCTTGGAAAGAAATCTGTAAGATGTATGGACGAAATAAAAGACATTATTATAAAAAGAAAAATGTATTTCATAGACCTTGGGGTAGTTATGTAAATCTATTTAATGGTAAAGAATTCTTAATTAAAGAATTATATGTAAAACCAAAAGGTATATTAAGTCTACAGAAACATCATCATAGAGCTGAACATTGGGTAGTTACTCATGGTAAACCTAAAATTACTTTAAATAAGAAATATTTTACAATGAAACCTGATGAAACTATCTTTATTCCATTAGGTGCAATTCATAGAATAGAAAATCCCTATAAAAAACCAGTTAAAATAATTGAAGCACAAATAGGCTCAATTTTAAAAGAAACAGATATTGTAAGATTTCAGGATGTGTACGGAAGAGTAAAGTAGTTTATGGAACTTTTAACATTTGTTTTGTTAATCATAATAGCTATTTTGTTATTTTTTCTTTTAAAAAAAGAAAGAGTCTTAGGTATAGATACTGAAGTTAAAATTGAAGATAAAAAGTTAGATGAAGATGAAAGTAAGAAATATAGAGAAACTATTTATAATCTTTTAAATTACATTCCAGAAGGAATTATAATTTTAAACAAATCTAAGGAAATAATATTTAGCAATAGTTCAGCCAGTAAAAGATTTCAAACAAAGTTGAATGAAAATATAAGTGGTTTTTTAAGAAATCCTGACTTGTTAAGTTCAATTGAGAAAGCTTTCAATGGAGAAAATTCTAATGATCTTGAAATAGAGCTACGAAACCCTTCAGTTCTTAGAATGAATGTAACAATTTACCAAGATAATAGTAATTTTTTCTTTGATGAGCCATCTTGCTTGCTTTTTATGAGAGATTTAACTGAATTTCATAAATTTCAACAATTAAAATCAGACTTTGTTGCAAATGTTTCCCACGAACTTAGAACTCCACTGCAATCTATTAAAATGGGACTTGAGACATTTGAAAATAATGCAGATTTAAAAAAGAACTCTGAAGTTACTAATTTATTACCAGTAATGAGCTCTCAATCTGAAAGAATGGAAAATTTAATAAGAGATTTGTTATCTCTATCGAAAATTGAGCTGCAAGAACATATAAGGCCTACACACGAAATAGATTTAATAGAAGTGCTTAGTTACGTGATGAAGACTTATGAAAACATTGTTAAAAAAAATAACATTAGTTTAAATCTGCAAAAAACTGAGAATTTCAAAATTATTGGTGATCGGGATAAATTAATAGAAATTTTTACTAACCTTATTGATAATTCAATTAAATATAGTGAGAAGGGTAAAGAAATTAAAATCGCCACGAAAAAAGAGGGTGATTTAAATATTGTCTCTATATCAGATCAAGGCATAGGAATTCCCAAAGAACTTATTCATAGAATCACAGAAAGATTTTTCACTGTTGATCCTAGTAAAAGTCGGAGTGTTGGAGGTACGGGTTTAGGGCTTGCAATTGTTAAGCATTTAGTTTCTCAACATAGAGGCGAAATGATTATTAATAGTGAGGAAAATCAAGGAACTACTATAGATTTGAAATTTAATTCAATTTAATTCAACTAAAAAGTTAGCTTTTGTAACAAAACTTTAACTTTCCTTTAATAAAATATTTAAGATTCAAATTTATTTATTGATGCATAACGAATCTAAAAAAGGAGAAATATGAATAGATTAGTAAAAATTTTATTAGGGTTTCTTTTAGTACTTAGTTTTACAACAACTAGTTACGCAAGAGATCAAATAAAAATCGTAGGTTCTTCTACTGTTTACCCATATGCTACAGTTGTAGCTGAAAAGTTTGGTAAAGGTGGAAAATTCAAGACACCAATAATCGAGAGTACAGGAACTGGTGGAGGAATGAAATTGTTCTGCGCGGGTGTAGGAGCAAATCATCCTGATATAACAAATGCATCAAGAGCAATTAAAACAAAAGAAAAAGCTTTATGTGAAAAAAATGGAGTTGCTGAAATTATTGAAATAGTAATAGGCAATGATGGTATTTCATTTGCACACTCTGTGAATGCTCCAGATGCAGATTTTACAAAAGAACAATTATGGAGAGCTTTAGCATCTAAAGTAGACATTGATGGAAAACTTGTTGAAAATCCATATAAAAATTGGAGTGATATAGACGCTAGTCTTCCAAACAAAAAGATTGAAATATTAGTTGCACCTCCAACATCAGGTACTAGAGATGCGTGGAATTCATTAGTTATGGTTAAAGGATGTACTAAAACAGCCAAATCTCTTTATGATGCTGAAGGTAAAAAAGCTAAAAAAGAGTGTGCTAAAATTAGAGAAGATGGATACGCTGTTGAAGCTGGTGAAAATGATACTTTAATTGTACAAAAACTCTCATCTAATCCTGATGCATATGGTTTTTTTGGTTATAGTTACTTAGTTGCCAATAAGGATAAAATCAAAGCATCATCTATTAATGGTGTTCAGCCATCATTAGAAGGTATCCAGGATTATTCTTATCCAATTGCAAGACCATTGTTCTTTTATGTAAAAAAAGCTCACATTGGAGTAATTCCAGGCATTAAAGAGTTTCTTAAAGAATTTACTTCAAAAAAAGCAATGAGTAACAGAGGATATTTAGCTGAAATAGGACTTGTTCCTTTAGCTTCAGATAAATACAAAGTTACTAGAACTGCTGCTGTAGATCTGAATACAATCAAGTTAAAATAATTTTCATTTATCCCCAAAAAAAGGCCAGTAATAACTGGCCTTTTTTATTAATTCAATCTTAGATTTAATTTGTAATATTTCTGTAACATTAAAAATATATCACTCAGGGCGAATGAACATCGTTCTAATATTTTTAATTACTATATTTTCTGTCTCTTTGTTTTTCTATGGAAAATCAAAAACTAAAACTATTTCTATAAAAGATAATATCAAATTAAATGCTCTACCAAAATTTTATGGTTACTATCTTGTTTTATGGTGTTCAATACCAGCATTAGTATTTTTATTAGTCTGGTCATTATTTGAACCTGTAATTATTAAATCTATAATTATTGAAACAGCTGCAAATCAAGGTGCAATTTTTAGTGATAAAAATGAAGCAAATTTAATATATGAAAAAATTAAAGCTATTCATTTAGGTACTTATTTTGGAGATATAGACAGTATATTGAGAGAAAGTGCTCTTGCGTATTCAAAATTTATAAATCTTTTTACAAATTCAAAAGTAGTTTTAATTTTTGCTATAATTATAGCCTCGGTTATTTACTCTTTAAAAAAAATAAAGAATAACAATAAAGCTAGAGACGATGTGGAAGTCATATTAAAAGGCTTATTGTTTGTATCTTCTTTAATAGCTATTTTAACCACTCTAGGAATAATATTTTCACTACTTTTTGAAAGTATAAAATTTTTTTCAGTCATTAATGTTTTTGATTATTTATTTGGTACAAATTGGAGTCCTCAAAGAGCCTTTGTTAGAGATGCCTCCTCAATAACTGCAGCTGAATTTGAAGAATTAAAAGATGCTTTTGGCTTTATTCCATTAATTGCAGGGACATCTTTTATAGCTTTTATTGCAATGTTGGTAGCTGTTCCTATTGGTCTATTTTCAGGAATTTACATGGCTGAATATGCTTCAATTAAAGTAAGAAGAATTTCAAAACCAATTATTGAAATTTTAGCAGGAATACCAACTGTAGTTTATGGTTTCTTTGCTGCATTAACTGTTGGACCTTTTTTTAGACAAGTAGGTGAAAATTTAGGATTAACTGTTTCATCTGAAAGTGCTTTAGCTGCAGGATTAATTATGGGAATAATGATTATTCCTTATGTTTCATCTTTATCTGATGATGTAATTAATTCTGTGCCACAATCATTAAGAGACGGTTCATATGCTGTAGGAGCCACTAAATCAGAAACAATTAAACAAGTCGTAATTCCTGCGGCTCTTCCAGGGATAATAGGGTCAGTTCTATTGGCAGTATCAAGAGCGATAGGTGAAACAATGATAGTTGTCATGGCAGCTGGTCTTGCTGCAAATCTTACAATTAATCCTTTAGAGTCTACTACAACAATCACAACTCAAATTGTAATGATACTTGTTGGTGACCAAGAATTTGATAGTCCGAAAACTCAATCTGCTTTTGCTTTAGGACTTACATTATTTATAGCAACATTAATATTGAATTACATCG
The DNA here is from genome assembly GCA_902565935.1 of uncultured Pelagibacteraceae bacterium. Lineage (GTDB taxonomy): Bacteria > Pseudomonadota > Alphaproteobacteria > Pelagibacterales > Pelagibacteraceae > Pelagibacter. The sequence goes on from CACFGT010000001.1 coordinate 78,330, forward strand.
CTCAAAGAGCAGTCAAAAAATATAGAGAGAAGTATGACTAAAGAAGAAAGATTAAAAAAAAGACACCAAGCAGAAAAAAGATTTAGATTTTACGGATTAACATCTATCTTTGTTGCTTTGTTGTTTGTTGTTATTCTAGTTCAAAATATTTTCTCAAAAGGAAGTTCAGCCTTTAAAAAAACAGTAATTACCACTGAAGTTTTCTTTGATCAGGAATTACTAGAAATTCAAAATGGTGCATCCCAAGAAGAAATAATGGAGGCTGATTTTTACGATATAATGATTGAAAATTTAATAAAGGCTTATCCAGCAAAAGATAGAGATGAGGAAGATGAATTATTAAAACTATTTAGTGGTGATGCTGAAATTGAGATTAAAAAAGCTTTTTTAAATGATAATAACTTAATAGGTAAAACAATCACATTAGATTTAACAGCTTCTGATGACATTGATCAATTACATAAAGGTAATTATCCAAGAGATTTACCCGAAGAAAGAAGAAGAATTTCTGACTTTCAATTAGTTATTTATGATTATTTTGTTGAAAATAAAAAGATAAGTAAAAATTTTAATAATTATTTCTTTAACAATGGTGACTCTAGAGATCCAGAACTAGCAGGTATAGGTGGAGCTTTAGTTGGATCATTTTATAGTATTTTAATTTGTTTATTATTAGCTTTTCCAGTGGCTGTTCTAGCATCGATTTACTTGGAAGAGTTTGCTCCAAAAAATAAAATTACAGATTTTATTGAAATCAATATAAATAATTTAGCAGCAGTGCCATCTATTGTTTACGGTTTGCTTGCTTTACAAATTTTGCTTGCAACTATCCAATTACCGAGATCAACACCATTAGTTGCTGGAATAACTTTAGCGCTAATGACTTTACCAAGAATTATTATTCCATGTAGAGCTTCATTAAAAGCTGTTCCACCTTCAATAAGAGAGGGCGCTCTAGCAGTTGGTGCATCTAAATTTCAATCTGTTTTTCATCATGTAGTGCCGTTAGCACTACCTGGCACCTTATCAGGAACTATAATCGGATTAGCTCAAGCATTAGGTGAAACAGCACCACTTATATTAATTGGAATGGTAGCATTTGTTGTTGACATACCGTCAAGTCCAGTTGATCCATCATCTTCTTTACCTGTTCAAGTGTATTTATGGTCTGAGTCTGCAGAAAGAGGTTTTGTTGAAAAAACCTCAGCAACTATTATGATGCTTTTAAGCTTTTTAATTGTAATGAATTTTATTGCAGTTTACTTAAGACAAAAATTTGAAAAACGATGGAACTAAATGAGCAACATTAAAATAAAATCAAAAAACTTGAATGTTTATTATGGTGATAAACAAGCATTGTTTGATGTGAATTTAGATTTGAATGAAAAAGAGGTAACTGCATTAATTGGTCCATCAGGATGTGGTAAATCAACTTTCATAAGATGCATTAATAGAATGAATGATGTTATTGATATTTGTAAAGTTACTGGAAATATCGAAATGGATGGTATGAATATAAATGATAAAGATTTAGACGTTGTCTCATTACGAGAAAGAGTTGGAATGGTTTTTCAAAAGCCAAATCCATTTCCAAAAAGTATATATGATAATATTTCGTATGGTCCTAAAATTCATGGAAAAGGTGAAACCAAAAGTGAACTAGATCAAATTGTTGAAAACAGTTTAAAAAAATCTGCTTTATGGGAAGAAGTTAAAGATAGACTAGATGAACCAGGCACAAGTTTATCAGGAGGACAGCAACAAAGACTTTGTATAGCGAGAGCTATATCTGTTAACCCTGAAGTGATCTTAATGGATGAACCATGTTCAGCATTAGACCCAATTGCTACTGCAAAAATTGAGGAATTAATTGATGAATTAAAAAAAACTTATACGATTGTAATAGTGACACACTCAATGGCTCAGGCTGTACGTGTTTCACAAAAAACAGGGTTTTTTCACCTAGGAAAGTTAATTGAAGTTGGAAAAACTGAGAAAATTTTTAAAAATCCTGACAATAAAATGACACAAGACTATATTACAGGTAGATTTGGATAAATTATGAGCAATGAACATACAGTAAAGTCTTACGAAGAAGAACTTCAGTTCCTTAAAGACTCGTTAATTAAAATGGGTAGCTTAACCGAGTCACAATTAAGTGATGCAATGGATGCGGTGATTAAAGTTGATAAGGACTCAATTGATAAAATTATTAAAAGTGATGAAGAAATTAACAAATTTAGATCTAAAATAGATACTCAAATAATGAATTTACTAGTTAAAAGAGCACCTATGGCAATCGATTTAAGAGAAACTATAAGTTCATTAAAAATCTCTCAAGATTTAGAAAGAATAGGAGATCTTTCAAAGAGTAATGCAAAAAAAGTTAAACCTTTACCACTAGATTTACCTGATGAATTATTGGGAAATTTGAAAAGACTTGGAGAGCTTGTTATGAAACAATTAACTGATGTTCTTGATAGTTATGTGAACAAAAACTTTGATAAAGCTAAAGAAGTTTGGGAAAAAGATGAACAAGTTGATGACTTAACTTATATTGCAATGGAGAGTGTAATAGATTTTTTATCTAAAGATAAAAAGAATTTAGATTTCTCTACTCATTTAATTTTTGCCACAAAAAACCTAGAAAGAGCAGGAGATCATATAACTAATATAGCTGAAACAGTTTGTTATTTAGTAAAAGGTGAATATCTAAAAGGTAGTAGACCAAAGGGCAAAGTAATCCAAGAATAAATAGATGAAAGGAAAAATTTTTATTATTGAAGATGAAGCTTCAATAGTTCAATTAGTCCAACATAATCTAGAAAAAGAAGGTTTTGTTGTCTCTTCATCATTAAATGGAAATGAAGGTTTAAAAGAATTAAAAAAATTTGAGCCTAATCTACTCTTATTAGATTGGATGCTACCGGATTTATCAGGGATAGATATCTGTAAAAATATTAGAAGAGACAGTAATTTTAAGAACCTTCCTATAATTATGCTTACAGCTAAAGGTGAGGAGGAAGACAAGGTAAAAGGTCTTGAAAGTGGTGTAGATGATTATGTTACAAAACCATTCAGTTTTAATGAGCTGTCTGCTCGAATAAAAGCTGTTCTAAGAAGATCTGATCCTAAAGTTGTTGCAAATGAATTAACATTTGAGGATTTAAAATTAGATAGAATAGAAAAAAGAGTTTTTAGAGCAGATAAGGAAATTCAACTTGGCCCTACAGAATTTAGATTATTAGAGTTTTTCTTAACAAATCCAAAAAGAGTCTATTCAAGAGATCAAATTTTAGAAACTGTTTGGCCTAATAATGTAAATGTAGAAAGTAGAACTATTGATGTTCATATTAGAAGACTAAGACAATCCATCAATATTGAAGGTAAAAAAGATTTAATTCGAACTGTTAGAGCTTCGGGTTATTCTTTAATTTAAATAATTATTTTATAAATCCCCACTAAGAACAATGGTATTTGTAATCCAAAGTTAGTAAGTATCGCTTTATCTTTGCTAACAAATCCAGCTATAGTCCATCCAACAACTCCTAATCCATGAAAATAAATATTTAAAGGATATATATTTAAGTTTGTAAGAAGTATTCCTACTAAAACTAAAAAAGTACTGATCCACTTTAGATATTTTTTTATAAACATATTTTCTCCTTTTTATTAATTATTACATCAATGTTATAAATTTATTAAGGTGTAACAGTATTAGAGAAAATTAGTTATATATTTATGAATAAAAAAACCAACAACTATAAATCCTAAGCCTGTGCCATAAATTAGGAAGAAATTCATATTAAATGATTTCGCAAAAAAGAAGGGTAAAAAAAATAAATAACTCACAGGTACCGCAACTAGTATGCTTTTAGTAAAAAGAATTGTTTTTTCTATATCATTATGCTCATAGTAGGAAAAAGCTATAGCTATGAGTGATACAAGAGGTAAGGCGATAATAAAACCTGCAAGCTTTGGATTTTGCCCTGAAAGCCAACTGGCGAATGCTATTATTATTGCAGCTAGTATGATCTTTAAGGTAAAAAATATCATCAATAATTCAAATTTATTTGGTTATACATTTTTTGCATAAACCAAAAAATTCAAGATTATATTTACTATATTTCATACCAGCTTTGTCTTTAAAATTTGATAGATATTTTGAAAGGCTGGAATTATTAATTTCTGTTACTTTTTCGCAACTTTCGCATATTGAAAAAGCAGTAGCTTTTGACACCTGACAACTTGAATTTTGACAAGCTATGAAAGCATTTCTACTTTCAATTTTATGTATTTTTCCTATTTCAACTAACTTATCTAGTGCTCGATAAACTTGTAATGGAGCTTTGATGCCTTTTTTTTGAACATTAAAAAGTATTGAATAAGCTTTAAGTGGCTCAGGTGATCTATCAATTATATCAAAAATAATTTGTTGATTTTTTGTTAGATTATGTTCTTTATGCATTTTACTCACTTTACTGATTCCTCACTAGTTTTTCAATTTAATAGATTGTTTAATTCTGAATAAAGAAAGAATGAACAATAATAAGGCAGCACTTATAATTGAAGGTCCTGATGATGTATTAAATTCTAATGATGAAAATAATCCTAAAATTACAGACAACAAACCTCCAATTATTGAATAGATAACCATTTTTTGCGGACTAGTTGAAATATTTCTAGCCATTGCGGCAGGAATAATTAACATCCCCGTTATTAATAATAGTCCTACCATTTTAATTGAGATTGCAATGATTGCTGCCATTAAGATTGTAAATATTGCTTTTGCTCGATCTGGATTCAATCCTTCTGCTTCAGCTAATTCATAATTTACAGTTGATGCAAATAAAGGTTTCCAAATTAACTTAAGAATTAAGAGAATTAATGCTCCTCCAATCCATATGATTAATAAATCATCCACTGTGACTGCTAGTATGTCACCGAATAATAATCCCATTATATCAAATCTGATAAATGTTAAAAAACCAATAACAACAAGTCCAACAGCTAGAGATGAATGAGCCAAAAGACCTAATAAAGCATCGCCAGGAAGATTAGTTCTTTTTTGAAGTTGTATTAAAGATAAAGCAATTAAAGAAGAAATTAAGAATACTGATAAAGCAATGTTGAATTCCATCGTAAAAGCTAATGTTACTCCTAATAGAGCAGAGTGGGCTAAGGTATCACCAAAATAAGATAATCTCCTCCAAATTACAAAACAACCCAGAGGCCCTGTCACAAAAGCAACTCCAATTCCAGCCACTAAAGCTCTTATAAAAAAATCATCGAACATCTAATTTTTTTTTATTTCACCCTCATCTGTATGGATATGATCGTGTCTATGTTCATATCTTGATAATATTTGAGAAGCTTGCTCACCAAATAAAGCCTTGTACTCATTGTTTTTTGCAACATCCAGTGGAGAACCCGAGCAACAAACATGGCCGTTTAAACAAACAACATGATCAGTTGCACTCATTACAGTGTGCAAGTCGTGTGAAATCAACAAGATACCGCAATTTAATTCATCTGAAATTTTTTTTATTAATTCATACAAAGCAATTTCACCAGTAAAATCTACCCCCTGAACTGGCTCATCAAGTACTAATAACTCTGGCTTTTTTGAAATAGCTCTTGCGAGTAATACTCTTTGAAATTCACCACCAGACAAATCTCCTAAATTTTTATCTTTAAGATGAATAACGCCAGTCAATGATAAAGCTTCATCTATTGTTTCTTTATTAAGATTTTCAGTTAATACCATGAAATCATTTACTCTTAGTGGCAATGTCCAATCTATAGAGATTTTTTGAGGAACGTATCCAATTTTATTTGTATATTTTTCGACTTCACCATCAATTTTTTTATAAATGCCTAAAGCAATTTTAGCTGTTGTACTTTTTCCCGATCCATTTGGACCTATAAGAGTAACTATTTTACCTTTTTCAACTTGTAATGATACTCCCTTAACAAGTGATTTGTTATTAATGCGAAACCCTGCATTTTTTAATTTAACTAATATATTTTGATTAATACTCATTTTATTACTTGACTAAATAATGTTATATTATTACATAATGTTATATTATAACAATTTTAATAATTAAACCATGAAAACAATTAAAAAACTCCCAATATTATTATCAATTTTATCATTCTTGACAATTTTTACACCAGCTAATGCTGAAATTAAAGTAGTTGCATCAATAAAACCAATTCATTCACTTGCAAGCTATTTAATGGATGGTGTTGGTAAACCTGATTTAATTGTTGATGGTTATGCTTCACCACATGGATTTGCATTAAAACCATCCCATGCAAAAATGATTCAAAATGCCGATATTATATTTTGGGTAGGTGAAGACATAGAAAGCTTTTTAGAAAAACCATTAAAATCAATCGCAAAAAAAGCTGAAAAAATTGAATTAATGGAAATTAAAGGCATAACTAAACTTAAGTTTAGAGAAAGAAATATTTTTGAAGGTCATGACGATCATGATCATAAAGAAGACGATCACGATGATCATGCAAAGAAAGAGGACGATCATGATGATCACGATCATGACAAAAAAGAGAAAGAACATGGTCATGATGAACACGGACATGATGAAGATCATAAAAAAGATGGTCACGATGATCATGGACATGAAGGCCACGCACATGGTGAATATGATCCACACATTTGGTTAGATCCAATGAATGCAAAAGTAATTTTAAGTGAAATGGCTGAACATTTAATTGAGAATGACACAAAAAATGAAGCTAAATATAAAGAAAATTTAAAAAAAGCACATAAAGATTTAGATAAATTAATAAAAAAAGTAAAATCGGAATTAAATAAAGATTTTAAATCAATAGTTTTTCATGATGCGTATCAATATTTTGAAGAAAGATTTGGTGTAAATATTCTTGGTGCATTTACAGTAAATACCGACGTAATGCCTGGCGCTGAGCAATTAGCTGAAATTAGAGAAGTAATTGAGCATGATAAAGTAAGCTGTATATTTTCAGAGCCTCAATTTAATCCTGATATCATTAAAGCTGTAGCAAAAGATACTAATGTTGCAACAGGGGTTATCGATCCATTAGGAGCTACTCTTAGCCCTGGCAAAGATTTATACTTCGATTTAATTGGCAATATGTCTAAATCTTTTAAAGGTTGTTAAATAAAAATTGATCTTTAACCATTAATAATATCTAATATTGGGATGAGTACAATTTCCCTCACATTAGATGAAATTTTTGATTTAGCTAAAAAGACTTTACTAGCTAATGGCTGTGATGATGAAACAGCATCTATTCTCTCTGATTTAATAAGAAATGCTGAAAGAGATGGATCTTTATCTCATGGTTTGTTTAGGTTGCCTGCATATGTGAGTGGTTTAAAAAGTGGAAAAATTAATGGCAAAGGAAAACCTGAAATAAAAAAAATTTCAGCATCAGTAATAAAAGTTCAAGGGAATAATTGTTTAGCCCCTGTAGTTTTAAATAAAGGATTACCTGAATTAGCAAAAGCTGCAAAAGAAAATGGAGTGGCCGTACTTGCTATAAATAACTCTCATCATATGGCTGCGATGTGGCCAGAGACAGAAAAATTAGCAGAAGAAGGTTTAGTTGCCTTTGCTTGCACATCATATAAACCTGCTGTAGCACCCGCTGGAGCTATCAAACCGTTGTTCGGGACAAATCCAATTTCTTTTGCATGGCCACGACCAGGAAAAACTCCTGTAGTTTACGATATGGCAACTGCATCAATGGCCATGGGTGAAGTTCAAGTTGCTAAAAGAGAAGGGCACAAAGTTCCACTGGGTACTGGTTTAACTAAAGATGGTAAAGAAACAACTGATCCAGGAGCAATAGCGGACGGAGGTGTGTTACTGCCTTTTGGTGGTTACAAAGGTTCAGCAATAGCAATGATGGTAGAATTAATGGCTGGCGCATTAGTTGGTGATAATTTTAGTTTCGAAACTGCAGCGAAAGATAATAATGATGGTGGACCACCAAGTGGTGGAGAATTTATTATTGCAATTTCTCCAGATAAAACTTCAGGAACAAATTGGCAAAAACATGCTGATGAATTTTTTGAAAAGATGAAATCTTTTGATGGAGTTAGACTTCCTGGTGAAAGAAGACATAAAAATAGATTAGACAAAGGTCCTCGAAATATTAATGAGGAGCTTGTAAATAAAATAAAGTCTTTAAGCTAAAGTTATTTCTATTGGAGTATGATCTGATGGTTTTTCACGACCTCTTGGATCTTTATTAATATTTATTCTCTCTACTTGATCAATTAAAGAATTAGAAACCAAGAAGTGATCAATTCTCATGCCATTATTTTTTTGCCAAGCACCCCTCATGTAGTCCCAAAATGTGTAGCCCTCTTTAGTTTCGTTGAAATGTCTGTACACATCATTAAAACCTAAATTAATCATTTCTCTTAGTTTTTTTCTTATCTCTAATCTGAATAATGCATCATCTTCAAAACTTTTGGGATTATAAACATCTTCAGCGGATGGAATTATATTAAAATCACCAGCAAGAATTATATTTGAATTTTTCTTACCCAAGGTTTTTAACTGTTTGATTAAATTTTCTAGCCATTTTTTCTTATAATCATATTTTTCAGTATCAACTGGATTTCCATTTGGAGTATAAATATTAATTAGCTGAATATTTTTTTTCTTATACTCAAGTTCAGCTGAAATAATTCTTGATTGTTTTAATTTATCCTTAATTAAATCTGTTCTTATATTTTTTAATTTTTTTTTAGAAATAATTGCAACACCATTGTAGCTTTTTTGTCCAAACACGTGGCTTTCGTAATCCATGGCTGAAAAATCATCATAGGGAAAATTTATATCTTCAGTTTTGATTTCCTGCATCATTACAATATCTGGTTTATATTTTAAAAGGTAACTTTTGATATTTTCAATACGTGCTCGAACAGAATTTACATTCCATGAGGAAATTATCATTAAAGAGAAAAAGAGACACCACAACCACAAGATGATTTAGTTTGTGGGTTTGTTATCTTAAATTGTTCACCAATTAATTCTGAAACATAATCAATTTCAGATCCTTTTAATAGATCAGCAGAGGTTTTATCAATAAGTATATTTTCATAACTTAAGTCTTCTTTGGTCTTTTCTCTATCAAAAGTAAACTCGTATTGAAAGCCAGAGCACCCACCACCCTTTATAGCGATTCTAAAAAAAGACCCTTTATCTTTTTTCGCCAATAAAACATTGATCTGTTTTAAAGCTTTATCGGTAAATTTAATTTCTTTAATCATAATCGATCACTGATATTAGTAATATAATACTTAAAATTTTTTTTTAAAGGATGAAAAAATACTCAAAGATAGGCTTATTCAAAAGCAAAGGAAGATTATTCAAGGAGGCATCATCTAAATACCGAACCCCATTTCAAAGAGATAGGGATCGGATTATTCATAGCGCTTCATTTAGAAGACTTAAACACAAAACCCAAGTATTTGTTAATACGGAAGGCGACCATTATCGAACTAGAATTACTCATTCTATGGAAGTAGCTCAAATAGCAAGATCAATAGCTAGGTATCTCAATTTAAATGAAGATTTATCAGAAACATTAAGTCTTGCTCACGATTTAGGCCATACGCCTTTTGGTCATGCTGGTGAGGATTCTTTAAATGAATGTATGGAGGAGCATGGTGGATTTGATCATAATTTGCAAACACTTAGGATTGTTATGTTTTTAGAAAATAAATATCTAAAATTCAGTGGACTAAATCTCTCAATTGAAACATTAGAGGGTCTATTAAAACATAATGGTCCAGTAGAAAACTTAGCTTTAGTAGATGAATTAATTGGAGTAAATAAATTTAAAAACATGATAGATTTTAATACTTATCCATCTCTAGAAGCACAAATTTCAGCAATTTCTGATGATATAGCTTATAATAATCATGATATTCAAGATGGAATTAATGCAAATCTATTTAGATTAGAGGAGTTGGTTGATATTGATTTTTTTAAAGATATTTACAGAAAATATAAAAAAAAGATTAATAAACACAATTATAAAATTGCGACATACCAAATTGTAAGAGATTCAATTGATTTTATGATTAAAGATTTAATAACTAATACTAAAAAAAATTTAAGTCTTAACAAGGTAAAAAATAATAATGATATAAATGGCACAAGTTTTTTAATGGTAGATTTTTCTGATAAAGTAAAAGAATCTGAAGATGAAATTAGATATTTTTTAAAAATGAAAATGTATAATAATAAGGATGTATTAAAAAAGAATAATGAAGGAAAATCAATTATTAAAAGATTGTTCAATAAGATTAAAAAAAATCCAAGAAAATTTATTTCTAAGAATTATCTTGTTAATGACAAATATAGAGTAATTTCAGATTTCATTTCTGGAATGACGGATAGATATGCGATCAACCTTGATAAAAAATTAAAATGAATATTTTTAATGATTATTTAGAGAAGATAAAAGAAACAATATTAAATCTTTCTCAGAAAGGGGAATTAATTTTACCTGATCAGCTTGATGGAATTACTGCTGAAATACCACCCTCAAAATTTAATAGCGATATATCAACAAATGTTGCAATGGTTTTATCTAAAATTAACAAAAAAACTCCTGCTGATTTAGCTCAGATTTTGTCTGAAGCTTTAAAAGAAAATGACAAATTGATAGAAAATATTTCTATCGTTAAACCGGGTTTCATCAATATCAGTTTTAAACCAATTTTTTGGACAAATTTTATTAGTGAAATTTTAAAAAATTCACAAACTTTTGGAATTAATTTAAAAGAAAAAAAGAACAATTATTTAATCGAATTTGTATCTGCAAACCCCACAGGTCCGTTACATGTAGGTCATTGCAGAGGAGCTATTCTAGGAGATGTAATTGCGAATGTTTTATTATTTAACAAGCATAAAGTCACAAAAGAGTATTATGTCAATGATTATGGCAACCAGATTTTGAATTTTACTAAATCAGTTTATTTTAGAATAAGAGAAATAAAACTTAATGAACCATTCCCAATAGATAATGAAGATTTATATCCTGGTGATTATCTAATTGATTTTGCAAAAAATATTTTAGTTTCTTATAAAGACATTGATCTAAAAAATTTTGATAAAATATCTGAAAAATTAACAATCTTATCTATTGAGGAAGCATTGAAATTGATAAAACAAAATCTCAATAGTCTTGGTATTGTTCATGATAATTTTGTAAGTGAAAAAAAGTTAGTGATCAATCAAGAAGTAAAAAAAGTTATTGATCATCTTAAAAAAGATAATTTTATTTATAAGGGTAAAATCAAAGCTCCTACAGGAGAAAATACAAATGATTGGACTGAACGTGAGCAATTACTTTTTAGGTCAACAGATTTTGGTGATGATAAAGATAGAGCTCTTCAAAAATCAGATGGATCGTGGACTTATTTTGCTAGTGATGTTGCTTATCATAAAAATAAATTAGATAGAAAATTTGATTATTTGATAAATATTTTAGGTGCGGATCATACTGGATATATCAAAAGAATATCTTCCTCAGTTGAAGCCTTATCAAAATCTAAAGATAAATTAATTTGCAAGACGAGTCAGTTGGTTAAACTTATTAAAGATAAAAAACCTTTTAAAATGTCAAAACGAAAAGGAGATTACATTACAGTTAATGATTTAATCAAAGAAGTTGGAAAAGATGCAACAAGATTTATTATGTTAAATAGAAGTAGCGATGTCGAGCTTGATTTTGATTTTGATAATGTTATTGAAAAATCAAAAGATAATCCACTTTATTATGTTCAATATTGTTATGCTAGAATATCATCTGTTTTTAGACATTTGGAAAAAGATTTGAATTCTAAAATTGAAATTTCAAATTATAAATTTGAATATTCTAAGGATGAGATAAATATTTTAAAAAAAATTTCTGAGTGGCCCAAGTGTATAGATATTTCTTCTACAAAATTAGAACCACATAGGATACCAGTTTATCTTTATGATCTAGCATCTCTTTTTCACTCATATTGGAATTTGGGAAAAGATAATCCTGAAAAAAGATTTATTAATGAAAATAAAAAAATCGATGATGATAAACTTATTTTATTAAAAGCTATTTCTAATACAATTAAAACTGGGATGAATATATTAGGTGTCTCAGTACCTGATAAAATGTAATGATAAAAGAAATTAAATATTTAATATTTTTTTTTATAATTGTTATTTTCATTTTTTTTACAACAAAATATTATTTTTCAGACACTAATAAAAAGAAAACTTACAGAACTTTAAATAATTTTGATAAGCAGATTAATAATTATCAAAAAAAACTGCCAGTTTTGGATGATGATACAAAGAACATAATAGAGTATGTGGAGCAAAAAGATACAAAAAAAAAGAAATTTAATTTTTGGAAATTATTAGAGTCTGATGATTAATCGAAAATCTTTTATTGTTGGTGTTAAATCTACCAAACTATCATTGAGTGAAAAAAATTTTTTAAAAAAATACAGACCTTGGGGTGTAATATTATTTTCTAGAAATATTAATAACATTGATCAGGCTAAAAAATTAACCTTTTCTATAAGAAAAATTTTTAATGATCCTAACTACCCTATTTTGATTGATCAAGAAGGGGGTAGAGTTAACAGATTAAAAAAAATAATCTCTTTTGACAATCTTACGGCTGAATTTTTTGGTAAAAAATTTAGTAAAAATCATTTAGAATTTAAGATTTTCTTTAAACTTTTTATTGATAAGACTTCATTTTTACTTAAATCGATTGGTGTAAACATTAATACTATGCCTGTTTTAGATTTAAAAATTAAAGGATCAAGCAATGTAATTGGTGATAGATCTTACTCAAATGATCCTAAAATTGTTTCAAAAATAGGTGATATTTGTATAGATTTTTTTCGTCAAAATTCAATTGGAACCGTAATAAAACATATCCCAGGTCATGGCTTAGCTAAAGTGGACAGCCATCATTACACACCTGTAGTTAATAAAAAAATTAGTTATCTTTTAAAAAAAGATTTTTTACCTTTTAAGAAAAAAAAAGCTTTTTTTGCTATGACTGCTCATATAATTTTCAATAATTTAGATAAAACTAATACAGTAACCCACTCAAAAAAAATTATTAAATTAATTAGAAAAAAAATTGGTTTTAAAAATATTTTAATTTCCGATGACTTATCAATGAAAAGTCTAAAAGGAAAACTTAAAGATAACACAATTAATTCATTTAAAGCAGGTTGTAATTTAGCTCTTCATTGTAATGGCAATATGAGAGAAATGGAAATTATTGCAAATAATTCACCTTTTATTAACAATTTTATTATAAAAAAAACCTCACAATTTTATAAAATTTTAAGTTAATATTAAATATGCTTAATAATGATTCATCCTTATTTGAAGTAAATATTGAAAATTATAGTGGTCCATTAGATGTTTTGTTAGATTTAGCTAAAGCTCAAAAAGTTAATTTAGAGAATATATCAATTACTAAATTAGCAGACCAATTCCATGAATTTATAACAAATGATAAAAATCTTAATCTAGAAGTTGCATCCGAGTATCTATTAATTGCTACATGGTTGGCTTATTTAAAATCAAAATTATTATTACCTAGCACTCCTGAAGAAGAATTTAAGATTCAAGAAGTTGCGGAAAAATTAAAGTTACAACTTAAAAAATTAGAATTAATTCGTTTACTATCTGAACAAATGCTAAAAAGAAAAAGGTTAGGAAAAGAAATAAGAACAAGAGGTATGAAAGCTGGAATTAAACCTATTTATAATAGTGAATTTAAAGTTAATTTATTTGATTTGTTAAAGACTTATTCTGAAATTATAATGACTAAAGATTTTCAAAGAATTAATATACCTAGATTACCTGTTTTTACTACAGAAGAGGGAATTAAAACAATTTCAAATTTTTTTGGTAAACTTTTTGATTGGAAAAAATTAGACGATTTGATACCTAAAAATTTTAAAAATGACATTAAGTTTAGAAAAACAGGTAAAGCAGGTATTTTTGCTGGGTCATTAGAATTAGTAAAAGATGGAAAATTAAAGATTAAACAAAAGAATTTATTTGAGGATATTTATATAAAAGAAACAAAATGATTAAAAAGAAAATAAGTAAAAAAAATAATGTAATTGATTTTCCTGCTAAATTATCTCAAATTGAAAAAGAAATTGAAGCAATAATATTTGCAGCGGTTGAACCTTTAGATATTGAAACGATTCAAAGTAAAATTTCAAAAAGATCAGATGTTGAAAAAATTTTGAAAAAATTACAAATTGAATATTCAAATAGAGGTATAAATTTAGTTTGTATATCTAAAAAATGGTCATTTAGAACATCTCCAAATTTATCAAATTTAATGGCTCAAGAAAAAACAGTAGAAAAAAAATTATCTAAAGCTGCAATAGAGACCTTATCAATTATTGTTTATCATCAACCAGTCACTAGAGCTGAGATAGAAGAAATAAGAGGTGTTGCATTTGGCACAAATACAATTGAAATCTTAATGGAACTGAATTGGGTTAAACCGGGAGGTAGAAAAAATGTACCTGGTAAACCTATTCAATATGTTACTACTGACGATTTTCTAAGTCATTTTAATTTACAAAAATTATCTGATTTACCAACTGTAGATGAATTGGGTGCAGCAGGTCTAATAGATAGTACCAATATTGATAATGCAATATTTGGTACAGGTAAATTCTATAGAGAAAACCAAGAAAATAAAAAAGAAGATATATATTCTAACATTGATGAAATGCTCAGTAGCACTCTTAAGCCTGAGGATGATAAAAAATCTTAAATTGAATTTTCTAAAAAAGCTTCTTTTAAATTATCAATAAAAAGGTTATAAACTAGTATGAGTATAGGAATATGGCAAATAGCAATCGTTGTAATTTTAGTGGTATTACTATTTGGAAGAGGAAAAATTTCTAGTTTAATGGGTGATGTTGCTAAAGGTATAAAAAGTTTTAAAAAGGGTATGGCTTCAGACACCAATGAAGACTCCGAGCCTAAAAATATTTCTGATAATAATCAAGACACAGATAAAAAAGAATAAACCAAATGCCTACAATCGGTTGGTTTGAGATTTTAATAGTTGTTTCAATTGCAATAATTGTTCTAGGACCAAAAGATTTTCCAATCATGCTTAAAAAAGTTGGATCGTGGATTGGAACTGCAAAAAATTATATTAATAATATTCAAAAAGAAGTTTCAAATATAGATATAGAAGATAACAAGATAGATAAACAAGAAGATAAAAAAGATGAATCCTGAGGAAAAAGATGGTGGCTTCATCAGTCATCTAACAGAACTAAGAAAAAGATTAATTAATAGTTTTATTTTTTTAATTATTTTTTTTGTTGTTTGTTATTTTTTTGCTGAATATATTTATGGTTTTTTAGTTGATCCTTTTGCACAAGCTGTAAAAGATGATGGATCTAACAGACGATTAATCTTTACAGCACTTCAAGAAACTTTTCTAACCTATTTAAAAGTTTCTTTTTTTACTGCTTTTTTTGTTACATGTCCTTTTATCTTAATGCAAATTTGGAAATTTATTGCACCTGGTTTATATAAACACGAAAAGATTGCTATTTTACCTTATTTGGTTTTAACACCAATCTTATTTTTTTTAGGAGGAACGTTAGTTTACTATTTGATTATGCCTCTAGCTATCAAATTTTTCTTATCTTTTGAGAGCACAGGAATTCTTACAAGTTTACCAATTCAACTTGAAGCTAAAGTAAATGAATATCTATCCCTTGTTATGAAACTTATTTTTGCTTTTGGTATAAGCTTTCAATTGCCAGTAGTTTTAAGTTTATTAGCAAGAGTTGGATTAGTTGATTCTATTTTCTTAAAAAAAAGAAGAAAATATGTAGTGGTAATGATATTTGCAGCCGCTGCTATTCTTACACCTCCAGACCCGATAACACAAATTGGCTTGGCCATACCCTTATTAATTTTATATGAATTATCTATATTTTCTGTAAAATTTATAGAGAAGAAAAATTTAGAAAAGTCTGATGCATAATTTAAAAGAAATTAGAAAAGATTTTGAAAATTTTAAGAAGTGTTTAGAAAAAAGATCAGTAGATGTTGATTTTGATAAGCTTAAAGATTTAGATATAAAAAACAGAGAATTTATTCAAAAAAAAGAGTCTTTAGAAAAAGAAAAAAAAGAAATTTCGAAATCTAAGGATAAAGCTTTATTTTCTAAATCAAAAGAAATATCAAAAGAAATAGATAAATTAATTGATCAACAAAACAAAATTAAAGATGAATTAGATATAATTTTATCAAATATTCCCAATATTCCTCATAAAGATGTTCCAATAGGTGAAAATGAAAAAGATAATATTGAAGTTTTAAAATCTGGGAATTTACCTAAATTTGATTTTAAACCTAAATCTCATTACGAATTAGGAGAAAGCTTAGGTATGCTTGATTTTGATCTTGCAACTAAAACTACTGGTTCTAGATTTGTATTTGTCAAGGATAAGCTTGCTTTACTAGAAAGAGCAATTTCAAATTTTATGCTTGATACTCATATTGTTAAAAACGGTTATCAAGAAATATCCCCACCTTTGTTAGCTTCTGATAATACCATGTTTGGAACTGGGCAATTGCCTAAATTTGAAAATGATCAATTTGAAATTAAACTTGATAAAGGTAGTGATAGAAAATTTTTAATTCCTACAGCTGAAGTAATTTTGACAAATATAGTAAAAGATAAAATAATTGATTTAAAATCTATGCCTTTGAGATTTGTTGCTTCAACTCCATGTTTTAGAAAAGAAGCTGGTAGTTATGGAAAAGATACCAAAGGAATGATCAGACAGCATCAATTCTACAAAGTTGAATTAGTAAGTATTGTGGAACAGGACAAATGTTTAGATGAATTAGAGAGAATGACAAATTGTGCAATTGATATACTAGATCTTTTAGAACTTCCTTATAGAAAAGTAATTTTATGTAGTGGAGACATGGGTTTTAGTGCTGAAAAAACCTATGATATTGAAGTATGGCTTCCATCTGAAAACAAGTATAGAGAAATTTCTTCTTGTTCATCTTGTTCTACTTTTCAAGCAGTCAGAATGAAAGCGAGATACAAGAACCAAAATAATGAAACTTTATATGTTGGTACTCTAAATGGAAGTGGTTTAGCTGTTGGCAGAACTTTAATTGCAATTTTAGAAAATTATCAGCAAAAAGATGGCTCGATAACTGTGCCTAAAGTATTGCGACCTTATATGAACAATCTAGAGAGAATTTCAGTTAATTAAAGTTGTTTTAACCTAACAGATAGTATAAAAATTCATCTTTAATTAAGGAGTTTTATGGAAAGTTCAGGAATAGGCCAATTTATACCACTAATTTTAATTTTCGTTATTTTTTATTTTTTCTTAATAAGACCACAACAAAAAAAAGTAAAAGAGCATAAAGCAATGGTTGAAGCTTTAAAAAAAGGCGACAAAATTGTTACTTCTGGAGGAATAACAGGGACAATTACCAGAGTTGTAGATAATGATAAAGTTGAAGTTGAAATTGCTGAAAATGTAACAGTTGAGGTTATTAGAGGCACAGGTGTTCAAAGCTTGATGAATTCTCAAGAAACAAAAAAATAAATTCCAATAATTTAAAGTGTTATATTTTTCAAAATTAAGAATTTTTTTTATTAGTTTAATCTCATTTTTTTTTATTTTAATTGCTTCATCTAATTTATTTAATTCAGAATATTTTCTTTTAAAAAAAAAAATTAACTTAGGTCTTGATTTACAAGGTGGCTCATATCTTTTATTGGAAATTGATAACTCGCCAGTTATAGAACAAAAACTTCAAAATCTGAAAATTTCTTTGAGAAATTATTTTAAAGAAAAAAAAATCAGATTAAATAATCTTAAAATATCAAATCAATCTTTATCATTTACAGTTTCGCAGGAATTTAAAGAGATTGTTTTAAATGAGTTTAATGATGAGGAGAGTAACATTAATCCTTATTATCAAAGATTTAAGATGCATCAATATGATGTTACAGAAAAAGACAATCAACTTTTTTTAAAATTTTCACGTCAGGGCTTAGTTGAGCTTAAAACATCTTCCCAGGACCAAGCATTGGAAATTGTGAGAAGAAGAATAGATGAAATTGGAACTAATGAACCAAATATTCTTAAGAGAGGAAATGATAGAATTTTAGTTGAACTTCCTGGCCTTGATGATCCAATGAGAATTAAATCGTTATTAGGTAAAACCGCAAATTTAACTTTTAGATTTGTAACAAATAATAATGAAGATTCTTTTGGTGCTGAAAAATTAGAATATGAAGACTCAGAAGATGAAGCAGTTGTAAGTAAAAGAATAATTTTGAGTGGAGACAATCTTCTCGATGCACAACCACGAATGGATACAGAGACAAACGAAACTGTAGTAACATTTACATTAGATAGAGTAGGGGCAAAGCGTTTTGGTAAAGCAACTTCTACAGGTATAGGTAAACAATTAGCAATTGTTTTAGATGGTAAGATTATAAGTGCACCAGTGATACGAGATACAATTGCAAGCGGATCAGGTCAAATTAGTGGAGGTTTCACTTTTCAATCTGCCACAGATCTAGCTTTGTTATTAAGATCGGGAGCATTACCAGCTCCATTGAATATTATTGAAGAAAGAACTGTTGGTCCTGATTTAGGCCAAGACTCTATTAATGCTGGTGTGATCGCTTTAATTATTGGATTTCTTTTAGTGGTAATATTTATTTTGGTTAAATATAAGATATTCGGATTAATAACTAACATAGCACTAATTATAAACTTATTTTTATTAGTTGGTATATTAACAATATTTGAAGCAACTTTAACATTACCAGGAATAGCTGGAATTATTTTAACAGTAGGAATGGCTGTTGATGCTAATGTTTTAATTTTTGAGAGAATAAAAGAGGAGTTAAAAGGTGAAAAAAATAATCTAATAGCATTTGATAGTGGTTATTCAAAATCACGAACTGCAATTCTTGATGCTAATATTACCACTTTGTTAGCCGCAATAATATTATTCTTTATGGGATCAGGTCCTATTAAAGGATTTTCTTTAACACTTGGAATTGGTATCTTTACAACATTATTTTCAGTTTATTTTATAGCAAGGTTATTAACAGTCATCTATATCTCAAGAAACAAAGAAAAGGGTATTAAAATCTAAATGATTTCATTTAATAAATATTACAATCAATTCAACATCCTTTCTCTGTCATTAGTTGTAATTTCATTATTTTTTTTAATCTTTAAAGGTCTTAATTTTGGAATTGATTTTAAAGGTGGAACTTTAATAGAACTTAGATCAACTGATGAAAAAATAAATGTTTCATCATTGAGAGACAACCTTAAACAAATGGATCTTGGTGATGTTTCTGTAAAAAATTTTGGTAATGAAACTGATTTTTTAATCAAATTTGAAAATGATAATAATAAGAATATCATTGAAGAAATAAAAGCAAATTTAGATAAATCATTTGGAAATACATTTAATTTTAGAAGAGTAGAAAATGTTGGTCCTAAAGTTAGTGCAGAATTATTAAGGTCAGGTGTTATAGCAATTTCAGTAGCTTTAGCTTTAATGCTTATCTATATTTGGATAAGATTTGAATGGCAATTTAGTCTTGGTGCAATACTTGCATTATTTCATGATGTTATAGTTACTTTAGGTTTATTTTCATTGCTCAATTTAGAAATAAATCTGTCTATTGTTGCAGCAGTTTTAACAATAGTAGGATATTCCATGAATGATACTGTTGTCATTTTTGACAGAGTCAGGGAAAATTTAAGAAAATATTCAGATATCAAGATTTATGAATTAACAAATATTTCAATAAATGAAACATTATCAAGAACATTAATTACATCAATAACTACATTATTGGCCTTATTTTCAATATTTTTCTTCGGTGGTGAAATATTAAAAGGATTTTCATTAGCCATGATATTTGGTGTTATTTTTGGTACTTATTCATCTATCTATATTGCTAATACAGTATTAGTCAGATTGAATGTGTCACAAAAAACTATTCTTAAAGAAGATAAGTAATCTATGCTTATATATATAAAGCTTTTTGAGGTCTTATTTCCTGTTTTTTTTGTTGTGGGTATTGGTTATTACTTAGGAAAAAAAAATCCAAAAATTGATACTACTTTCATAACTAATTTTGCTGCTAATGTGGGCACACCTGCAATGATAATTTATGCATTAAATCCAGTTAATATATCTTTTAATATTTTTATTAATTATTTTTGGTATTACGCATTGGCAATTGGTGGATTTATGATTACTGGAGTAATTATATTATATCTTTTAAAAACCAAAGATATCATAAGAGAATTACCACCGTTAACAATGCCAAATACTGGAAATATGGGATTACCAATATGTTTATTTGCATACGGCTCTCAAGGTCTTGGTGTTTCAGCAGCTATATCTGCTTTAATCATTTTATGCCATTTCACTCTTGGTGTTTTTTTAGCTGACAGAAAATTTAGTTTAAATGTAATATTAAAAAGCCCTCCATTTTATGCAATAATAGTTGCTGTAATTTTACTTTATTACGATTTAGAGCTTCCTGGATTTGTTGAAAATACCACTTTCTTACTTATGTACGCAACAATATTTCTTATTTTGATGTCTTTAGGAATTGCATTAACAAGACTAAAAGTTTTTTCTCTAAATAAAGCTATATTCTCCTCTATTGGACGAGTAATTGTTGGACCCATAATTGGATATCTATTAATTTTATATTTTGATTTAGAAGGTTTTGCTGCTGGTGTTTTATTAATTCAATGTTCAATGCCTAGTGCTGTTTTAAATTACTTGGTGGCTTCAATATATTCACCTAAAAAAATTGTTGATAGTGTTGCTAGTACTATAGTTGTATCAACATTAATGTCATTTATAACCATTCCAATCGTTGTATTCTTAGCTTTAAAATACTTCAATTAATCTATATCCTTCTTTACTGAATGAAGGCTATAACTTTTAATTTATTGGCATGGGTAATGCTTCCTATAATGGATGGATTTGCAAAATATCTAAGCGCAGATCTTCCAGTATTACAAATTACATGGGCAAGATATTTTTTTACCGTGGCATTTACTTTTCCAGTTATGTTTTTCTTTTTTCGGAAAAATCTTGTATGGACAGATAAACCAAAATTACAATTCATTAGAGGCTTAATTCTTTTAACAGCTAATATTTGTTTTTTTTATGCAATTTCAGTTATTTCTTTAGCAAAAGCATTAACTTTAGCTTTTGTTGCTCCTTTAATTGTTACAGCCTTTTCCCCAATTTTCTTAGGAGAGAGGGTGGGATTTAGAAGATGGTCAGCGGTAATTATAGGGTTCATAGGTTCTTTAGTAGTTATAAGGCCAGGTTTTGTAGAAATTAATTTAGCAAGTATAGCTGCTCTTGGAACAGGTGTGATGTATGGGTTTTATTTAATTATTACTCGAAAACTTAGTACTTCAGACAATCCTTTATTAACTTTATTGTTAACTGGTGTAGTAGGGGCCATAATTATATCTACTATAATGCCATTTGTGTGGGTGAAGCCTAGCTTAAATCAGTGGTCTATGATGGCTGCTATAGGTATATTTGCCTGTATTGGGCATTTATTTATAATATTGTCTCTCAAATATGCTGATGCGTCTAAATTAGCTCCATTTAGCTACTTTGAGATCATTACAAACATTATTATTGGTTATTATTTCTTTAGTGATTTCCCAGATAATTGGACTTTTTTAGGCTTATTTATTATTGTATTAAGTGGTATCTACATCTCAAGAAGAGAGAACTTAGTTAAAAAAGTTAAATAATAGGTAATATTTATTTACTATTATTTAAAGTATTACATTAAGTAATATATATAAACAATTGTATTTATTATATTTTATTAATAATCAAATTATATCATATTTTTAATTATAAAAACTTAATTCGACTTAATATGCTCTATAAAAGTTAAAAATATTGCAAATAATGGAAAACACCAAATAATCTATATAAATAGGGGTTTTTTAAACGATTATGGCTAGGAATTTACCTTAAAATGGGGGAGGCCAAAAGCATTGATATAGTTGAATAGTAGAGTGATGCGCTAATCGAATATACCATTTAAACGCCCATAGAGGGGTCTATTTTAGGTATAGTCACATATATGGTACAACTGAAGCGTGAATTTAATTATTATAGAAAAAAATACATAAAAATGGTAAAAAGTGTTGATTTTACTAACTTTTTTAACTTTAAGAAGCCTCAAAATAGGGCTAAATGGCTACTTTTTCAGACCTAAGTAATTTGAGTTTTTGCTTAATTCCACCTCTTCCAGAATAGCCTCCAAGGGTCCCATCAGACCTAATTACTCTGTGACAAGGTATTTTTGGGGCATATGGGTTTTTAGCACATGCATTAGCCACAGCACGGGCTGATTTCGGGCTTTTTATGCTTATTGCAACTTGTTTATAGGTCTTAACTTGACCTTTGGGTATACTTTTCAAGTATTTCCAGACTTTTATTTGAAATTTTGTACCTTTGAGCGTCATTTAAGAAGAAAACCCCTGTTTCCTTGCACTTTTGAAGGTGCAAAGAACAGTTGTTTTTGGCACGTCGTTGATGCGCTACCGCCATGCCTCCCGCTCCACATGTTCAGCGATGCTTTGTAGAGCTTTCTGCCCCCTGGAATTGTACCTCTCGGCTTTTCTCCAATTGGCCAGTTAAGAGTTGCCTCTTAATTCATATTTAAATTAACAAAGTTAAATTAAATAGGGTATCACTAAATAGTTGTTTTTTTAAAATCTAGTATTTTTATGTGAATTACGGTGATAACTTCCTATTTAGTAAGCAAAATCAGGTAACTTACAAAAAATATGATTGCCATTATAGACAAAAAAATTGTGTTGAAGCTTTTTCCAGTGTTTCGATATTGAATAATAGTTAAAATAATAAAACCAATTGAACTAATTAAAAACCATACTGCAGGAATTTCTCCATCAATCGAACCCATAAATTTAATTTAAACTATTGACATCAAAAATCACTTGATATATTACTAGTGATAATTAATTGTTATCAATAGTAATTGTATGAATGAACTGACAACAGACCTAAAATCGCTTCATGAGGCAACTTTAAATAACCTCAAAAGCTCAAAAGCAAATAATACTTTAAGAGCGTATAAGTCAGACTTTAAAGATTTCGGAGCTTTTTGTGCAAAACATGGTTTTAATTCTTTGCCATCAGAGCCAAAAATTGTATCTCTTTACCTAACCCATCTTTCTAAAAATTCTAAAATCAGTACTTTAAGAAGACGATTAGTATCAATAAGTATGGTGCATAAACTGAAAGGTCATTATTTAGATACAAAACATCCGATTATTGTCGAGAATTTAATGGGAATTAAAAGGGTAAAAGGGAGCATACAAAAAGGCAAAAAACCTATATTAATCAATCATTTAAAATCAATAATTAATGTAATAGATGAGCAAAAAATTGAGAGCATTAAGAAATTTAGAGATAAGTCGATCATCTTAATAGGCTTTGGAGGCGGTTTCAGAAGGACTGAACTTACTTCAATTGATTATGAAGATTTAGAATTTGTACCTGAAGGACTTAAAATCATAATCAAGAGATCTAAAACTGATCAATTTGGTGAAGGAATGATAAAAGGACTCCCCTACTTTACCAATGAAAAATATTGCCCTGTATATAATCTCAAAAAATGGTTAGAGATTTCAAAAATCAAATCTGGATCTATTTTTAGAAGATTTTTAAAAGGCTCATCTTTGACTGATAAAAGATTAACAGATCAATCTGTCGTTTTATTAATGAAAGAATATTTAAATTTAGCAGGTATAGAAAATAAGAATTTTGCAGGTCATAGTTTAAGATCAGGTTTTGCTACAGTAGCAGCCGAGTCTGGTGCAGATGAACGAAGTATAATGGCTATGACAGGACATAAAACTACACAGATGGTAAGAAGGTATATTAGAGAAGCAAATATATTTAAAAATAATGCTTTAAATAAAATTAAAATTTAAAAAAATTTAGAAAAAAATTTTTTTATTTTATCAGAAAATTTTTCTTTAATATTATTTGGATAAAAATAATTTATACTTTCTCCCTTATGAATAAAAGCAATATTTTGATGAAAATAAATGGATTTAATTAATCCATCAGATTCATTTTTTTTAAAAAAAGGACGATTGTTTTTTTCATAATTGATTGAGTCTGTTAATGATTTTAAAAAATTCATTGAAGATTCTTTTTTACTAAGATTTATCCTAGATCCACCATATCTTGGAATATAAGAAGTTTGAAGATCTTCAATTACATATAAACCATCATTATTTAAATAAGGAAAAAGATAATTAAACGAACTTATAATATGTTTAGCCTGATGACTTCCATCATCAATAATGATGTCAAAATGTTTATATTCTGCCACTAATGTATTTAAAAATTTGTGATCAGATTGATCGCCTTGAAGTATATTTGTATCTTTTATTTCGAAATTTTTTTTATCAATATCTATCCCACAAATATTTGCTTTTGAAAAATATTCACGCCAAATTCTCAAACTGTCGCCATTATCGACTCCTATTTCAAGTATATTAATTTCTAAGTCTCTATAAGGTGTAAAATATTTATCGTATAATTGAATAAAACCAGAAATATTTTTACTTGAGGGATATTTTTTTCCAATGTCTACTAAATTCATGTTATCTTTATCCATTTTGTAGGCCAAAAATCTTTATTATTTATAAAAAAATCCGAAAAAAAATTGTCGTCCGGTCTACATATAATTTTATTACTCTTTTGACAAAGCCAAGCACCCCACCAATTAAATGATGAAGGAATTGTTATATGATGGTTACATTTTGAAATTAAAAATAAATCAAGAGCTCTTTTATCAATATCTTCTATTTTTTTTGGATTATGAAAAACTTTTATTAATTTAGTATCAAATAAACTCATATCAATATTATCTAAATCATTAGACCATAAATAAAAAATTGGATTACTTATATGTTTTTTTATGTAAAAAATAGATTTATTTATATAAGAAATTTGTTCATCTCTAAATTTTATTGACTTTTCAACATTTTTTTTATTATAAGTGTTATTACCCTCTATAAATCTATTTTGTCTTAAACATACCGAAATAGAGTTTTTTTGATTTACTTTAAGATAAAAAGGGTTTTTTTTATATTTTTCAAAATCTTTGAAATCAAATTCTCTTAAAATTTCTTCTTTGTAATGGGTAAAATACATTTCTGTCTCAAAATATCCCTCAAAAAATGTCTTGTCTGCTAAACTAATTAAATCAAAATTATTATTATATTTTGTTTTTTTGTATTCATCTTTTTCCTCTATATAGAAGTGTTTTTTTTGTGAAAAATAATCAATTTTTTTAAAAATTTTTCTTTTAATATATCCCAATAATCCTAAAAACTTATCCTCATCATTAGCTACAGCTGAGGATATCTTAAAATTATTCAATCCATATTTACTAATATTTTTTTTGGTTTTAAATGATGTTTCATCATCTATAAGCAGTACTCTATCTAATTTTTTTGCAATAGCGTAGGTCGATGCATATATAAAAAGTTGATTTCCAATTTCATTAGAGATACGCGAAACAATCTTTTTTTTCATTTTTTTAATGAATATCTCATCTTTCTTAATGTTTTATCAAAATTTTTACTTGGTACTATAAAATCATATTTTTTATAATTAGGTTTAAATTCATAGAAGGCATTTTTATACCTCATGTAATCTTTTTTAGAGTTTATTTCACAAAGAAATAAATCCAAGACTCTATTATTATTAATTGATGCTAAATTGGTCATCATGCCATGAAAAGCAACTACAATGTATGAGTCATTTATTACATTTAATAAGTCACTTCCACTTATATTATTATAAAGATATATTTTTGAGTTATTAATTTTTTTTTCTCCATTAGAAAAATCAATAAAGTTAAAGTCTTTTTTATATGAATCTAAATTTTCATCATTTTCTATATCTTTTGTTAATATAACGTTATCACTATAATTTAAAAACTCATTTAATAATTTTTTTAATTCATCATACCCCCATCCTAATTTCTTAAAATTTTCTAATTTCAAATGAAAATAAATATAGTTTTTCAAATTTAGAGAATTATTATAACTTGGCAAATTTGGTAATGTGTAATCACTTTTAAAATTTAAATCTTTAGTAAGATCGTTTTGTAGTTCCATTGTTGATTTTCTCTTATAATGTGTTCCTCTATCGTTAATTGAATATTTATAGAGATATTTTCTTAGAAAAATATTAGGTCTTTTGTAATTATTTGCTGAATTTAAACAAATAGCATAAAACTTAATTTTTCTAAAAAAAAAAGGCAAGTAAAAATAAAAATTTTTAGGTGTTAAAATATAAATTGAATATATTGAGTTAAATAATAAATCATAAAAAATCTTTATTTTTTCTTTTATTGTGAGATTATATTTAACAATTTTTACTTTAACATTTTTGAAATTGAATAAAAAATCAAAATTTTTACTTCTTTCAGATAAATAAATTAATATTTCATTTTGAATATTATGATTAATGATATTATTAATGGCTGGTAAACTTTGAACAAGATCACCCACCGCATCATTCTTAAAAATGATGATTTTTTTATTCAAATTCATTATTAAAAACTATTTAGTTTTCTTATAATATATGAAACTTCTTTATTAGTTAAGAGAGGATTTATTGGAATACTTATTCCATATTTTGCTAACATTTCAGAGTTTTTAAACTTTTCTTTTCCAAATTTTTTTTTAAAAATATCTAATTGGTGAATCGCATACGGATAGTGAAATCCATATTGAATTTTATTTTTTTTTAAAAAATTTATAAATTTTTGCCTTTCTTTTACAATAATTACATACTGATGATATACAGAATATTTGGAGTGTTTTATCTTAATTATTTTTTTATTACTCAGGTGTTTATCATATTTTGAGGCAATTTTTCTCCTCGATTGGTTTAATCTTAATAAATCTTTTAATTTATAATTTAAAATTAGTGCTTGCATGGTGTCTAATCTACTGTTCATTCCAACTTCTTCATGAATGAATTTTTTTTCAGCACCTAAATTTCTTATTTTTCTTATTTTTTTATATAGATTTTTATCATTTGTAGTAATTATACCTGCATCTCCATATGCACCTAAGTTTTTGCCTGGGTATAAGCTGAAAGTGGATATATCAGCCAATGAACCAACTTTTTTACCTATATCGCTTTTAGCACCATGTGCTTGAGCACAATCATCAATGATAAATATTTTACTATTCTTTATTATCTTTTTTATTTCATTTATATTTACAACTGAACCATATAAATGAACTGGCATTATTACTTTTGTTTTTTGTGTAATTTTTTTTTTTAAATCATTAATATTGATTGTTGGTGATAAATAATCTGTATCAACAAGTATAGGTTTTAAATTAGCATTTAATACAGAAAAAGCCGTTGAACAATATGTCATTGCTGGAATAATTACTTCGGAATTTTTTTTTAAATTAAGAGATTTTAAAGCAATAGTTAAAGCATCAGTTCCATTTGCACAACCAATTGAATATTTAGAATTACAAATTAAAGCAAAATTTTTTTCAAACTTTTCTACTTCACTCCCTAAAATAAAATCACCTTTTTTAAAAAAATTCTTTAAATCCCTTAATATCAAATTATGATATTTCTTATCTTGATTATAAATATCTAAAAATTTTATCATCTTATTTAATATATTTTTTCCAAATAGGTTTGCTTGAACCATACATTGATTCATTGATTATATATTTCGCTACTTCAATCTCATTAAATAATTTAAAATATTTTTCCTGACCTTTCTGGGCAATTTTTTTAGCTAAGTCAATATTTCGTTTATAAAAATTAATCTTATCTGAAAGATCATGTTTATTATGATAAAATATTATTTCATTATCTTTGAAAAAATGATTAAATTTTTTTTTATAGTCAATAAAAGTAAGTAGACCATTACCAATCAATGATCCTATTCTGTTACTTGAGGAGTATTTTTTTGGTTTTCCTCGATTTAGGTTAACAGCCATTGATGATCTTGATATTGCAGAATAAAAACTCTCTGACCATACTGGATTACGATCTTTGTATCCATAAATATCAAATTTAACATCTTTATTTAAACTTATTAATTCCCTGATAAAATTTTCTCTTTCATCTTTTTTACCAGATTTAACTTTTCCACGATTAACACCATGGCTCATCGCAAAGAATACATCATAGGTATAATTGTTTGATTTATAGATATTTAGTTTTTCAATATTCCGGTCCACAGGTGTAGGAAGAAAATTATATCTAATATGTGGATTTTTTTTACTTACATCGTCTGGATGTGTGGATATAAAAAAGTTATCAATATATTGAAAATTAGTTTTTAAATTAGAGTAATTTTTTTCAAAATCAGGTCCATTAATTGTTAAATTATCTTCATACCATTGAGAAATTTGAGTGTTTTTACATATTTTTTTTATATTATCAAAAGTTTCATTTTCAATCGTATTGACATGCCCCATTAAAATTAAATCTGGACGATAATAAAGAGTTTTTTCTAAAAAAATTTTATTTAACAGTCCCTTCCCTTTTATTTTTGATGAGTAACTTAATATATCCCTATCACTAATTCCCTCAACATCATGTCCTAATCTAATCAAACCATTCTCTATTTTTTTTCCTGTAGAAATAAAATATATTCTACCTCCGATTTTTTCTGCTCTATTATAGACATGTAAAATTTTTAGTTTTTTATTTAAATTAACATTTATATTTTTCTTGTCTAAGATTTCTTTTCTATCTAAGTCCATAACTTTTATATTATTAGATATTAAATGAAGAGGATTCTTAAAATTATTATATTGATATAATTTGAGTAAAGTTTTATTTAAAATTAATTTTTCAATTTCATTAAATATTTCTTTGGTATCAACTTTTTTAAGAAATATTGGCTCACGTATTGTTTCAGGTAAACCTCCACGTTTAGAAATTATGACAGCATTGCCTCTTGAACCTGCTTCTAATGATGAACGTCCAAAAGGTTCCTCCCATAAAGAAGGAGCAACAGTTATTGAGGATTTATTATAAAGATCTAGAACTTTATCTTGAGATATCCAACCTGTATAACTTAAATTTTTATGAGAAAAGTTGTAATTTTCTCTAGGCTCATCACCTATAGCAATTGCCTTCCAAGAGGAATATTTATCTAAAATTTTAGAAATTGCTGAACCAAACTTATCAAAACCTTTAGCGTTATTCAATTTTCCAGAAAAAATTATAATTTTTTCTTTTTTTGGAAATTTATTAATTTTATTAATACTGGGGTATATTGTTTTGTAATTACTATAAAAATTTTTATCTAGTCCATCAAAAAATTTTTCTTCGACCCATGTACTTACAAAATAGATCTTATAACAAATACTTAGCAATTTTTTTCTTTGTTCTATTGATATTGATCCCTTTAGATTAAGCGGATCATTGTGAATCACTAAAATAAATTTTGTTTTATTAAATGATTTAGAAATATTGATTAAATAAGATGGTCTATTATGAATTTCAACTATAGATGGCTTTAACTTTTTACAATAATTTAGTAATTTATTTATATAAAAATTAGATTTACTCATAATCTTTATGGAAGGAATATCTATGTTTGTATAATTTCTTTTTATAAAAATATTCTTAGTATTTTTTGTTGAACCAAAAATAGTTATTTGTTTTTTAAAGATTGATTTTTTAAAGAAGTCTTTCACCCATATAGAGGCAGACCCTGCATAATTCTTAATAAATTGGTCTTTATGTGGTAAAATGATAAATATTTTTTTATTCATTAATTATATTTCTTGTATCAAATAAATTAGATTATAAAACAAATATGTTTTTTTAATGAAAATAATATTAAATATTATAATTTAAAACGATGAGATTTCATCATATAGGTTATCTGACACATAATTTAAATAAAACCACTAATTATTTTAAAAAGTTAAAGTATAAAAAGTTCCAAAGTTTGATAATTGATAAAAATTTTAAAGTTAAAATCCAGTTTTTAAAAAATGGAAATAATACATTAGAGCTTATTAAACCTGATGCCATCAACTATGGTTTAACAAATATTTTAAATCAAAAAATTTATGCATATCATTTTGCCTATAAAGTAAAAAATTTGAACAAGACTATTTCTTATCTTCAAAAAAATTTTAAATTGATTGTTAACCCAACTCCTGCGAAAGCATTTAATGGTAAAAAAGTAGCTTTTTTGACTTTACCCGATGGATTTATTATAGAATTGATTCAGTCATAACTTTAAATTTTTTTTTAAAAAGATTAAATCTTTTTTTATTAAAACTATATTCCACAGCATCAAATCTTTTATTATTTATCAAAAAAAATGATTTTCTTGTTTTTTTAAAAAGTGCTGTAGTATTTTTGTGAAAATTAACAACTCTTGTATTCATATTATTAGTTAGGGAATAAATATTTCTTAACCTTAAATTATTAAAACCATAATCCAAAAGTATTATTACTGACTCAATATTTTCAACAATGTTACCTTTTGATATCCATCTGCCCCATTCAGCATTTGATTTAGTAATTTTGTTTAAAGCAATTGTTCCTATTTTTCTATTATTACTTTTTTTAATAATCATAAAATCTAGAGTTTTTTTGTCTTTTATATTATTAATCATCCACTTTTTTTGGAATGATAAAGATTTAGGTGGGTTATGTAAGTATAAGCTAATATCCTTTTTTTTTCTTAAATTATAAATAAAATCAGCATCACTTAGATTCATTTTTTTTAGCAAAACAAATTTACCACTAATTTTCATTTATAATTTTTATTATCTCTTTGACACTTGTGATTTTATTTAGCTTATTTATGGACATTTTTTTTTTAATGTTTTTTTCTATAAAAAAAATTATTTGAAGATGAGTAAGAGAGTCCCAATTTACATAGTTTTTTTTTGTAATTTTTAATAATTTATTTTTATCTTTAACTTTTAAAATTTTTATCAATTCCTTAATGGGTTTTAATTTTAATGTATTTTTCATATCTAGAGGCAATTTTATATACTTTATTTAAATTAACAAAATAATTTGTTTTATTTTTTTTGGACTTAATTGTTTCTGCAAATTTAATAAATGGTTCATTACGATCTGTTTTAATATAACAAATGATTAATTTTTTAATTGAAAATTTTTTAACAATTTGATTAACAAATACATATTCTAGCCCTCTACCCAGCGCTCTACAAGAAATAAGAAATTCAACAATAAAATTTATTCCTTTAGATTTGTTTACTATTAAAGATGCGATAATACCTGAATCTGAATATTTATCTGATACAGAAAAAGAAATTAATTCAGAATTTTTATCCTTATAATGAAATTTAAGTTTATCGATACTTAATCTTTGGTAGTTAGAGTTAAATTGATTTGTTTTATTTGACATTTCAGAAAATCTTTTAAAATCAATTTTTTTAATTTTAAAATCAATTTTAACATTTGATGACTTAACATAATTCAAGATTCCTTTACTTTCAGCAACCTCATTTCTCTGAATATTACTTTTTATATCATTAAATCTTTTAAGATTTTTTTCCTTATTGATATTCGATATAAATATACTTTTCGTATAAAGATAAAAAACATATGAATTGCTAATCCAAAAACAATTTTCTTTAATTAAAAACTTATTTAACTGTTTTATCTCAGAAATATTATCATCAATGTATACAATATTTTTTTTTGAAAAATTAACTAATTTTGTAATATATTTAATTGATTTTAGTTTTGGATCCCAATTAATATATTTGAAAGATTTTTTTACCAAAGAAGAGTATTTAGATAGTTTCTTTTCAATACCTTTTTGAGCCAACTTCTTTTCATTTTTTGAGTGAAATGAAACTATTAAACCAGTTTTAGAAATCAATTTGTTTATATATGTGAGAGATTTTTTTTGATGATTATCTAAAAAAATTTTCTTGATGCCATCTTCCCCAATAACTCCGTTCCAACAAGTATTATCTAAGTCTAAGGAAATTAATCTGATATCCCTATTTAACAAAAGATTGATCATATTTTTGATTATATTTGACAATGCTATTTGTGTATCAAATGACAAGTAAGACTTATAAATTTTTTCTCTTTTAACATCTATAATTTTTTTAATATTCAAATTATTTAAATTGATAATAATAAGATTAGGTATTTTTTTTTTTTCAATTTGTGTAACAAAATTTTCGAGTTTTTTTTTAATCTTAGAAGAGGGAATAAAAATTACCTTATTATCTTTATTTCTGAAAATTTCTAAATCTTTTTTAATTGTTTCTAAATTATTAAGCCTATCTAAATCAAAAAAAATTAAAACCAATTCATCGTCTATAGCAGTTGTAATATAATCACTGTAAGGTAAATCAAATAGTTGTTTTTTATGAATAATATTAGTTTCTAATAATACATTTTCTATAAAATAATTTCTTTGAATATTTATCATCTTAGATATTGTGTATTATATTATTTATAATAAATAGATTAACTTTATCAAACATATAAATATGAAAAAACATGTTATAGCAATAATTGGATTGGGATATTGGGGAACGATTGTAACTAATACACTTGTTTCAATGAAAATATTCAAAAAAATCTTCATATATGACACTGACTATGAAAAAGTTAAAATTATTAAAAAAAAATTTGGTAATAAAGTTTATTATCTTAACTTAGATAAAATTAAAAAAGACAGACTTATTAAAAATATTTTTTTAGCAACACCACCTAAAATAAACTTTAAGTTGTTAAATTTACTTATAGATTTTGAAAAAAATATTCTAATTGAAAAACCTGGTCTAATTAATCTTAAACAATATAAAAAAATTAAAGATAAGATTGTCAATAAAAAAAATAAAATAAGTTTTGGTTATATCTATATTTACAATAATTATGTTAGATATATTAAAAAAATTATTAAAACAAAAAAATTAGGTGAAATAAGATATGTGAATCTTCAAAGACAAAATTTCGGTCCAATTAGAAACAAAGTTTCAGCTGTATATGATCTTGCGACTCACGATATAAGTATTCTGAATTACCTATTCGATAAAAAGATACTTTTAAAGAGATTCATTAATCATGATATTTTAGGAAAGAATAATTTTGATATATCTTACTTAAATTTGATGTCTGGCGATATTAAAATTGATATTAACGTAAGCTGGCTCAATCCAGAAAAGATAAGAAAGATAATTATAATTGGAAGTAAAAAGATGCTAGTTTTTGACGAAATGAATTCAAAACAACCTTTAAAAATTTATAATAATTACGTTAGTTTTCCTAAAATAAAAAAATTCACTAAATACTATTTTAATCATTCAAAATATATATTTAAAGGTAAATCAAATTCTATAAAACTAAAAGAAACAAAACCCTTAAATAATGAAATATTAGAATTTTTACATGATAAAAATAATATTACAGATATTAATTTTTCTGAAAATATAATCAAAGTGATTAAAGATATTAATAAATAAGCTTTGATTTTGAGGTTAATTTTTTTCTCAATGATTTATTCTTTTTTAAAAAATATTCAAATTTCATTGCATCACCTTTTGTAAGAAATTTTTTTTTGAATATTATCTTCCATGTGTAACCTCGTGTAGCTTTAGCGCCTTTACCAGAGTTATGAAGTAAAATTCTTTTTTTTAAATTGCTTGTATATCCTACATATGTTTTTTTGAATTTTGAGCCTACAGTACAAATTAAATATACGTGGTAATTTTTCATTATGGCGGTCCCTAGGGGAATCGAACCCCTCTTTCGAGGATGAAAACCACGTGTCCTAACCGATAGACGAAGGGACCAAAAAGCTTTTTTTTATTGCAAAAATTATTATTTATCAAGCTTTATTAAATATTTTGTTTTTTTTTAATTATTTTTTTTAAACCTGTTGATTTATGAGTAATAAGTGTTTCTGATATAAATTCATTATCTAAAATTTCAATTCCAGACACTAAATCACCAGTGGTTATACCTGTCGCACAAAATACTGAATCACCTGATATTATTTCATTTAACTGATATTTTTTATTTAAATCTTTAATTCCCATTTCATTAGCTCTTTTTTTATCTTTGTCTTTATCGAAGATAAATCTTCCTTGAAAAAAACAACTAAAAGAGTCAAGAGCTGAAGCTGCTAAAACACCCTCAGGTCCTCCACCAATACCCATAAAGAGATCAACGTTATATTTTTCATCTGTTACTAATAAAGCACCTGAAACATCACCATCAGTTATCAATTTAAGATTAACACCCAGTTTTTTTAATTCTTCGATAATTTTTTTATGTCTTGGTCTTTCCAATAAGCAAACTGTGGTATTATTTGGTTTTTTATTTTTATATTCACATAGATTATAAATATTTTTTTTTACAGAAAAATCTAAATCAACAATTCCCTTTTCTCTTACATTAGCAGAAATTTTATTCATATATGTTTCAGGTGCATTGAATAGATTATTTTGGCTTGCAACAGCAATAACAGCTAAAGCACCAGGAAGATTATTAGCTGCAAAATTTGTTCCTTCTAATGGATCAACTGCAATGTCTAAAAATGGCCCATTAGAAGTACCTACTTTTTCACCAATAAACAGCATGGGTGCTTCATCAAGTTCACCTTCACCGATTACTATTTCACCGTTCATGTCAATTTTATTTAATTGGGATCTCATTGTATCTACAGCAGCTTTGTCTGCTGCTATTTTATCTTTTTTTCCAACTAGGTATTTTGCAGATAAAGCTGCTCTAGAAGAGACATTTAATATCAAATCTTCAAATTTTTTTTCTATAATCACTATTTGGCTATTTCAATTGACCGATTTATTTCTAATTTTGCTTCAAATTCTCTTAATCTTTTCCAAACAGAAATTAATTCAACTATGATTGGCCAACTTCTAACGAGATATTGTAGAGAGGTTTCAACTCTTCCAAAAGCTCTAATTATTTGTTGAACAAAACCTAAAGTAATTGCTCCTGTAACAATTGTTGGTGCTAATGCTAAATAAGGAACAATTACCATGCCCTGTAAATAGCTCCATTTGACTGCGTTAAAATAAAGATAATGAAAATACATTCTGTAATGTATTTTTCTTACTCCACCATATAGGTCAGTTATTTTTTCTGGTTTTGCACTTTCTTTAAAATCTTCACCTAAAACAAGTTCTTTTCTATATGCAGCCTCTTCTTTTTGTATATCATATTCTATACCAGGTAATTTAATTCCTACACTTGCTAATAATAAAGTTCCACCTAATGCAGAAAGTATCGCAACCCATACTAAAGCATGTTCTACCTCACCTATCCATGGAAGCACAGTAATACTTTTTGATAAACCCCATAATATTGGTGTAAATGCAATTAAAGTCATTAAACTCCTTAAAAGTTCAGCACCAAGTCCTTCCATTATTCTAGCAAATTTAAGAGTGTCTTCTTGTACTCTTTGTGAAGCACCCTCAATTGAAGAAGCATCGCCCCAATAATCATGATAATAATCAGCCATTGCAGTTCTCCATCTAAAAGTCCAGTGACTTGTAAAATAATCACTAAAAATAACTACAAGAATATAAACGGCAGCTATTTTGGCAAATGTAAATAAATAGGAAATAAATTCTTTTTCTGAAACCGAATTAGGTTCAGTTAAAGCTTTTTGTAAAG
Source organism: uncultured Pelagibacteraceae bacterium (assembly GCA_902565935.1). Classification (GTDB taxonomy): domain Bacteria; phylum Pseudomonadota; class Alphaproteobacteria; order Pelagibacterales; family Pelagibacteraceae; genus Pelagibacter. Next base: position 114,194 of record CACFGT010000001.1, read on the forward strand.
TGTCATAAAATTCACCAAACCATTCATTTATTCTGACATCTAGTTGGACTTGATACCATGTTGCTGATAAAATTAATAAGGTACCACCAATACTCCATAAAAACCATTTTTTTTGTGTAAAAAATTTAAACATCTATTTCAAAAAATTATCTGCGTAAGATTTTTTAACTATTTTTCTTTTTTTTGGTTCAATTATTTCGTAATCAATTTTCATTTTCTTAGCATAATTTAAAGCATTTTCTTTTGATGAAAATTCAAGTTTTAATTCTCCAAGTGTATCATTTGAACTTTCCCAACCCATTAAAGGATTTGATGTGGGATCATTAGTCTCATATTCTAATATCCATTTATCTGTTTTTCCTAATCCTGATTGCATAGGACTTTTGTTAGGAATATATATTTTTGCTTTTCTCATAATATAGATGGTCGGAGTGGCAGGATTCGAACCTGCGACCCTCTGGTCCCAAACCAGATGCGCTACCAGGCTGCGCTACACTCCGAGTGATGTACTAATACAGTACTTATTAATTTTTTCAAAGTATAAAGGTGTTGGAATTTGACAGAATTTTAATAAAAATCTGCTATATAAGTCTATATGATTATAAACTGTCCTTGTGGAGAAAAGAAATTTCAAATTGATGATAAGCTTATTCCAATAAATGGTAGGTTGCTACAATGTGGTTCGTGCGACAAATCCTGGTTTTTTAAACCTCAAGAAAATAAAGAAATTATAAAGACAGAAGTGGTAGATATACCTCAAAACATTAATAAACAGATTGAAGAAAATAATATTAAAAAGAAAAAAATAGATAAAAATAAGAATCATAATAATAATATAACTCGAAACTATGAACTTACAAAATATAAGAAAAAAACAAAATTTTCTTTTACAAAGCTTTTATCTTATTTAGTTGTTTTTATAATATCTTTTATAGCTTTGATCATCATAATTGATACTTTTAAAAAACCCCTTTACTCAAATTTTCCTGTTTTAGAATTGATAATGTTTAATTTATTTGAAACCTTAACTGATGTAAAACTTTTTGTAAAAGATCTATTTGAATTATGATTAATTATATATCAAAACCCTTTAAATGGTTTTTTAAATTAGAAGCTGCAAGTGGGCTTGTCTTATTATTTGCTGCAATTATCGCATTAGTAATTAGTAACTCAAATTTATCAACAATCTATTTTTCTACTTTAGATAAATATATCTTTATAGGTATTGATAAATTTGGATTAAAACTTTCAGTTTTACATTGGATCAATGATGCTTTAATGGCAATATTTTTCTTTTTTGTCACCTTAGAAATTAAAAGGGAATTTTTACAAGGAGAGTTATCCGATATAAAACAAGCATTACTTCCAATAATAGCGGCCGTTGGGGGAATGGTCGTTCCTGCGCTATTTTATGTTTTTGTAAATTTTGGAGATAGTGAAACCCTAAATGGTTGGGCGATTCCCTCAGCAACTGATATCGCTTTTTCTCTTGGAGTTCTCTCACTACTAGGTAAAAGAGTTCCATTATCTTTAAAAGTCTTTTTAACAGCACTAGCAATCATAGATGACCTTGGAGCGATTGTAATTATAGCTTTATTCTATTCAGGAGATTTAAGTATAAAATATTTATCTTTAATGCTTTTAGCTTTTTTAATTTTACTAGTAATAAATAAATTTAATGTAAAGAAATTTTTACCTTATCTAATTGTTGGAATTTTCCTTTGGGATTTTACTCATAATTCTGGAATTCATGCAACTATTGCAGGCGTTTTATTGGCTATGACTATTCCACACAGAAAAAAAGAAAAAGATTTCTCATTATTATTAAAAGTTGAACACGCAATCAGTCCATATGTAGCTTTTTTAATTATGCCATTATTTGCTTTTGCTAATGCTGGTGTTTCTTTAGAAGGACTTTCATTAAACTCTTTGTTAGATAAAGTGCCACTTGGTATAGTTCTTGGTTTATTTATTGGAAAACAACTAGGTGTTTTCGTATTTTCATATATTTCGATAAAATTAAAAGTTGCCAGAATGCCTAATAATTCTAATTGGTATAATTTTTATGGTGTAGGTGTTTTAACTGGAATAGGATTTACGATGAGTTTATTTGTTGGCAACTTAGCATTTGTAGAAAATATGCAATACATGGATGGTGTAAAAATAGGTGTGTTGACTGGGTCACTATTATCCACCTTATTTGGATACTTTTTGATATTACTTACTCCAAATAAATAATAATTTTCAAATGAAAAAAAATTTAATATTTTTTATATTTATAATTATGTTTTTTTTTAAAAATACAGCTTACTCTAATGATAAAAATTTTTATGATTTTCAGATAAATGATATATCAGGTGAGGAAATAAATTTTAAAGATTACAAAAATAAAGTTATACTTATAGTAAACACTGCAAGTTATTGTGGTTTTACAAAACAATATACTGATCTACAAAATTTATGGGAAAAATATAAAACGCAAGGTCTAATTGTTCTTGGTATACCATCAGATTCATTTAATCAGGAAAAAAAGTTAAATAAAGAAGTAAAAAAATTTTGTGAAGTTAATTTTAATATTAGTTTTCCATTATCTGAAATTACTAATGTTAAGGGAGAAAATGCTCATCCTGTTTTTAAATGGGCAAAAGAAAGTTTTGGAAATAGTGCTGTACCAAAATGGAATTTTCATAAAATTTTGGTAAATAAGGATGGACAAATAATTGATACATTTGCATCTTTTACAAGCCCAATGTCTAGTAAGATAATAAAAAAGATTGAAAAAGCTCTTTAATTATTATCATCAATAATTCGATCTATATAATCTTTTAATCTTTTTTTTCCAAAATATTTATAAACTTTATTTGATAAATTCATATTTGTAAGAGCAGATGCATACCTTTCACCAGGTCTTTTCTTAAGGAATTTAATTTTTCTTTTAAACATTTTTGCAACATCTAAAATAGAATAACTCACTTTATTTGATATACTATAATGTCTACATTTATTTTTTCTCCATGCCAGGTAACAAATTTCAATTGTATCATTTATATGAGTAAATCTTCTAGTTTGACTTCCAGGCCTTACAACGGGCAATGGTCTTTTATTTTTAAAAGCCTGTTCAAAAATACCAATGACAGTTGACATTTTGCCTTTTGATATTTGCTTTGGTCCATAAACATTATAGAAGTAAATAACCTCATATTTAAAATTGTACCATTTTTTAAGATTTTCGAGTAACTCAAGATTTTTTGATTTAGTAAAAGCGTATGGAGATAAATTTTTATCTAAGCCTTTATTGCCTAAAGATGCAGATGTAGCTGAATATATTAATTTAATCTTGTTTTTAAGACAAAAATTGAATACAGAGTTTGTGCCAATGGTGTTTGAGTTAATACATTCATTCATATTTAAAAAACTTTGATAAATTCTAGCAAATTCACCAAAATGAAAAATTGCATTTATTTCATGCGGTCTATTTAAAAGTTTATCAATATTTTTAGTATCACCTTTTATGTATTTAACCCTGGAACTTATAATATGATTCTTTTTATAACCTGATGAGTAATTATCTAAACTGATTAAATTATAATTAGTTTTTTTTAAAAGAAATTCAATTAGGTTAGAACCTACAAAACCTGCTCCTCCTGTTATAATTATTTTATTTTTTTTCATCTAAATATTTAAAGACAAACCATCATATGCTGGTTTAATATTTTTTGGTAATATATCTAATAATTGATTATAGTCTAGATCAGAATGTAAGTTCGTTAATATCATTTTTTTGGGTTTTAAAAAAAAATTTAACTTAATAATATCTTCAAAATTAAAATGTGATGGATGTCTAGTATATCTTAAACAATCTACGATCATATATTGAAGACTTTTAAACTTAGAGAAATCTTTTTTATATATACGGTTAGCATCAGGAAGATAGGCTAATTTATTATTGATTATAAAACATAAACTATTTATTGACCCGTGTTTTACTTTAATTGGTACAAGTTTTATTGATTTATCAAAAAGAAAACTTTTTTTCATATTTTCAAATTTTAATATAGGAGGGTAATCACTGTTTTTATCAAAACAGTATGAAAAAGATCGTTTTAGATATCTTTTTGTTAAATTATCTGCATAAATTGGAATTCTTTTTTTCGTTTTTAAATAAAAAATTCTTAAATCATTAATTCCATGTGTTTGATCAGCATGCATATGTGTATAAAATACTCTATCAATATTCTTTATTTTGTTTGATAACAATTGACTTCTAAGATCCGGCGAAGTGTCTATTAATATATTTTCTGATTTACCTTTAATTATTGCTGAACATCTAGTTCGATAATTTTTTTTATTCTTTGGGTCACATTTTCCAAAAAAACCGTCTGATCTAGGAACACCCATAGAGCTTCCACATCCTAGTAAAACAAATTTCATTTATTGTGTGTAAAAAGATTATTAAAGTTACTTGTGGTGCTTTGCACAATTTTTGCATAAGAAACACCTTTAATTGAAGCTAATTTTTCAGCTATATACTTAATAAATGAGGGTTCATTCTTTTTTCCTCTATTAGGTGCAGGTGCTAGATAAGGGCTATCTGTTTCAATTAACAATCTTTCAAGAGGAATAATCTTAAAAGTATTTTGAAGATCAATTGAATTTTTAAAAGTTATAATTCCACTAGCAGAAAAGAAAGTATTAAAATTCATCAATTTTTCAGCAAAATTTTTTGAGCCAGTAAAACAATGCATAAGAATTTTGAGTTTTTTATTTTTGTATTTATTCAAAATTTCAAATGTTTCTAATTCAGCATTTCTAGAATGAACAATGATCGGAACATCAAGATCAATTGCTGCTTTAATGTGTTTATCAAAACTACTGATTTGAACATCTTTATCACTATGATTGTAATAAAAATCTAAACCAGTTTCTCCTATACCAATAATTTTATCATTTTCAGTAATGTTTTTTTTTATCAATTCAACAGTTATAGAATTATCTCTGGTTTCGTGTGGATGAATACCAAATGTTCCATAAACAATTTCATTATACTTTGTTATATCTAATATTTTTTCAAAACTTTTATGAGTGGTAGATATAGTAAGAATTTTTTTAACACCTATTTCAGTAGATCTTTTAATGATATTTTCGATATCAGAATAAAGTGGATCATGATCTAAATGACAGTGTGAATCAATCATTTTTTTTTTCTATTTTTTTAAAAAGAATATCTATCATATTTATTTTTTGACCGTGTTTTAAATATTTATTTTCTGAAATAGTTGAAAATTTAATTTGGCTTTCTTTAATACCAAAAATATCTAATGCTTTTAAAGAAGAATTAGGGATTATTGGATACAATAAAAAGCTTAATTTCCTTACAATTTCTAGCGTGGTGTATACAATTGTATTTAATCTTATTTTGTTATTTTTTTTGTTCCATGGTTCTTGATCATTGAAATATTTATTAGCATCAAACAAAGAATTTACGATAAACTCAATATAAAAATTAATATTTTGTTCATCAATTTTTTTACGAATAATTTCTTTATTTAATTCAAATTTATTAAGAATTTCTAAATCTTGTTTCATAAAATCAATTTTTTCTGGAATTTTACTATCACAATTTTTTACTGCAAAACTTGTTACTCTTTGACATAAATTACCATAATTATTTGCTAAATCACTGTTAATACAATCTTCTAATCTATCTTGTGATATATTTCCGTCATTTCCAAAGGAAACTTCTTTGATTAAATAATATCTCAGAGGATCGAGTCCGTATCTTTTAATTATATCAATTGGATCAAGAATATTTCCTTTAGATTTAGACATTTTTTCTTCACCTGATAGTATCCAACCGTGTCCGTAGACTTTTTTAGGTAATTCAATTTTTGCAGCTAAAAGAAAAGCTGGCCAATATACAGCATGAAATCTTAATATATCTTTACCTATTAAATGTAGAGAAGCTGGCCAAAAATTCTTAAATAATTCATCATCTGTATCTGGATAATTAAGTGCGCTTAGATAATTTGTTAATGCATCTAACCAAACATATATAACATGATCATCATTATTCGGAACTTTAATACCCCAGGAAAAACTTTTTCTACTTATTGATAAATCTTTTAATCCATTTTTTACAAAGCTTATTACCTCATTTCTTTTAGACTCTGGACATATGAAATCTGGGTTATCTTCATAAAATTTTAGCAGAGGCTTTTCCCATTTTGATAATCTAAAAAAAAAAGATTCTTCGTCGACCCATTCAACAGTTGATCCAGAGGATATAGCAATTTTTTTTCCTGCAATTTCTTCAAGCTCATCTTCATTGTAAAAAGCTTCATCTGAAACTGAATACCAACCTGAATATTTAGATAAATAAATTTCATCATTTTGTTTAAGTTTGTCCCATAAATTTTGAACAGATTTGATATGTCGTTGTTCTGTTGTTCTTATAAAGTCAGTATTAGTTAAATTAAGTGTTTTTGATAAATCCCTAAATGTCTGACTTATCTCATCACAAAATTTTAAAGGATCAATTTTTTTATTCTCAGCTGCTCTTTGTATTTTTAAACCATGTTCATCAGTACCAGTTAAAAAATGAACTTTATAACCATCAATTCTTTTAAATCTTGCAAAAAAATCTGCAACAATACTAGAGTATGCATGTCCCATATGTGGATTAGCTGAAGGATAATATATTGGGGTAGTAATGTAATAGTTTTTATCCATGTAATATTTTTTCCTTAAAATGAATAAACAAAGACTCTTCATCTAAATTAAATTTTTTTACATTATATTTTCTCTTAAAAAAATCATTTGCTTCAAAAAAATTATTATCTTTTTTTAAATTTCTTTTTAAAAAATCTTCTATAGAATCATAAAGTATAGAATTCATAGAAGTATTTTTTCTATGAAATTTTTTATCGATAAGAAGTAATAAAAAATCATTTAAATCAATATCTTTAATATTGATATTGTTTTCATAACAAAGATGATATAAATTATAAATTTTTCCAGGCGTAAGATAATAATTTAATAAGTCTTTATTAATAAGATTAAAGACATCTTCATTTAATAATTTGCTTGAAATATCTAAAATTTCATTATTAGAAAAAAAAATCTTAAATTCTAAACATCTTGATCTTAAAGTATTTGGTATGTCTTTATGGTTATGTATTAATATAAAATAAGTATTTGCTGAAGGCTCTTCAAGAAATTTCAATAATGCGTTAACAGAACTTATGTTAAGTAATTCAATATTATCTATTAAAATAAACCTTGGTTTTGAATTAAAAGATGATTTATTAAATTTTGATAATAACTGTCTAATTTGATCAATATCAATGTTTTTTTTTTCAGGCATAACATCAATTAAATTAAAATTTGGATGAGTTTTGTTTTGTATCAATTTAAATGATCTATTTTGATTATTTATCGAAAAATTTTTAAGTTCGTAGGAAAATTCTTCATCTTTTGATAAGATAAAATTTATTAGATGATATGAAAAAGTAGCTTTTCCTAGACCTTTCTGACCTGAGAAAAGTATTTTATTTGGAAATTTTTTTAAATCATATAAATTTGTAAATTCTTTAAATATTTTATTGAAACCAAATAATTTTGTCTGATTGCATGGGTCCAACATTATCTTATTAATCTTTCAATCTTATTTATTATTAACAATTTATTTGTCTCAATATTTAAATTTGAATTAATTATTTGATATTTTCTAGCATTTTTTTTTGCGATTTTTAAATATCCTTTTTGTACTTTATCATAAAAAGCACTTTTAAATTTATCATATCTGTTAAGATTTTTTCTTAGCTTAAGTCTTTTATGCATATTTGTTTTATTAACTATATTCAAGAAAGTAAAATCTATTTTAAAAGATTTTAAGATAAATGAATTCAATTTTTGGATTATAGATAAATCAACACCTAGGCCATAATGTTGATAGGCTATAGTTGAATCTATAAATCTATCAATAATTATTACTTTTTTTCTATAAGATTTCTTTAATCGAACTATATTTTCATTTCTTGCTGCCATATAAAGTAAAAGATCGGTATTTTTATGAAAGTTTGAGTTATTATTTAAAATAAGTTTTCTAATTTTTTCTGAATTTAAGCACCCTCCAGGTTCTCTAAGTTTTATATAATCAATTTTCTTTTTTTTTAGATATTTTGCTAAATTATCACTATGATAGGTTTTTCCACTACCCTCTATTCCTTCAAAAATTATTACGGGTTTCTTATACATCACCCCAGATCAAATAATTCAGTGATTTCATTAATCTTGAAAAAATATTTACTTTATTTATACTTTTTACAGCTAATAAATCATATTCACCAATATTATTATCATTAAAAATAATTTTTAATTTTGCAACTTTTTGATCTTTTTTAATTGGTGCTTCTATAGGGCCTTCATATTCGATCTTTACTTTTAAAGATTTTTTTTGTCCTTTTTTTATAGTTTTATAAATATTTTCTTTAGTATAAACTTTTACAAAATTTTCTTTACCTAACCAAACATCAACAGTATCAATTGGTTGATCAGATTTTGAAATTTCTACTAAATCAAAATGAGTTAAACCATAAATTAATAACTTTGAACTTTCTCTAGATCTTTGATTTTTTGTTTGAAAACCGCTTCCAACTGCAACTAATCTTCGACCTTTTTTTTTAATTGAAGAAGCTAATGAATATTTTTCTACTGCAAGATAGCCAGTTTTAATACCATCGGCTCCAATGTTTTTATATAAAAGAGGATTCCGGTTTCCTTGAGTTATAGGGTCACCTCCTGTTCTATCCCAAGTAAATTCTTTTTCTTTAAACCACTCATAATAATCAGGATGTTCTTTAATTAAATAATTAGACATAATCAAAATATCTCTGACTGTAGAATAATTATCAGGATCATTTATACCTGATGAATTAGCAAAATTAGTATTCATCATTCCCAGTTCTTTTGCTTTTGCAGTCATCATTATAGCAAATTCTTCCTCTGTTCCTGCAATACCTTCGGCTAAAGCAATGCAGGCATCATTGCCTGAAGCTACAATTATTCCTTTAAGTAAATTTTCAACAGAAACTTCATCCCCAACCATTACAAACATGGATGAATAACCTGCTGTTGAAAGCCTCCATGCTTTTTCAGAGATAATGAATTTTTCGTCTAATTGTAAGTCACCTGATTTAATTAAATCAAAAGCAATAATACTTGTCATAATCTTTGTCATAGACGCTGGATAAATTGAGTCATCAGCTTCTTTCTCGTATAAAATTTCACCTGATAAAAAATCTTGTAATATTGCTGTTCTCGCTTTTATGTCAATTTTTGCATATGAAAATTGGTAAAATAAAATATTCAAAAGAATTATAGATAAGATTTTTTTAAGCATTATTTAATATTTCTAAATTTTCAAAATTCAAGACATCTATTTTTTCAAAAGATTCTCTTAAACTTTTTATATCACTAAAAGGACCTATTAATACCCTATATTTTGTTTTTGAAATTTTGACTATTTTTAAATTTTTCAATGAAGTTTCATTCTTAATTCTATCAACTAATAAAATTGCACTATTCTTGTAATAAAAATCAGCAACTTTGATTGAATATGAAAAAAAATTTTGTTTTTTTATTTTTTTTTTTGTTTTCTTTTTATTTAGATCATTAATTTGAATTCCATCAATTGGAGCTTTTTCTGCTACTGATCTTTCTTCATCAAAAGTTTTAGCTTTTTTTGCAACAAAGGTCGAGCCTTTGGGTATTAAAACAATTTCAACATATGGTTCCATTAAATCTAGATCTAAATCTTTAGCAATTCTAGGACTTAAGATTGCATTATAAAAATTTGAAAATCTAACTTTATTAGATTTAACATTTGCAATCAAAAAATTTCCATTTTTTGGATTAGTAATTTTAACAATTGATTTTCTTTTTAGAGATTTATGAAAAATATCTAGTGATCTGTCATCAAGCTTCTTAATTTTCATCAAATCTTTATCATAAACTAGGGCAAAACCTAAATTTTTGTATTTATCCTCCAGATTTAAATCATTTTTTTTTGATGATATTGAAATATTTTGTTCACATCCAAATAGAAATAAAGATAGTAAATATATTATTACAAGATTAAGTTTCATTTTTTATTTTGTCTTTTAGAGTACATACAGCTAAAGCAAATCGCAAAGATCTGTTCCATTGTAAGATTATTTCATAGTTTTCAAAAACTATGTAAGCAGGATTTAGAGTTTCGGCATTTGGTATTATATCTTTGTCAGGAGTAATTACTGCAACTTTTAAATTTTTATCTATTTCACCAAGATCGTTAAAATTTCTAATATATTTTTCAAAAAATTTAATTTTCTTTTTATTATGTAATTTTTTTGCTGACACATTTAAATATTTTCTTGGAATTTCGTTGTTCAAATCAATCTTATAAAAGCATGGAGTATTTTTATTCCATCCCATCTTTTTTAAATAATTAGCAGCTGATGCATATGCATCTTCTGGGTTTTTAAGATCAATATGGTTGTCTTTATTATAATCTATCGCATGATTTTTAATAGTTGATGGCATAAATTGAAAAAAACCAAATGCACCTGCCCAAGAACCATATAAAGTTCTATAATCAACTATATTTGTATCTATCAATTTTAAGAGTATTAAAAGTTCATTTGTAAAAAATCTAGATCTTCTTTGGTCAAAACTTAAAGTAGCCAATGATGATAAAATGTCCATTTTACCAACATAAGTTCCGTAATTCGTTTCAATGCCCATTAAAGCTAACAAAAGTTCTTTTTCTATTTTGTATTTTTTTTCTACGGTATTTATTAACTTAAAATTGTTTTGATAAAAATCTAATCCTTTTTTTACCTTTTTTTTTGAGCTTCTTTTAGAAACATAAGTTTTAGTATCTTCATAAAATTCAGGTTGAAACCGGTCATATTCTATCACTTTAGGTAAAAATTTTACATTGGACATCACCGTATTAAATGTTTCTTCTGAAATATCATAACTTAATGCCTCTTTTTTAAAATTTTTTTTCCAATCTTCGAAATTCTGATGAGTGTCAGCGTAAGAAAAATTAAAATACAAAAAAAAAGCAAAAACAAAAATATTAATTTTTTTCATATAGATCTTTAAGGTATATAATTACAGCAATCCAAATGATAATAAAACTTACAAATTTTGTTATAGAAAAAGGTTCATTATAATAAAAATATCCCAAAATAAACTGTAATGTTGGAGTTATATAAAAAATCATGCCTGTGGGGCCTAGACCAATTAATTCAACACCTCTCACATAAAGAAATAAAGGAATCACAGTCATTGGTCCTGCTAAAATTAGAAATAAACTTAGTCCTATGTTTGAAAAATTGAAATCATTAAAACCATTCACAGAGATAAGGTAAAACGAAACAACAGCAAAAGGAAGTATATATAAACTTTCTATTAATAATCCTATGTCAGTATCAACATTTATTTTTTTTCTAACAAGATTATAGAATGCCCAGCTTAAAGCAACAATTAAACCAAGGTATGGCAAACTTTTTAGATTAAAAAAGATTAAATAAAATATTGAAAATAAAACTAAAAAAATTGATAAAATTTTTTTTTTATTCAAATTTTCTTTAAAAAAAACATAACCCAATAATACGCTGATGATTGGCATTATAAAATATCCAAAACTTGCATCAATAATTCTATTAGTGGCAACAGCATAAATCCATACAGCCCAATTAATAAAAATTAGAAAACCTGAAATAAACAAAAAAAATAATTCTTTTTTATTCTTTAGGATCTTAAAAAAGATATGCCACTTAGAGAAAAAACTTGTAGTGATAATCAACATTGCTGCTGTCCATAAACATCTATGTACTACTAATTCTATATGACCAATAAATGAAACATATTCAAAATATATAACACCTATAAAACCCCACCAAAAAGATCCTAGGGAAGTTAAAAATAATCCTTTATTGAAATGTTGATTCATATTTGTAGATCTTAAATATTAAATTGACTAAATAGACTATTTTATAGTTGAATTAAATGATTTTAATTATAAAACCTTGTCCAAGGAGAGATGGCTGAGCGGTTGAAAGCACCGGTCTTGAAAACCGGCAAAGGGGCAACTCTTTCCTGGGTTCGAATCCCAGTCTCTCCGCCATTTTCTAGATTAATACTTAAAATTTTTAAATAATTTATTAATCTTATTATCTTCAAATTTGATATTTGTGTTTAATCCATTATAGAAATTGTAAAGATTATTGTCATCAATTTCCAAAAGCTTGATCAATTCAACTAAATCTTCATAATTTAATTCATTTATATACTTACTTGTAAAAGCACCTAAAAGTTTATCCATTTCTTTTGTGCCGCGATAATTTGATCTGTAAATAATTTTTTTTTTAATTTGTTCTATATCAGCAGTCATATTAAGAATATAATATTAGTTTATGGATATTAAAAGAAATTATAAATATTTATTATCTGACTTAAGTTCTCTCAAAGGTATAGGAATAAAAACAGCAAATCTTCTAAAAAGAAAAAAAATAAATAGTATTTTTGATCTTTTATGGAAATTACCAAAATCTTACACTGATCGAAGTTTATCATCAAAAATCAAAGATTTAAAAATAGATGAAACACAAACAATTACTATAATACCCCTAAAATATTCTTTTCCAAGAATTAGAAACTTACCAAATCGGGTTTCATGCAAAGATGAAACTGGTGAAATAGATTGTGTTTTTTTTAATAGTTATGAGGGATATATCAAAAAAATATTACCTATTGGAAAAGAAGTTACAATAAGTGGAAAAATTAAATTTTTTAGAAATAAATATCAACTCACAAATCCCAAATATATATCAGAAGATTCTTCTTTAATTAAGCAAAAACACAATAGTTATTCATTAACAGAAGGTATTAGTGAAAAAGTTTACAATAAAATAATTCTACAAATAATGAATAATTTACCTAAAATTGATGAATGGCATTCAAGAGATATATTAAAAAAGTTTGATTATATAAGTTGGAATAACTCAATCAAAGAATTACATAGACCTGAGAATATTGGTAAATTTAAAGAAAACTTTTACCAAAGACTTGCATTTGACGAAATTTTCTCAACGTTTTTGGTAAATTCAGAAATTAGAAAAAAGATTAAAAAAATTAAAAAAACTAAAAAAATATTTAATTCCAAAAAACAAATTGAAATAATATCCAAATTAGATTTTATCTTAACAAATGATCAAAAAAAGACATTAAATGAAATAAACAAAGATTTATGTTCAGATAAAAAAATGTTTAGATTATTACAAGGCGATGTTGGAAGTGGAAAAACAATAGTATCTTTAATATCTTCCTTTAATACTATAAATTCTGGTTTTCAAGTTGCAGTAATGGCACCAACAGAAATATTAGCAAGACAACATTTTTTATTAGCTAAAAAAATATTTCCAAAAGAAATTTACATAGAATTACTTTCTGGTAAATCAACTTATAAGGATAAAAAAAATATTTCAGAAAAATTACGAAATAAAAAAATTGATATAATTTTTGGAACACATGCTTTATTTCAAAAAAAAATTGAATTTAAAAAACTAGGATTAATAGTAATTGATGAACAACATAAATTTGGTGTGAATCAGAGGAAGAAATTATCTGATAAGGCTGGTAAAGATTGTGACGTTCTTTTAATGACTGCAACACCAATACCACGTACTTTAACAATGACGATATATGGCGATATGGATCTTTCAATTATTCGAGAAAAACCAAATATACGGAAGCCAGTAAAAACTTATAGTAAACCTGAAAGTAAAATTGATGATATAATTAAATTTGTAAAAAAAGAGATCATGCTTGGAAATCAAATTTTTTGGGTATGTCCTTTAATAGAAGAGTCTAAAAAAATTGATCATACTTCAGCAGTAAAAAAATTTGAATATTTAAAAAATATTTTTCCTAAACAAGTTTATTTGCTCCATGGAAAAACAACTGTTGATGAAAAAGAAATAATTTTAAACAAATTTTTAAAGAATGATTTTAAGATTTTAGTTTCAACTACTATAATTGAAGTTGGAATTGATTTTCCTAATGCAAATGTGATTGTTATTGAAAACGCAAATAAATTTGGTTTATCGCAATTACATCAACTTAGAGGCAGAGTTGGACGAGGTAATAAAGAGTCGTCTTGTATATTAATGTTTAAGTCAAATTTGAGTGATAATGCAAAAAAAAGAATTAATATATTAAAAGAAACTAATGATGGATTTAAAATATCTGAAGAAGACATGAAATTAAGAGGTTTTGGTGATATTCTTGGTTTTAAACAAAGTGGAATTAAAAGTTATAGATTAGCAGACCCAATTCATAACCATAATCTTTTTATTTTGGCTGAAAAAGAAATAAAAAGAATTGAAAAAGAGAATGAAAATATTAGCAGATTTAAACCATTAATTAAATTATATGATCGAGCAGATATTATAAACGATATTGCTTAACTTTTGCCTGAAGAAGTTCCTGCAGATACTATAAATTTAGAAGCTTCTTCAAATGACATGTCTAAATAAATTACTTCATCTATAGGAAACATTAATAAAAAACCACTTGTTGGATTGGGTGTGGTTGGAACAAAAACATTAATTAATTTTTTGTTAGTTTTGGTTGCCATTTCTCCTTTGTTTTCTTTTGTTGCGAAACCAACTGCCCATACACCTTTTCTTGGATATTCAATTAGTACAACACTTTTCTTATCATTATCTTTATTTGAAAAAGTTTCAGTCATTTGAACAATTGCTGAATAAATTGTTCTTAAAAAAGGAATTCTTTTAAATAGATCGTCGATAAGTTTTAAAATTCTTTTTCCTAAAAAAGATAAAGATAAACCACCAACAATAGTTATAATGATTAAGGAAATTAAAATTTCTATTCCTGGTATCGCAAAAGGAAGATAACTATTTGGATTTATATTTGGTGGTAAAATTTTTGAAGAGAGACCAATTAAAATTTTACTAAGATATAAAGTAAATCCGATCGGTATTAAAACAACTACTCCAGTAATAAAATAGTTTCTTAAAACTAAAGTAATAGATCTTTTTTTTTTATTTTTAGCCATTAAATCACTTGAAACTTGAATATATTACGAAAAAAATTGCAATTAAAAACATAAATAATAATATCTTATTATTAAGATTCATTGTTAATATAATACCTATAATAAATTAAATGAATAGAAGAAAATTTTTATCTTACATCGGATGTAGTTGTTGTGGTTTTATACTTAACTCTTGTACAAGTGCTCCCATTACTGAAAGAAAACAACTTAAGCTCGTATCTGAAGCCAAGCTCAATGCTAAAGCGGCCGAAATATTCGAAAAAGTAAAACAAAAAGAAAAAATGAGTTCTGATTTAAAAACTTTGGATGAAATTAAAAATATCGGAAAAAAAATGGAAAATTCAATCAGTGAATATTTTTATAAATCAAATTTAAATGACCCAACTGTAAATTTTGATTGGGAATACATACTTATTGAAAATAAAAATGTTAGAAATGCATGGTGTATGCCTGGGGGTAAAATTGCTGTTTATACTGGGATGCTTGAAGTAACAAAAAATAAAGATGGACTTGCTGCTGTTATGGGGCATGAAATAGCTCATGCAGTTGCGAAACACTCTATTGAGAGAGCAAGTCGTGGTGTTCTAGTAAACACAGGTACTCAATTGATTGATATCTTTAGTGGTGGTAAATTATCTCAAATTAACAGAACTACTGGTATGAATACTGTAGGATTATTATCCCAATTAGGAATAATGAATCCCTTTAATAGAAAACAGGAGAGTGAAGCAGATTATCTAGGTATGATTTTTTCATCTTTGTCAGGATTTGATATTAGAGAGACTGCAAATATATGGAAAAGAATGAAAAAATTTAATAAAGGAAAAGCACCCCCTGAATTTATGAGTACACATCCATCGGCTGAAAATAGAATTAAAAAAATCAATGGATGGACAAATGAAATTATCTTTAAGTATCCACCAATCAAAGTATAACATTGTTTGGTGAGCCGTGATGGACTCGAACCATCGACCCATTCCTTAAAAGGGAATTGCTCTACCAACTGAGCTAACGGCCCAAAATTAACAAGAATGAAAGTCTATATATAGAATTATTTTAATAATTCAAATAAGAATTAATGAGACAAATAGTTTCTAATTTACAACTTATCTATGTATTTATCATGAAATTCATCAAAAGTTCCATCAGAGATCTTCATTCTAATTGTTGACATTAATTCTTGATAAAAATTGATATTATGAAGAGATAACAACATCGAACCAAGTATCTCATTTGTATTAAATAAATGATTCAAATAATTCTTAGAATATTTATTAAGATTTAAATTTTTACAATTTTTATCTAGAGGAGTATCATCATTTTGATATTTATTGTTTTTAATATTAATTCTACCATTCCAAGTAAAAGCTAATCCAGTCCTGCCTGATCTTGTAGGTAAAACACAATCAAACATGTCTACTCCTCTTTTAACTGCACCTAATATATCTGATGGAGTACCAACTCCCATTAAGTAACGTGGTTTATTATTGGGTAAATTATCTTTGATATAGTCTAAAACTTTAAACATCTGACTCTGTGTCTCACCAACAGCTAGACCGCCAATTGCGTAACCATCAAAATCTATTTTCATTAATGAATTTAAAGACTCAATCCTTAAATCTTTAAATAATCCTCCTTGAATAATTCCAAATAATGCTTTTTGTGGATTAGATCCAAAAGCTTCTTTTGATCTTTTGGCCCAATACAAAGATAACTCCATTGATTTTTTAATTAATTCATAATCATCAGTTTTTTTTGGACATTCATCCATTATCATAACAATATCTGAATTTAGACCTAACTGAACTCGAATACTCTCTTCTGGACTAAGAATATATTTTTTTCCATCAACATGTGAATTAAATATTGCTCCTTTTTCACGATCTATCTTGTTTAATTTTGATAGAGACATAACCTGAAAGCCTCCAGAGTCCGTTAAAATAGGTAAATCACAATTCATAAATTTATGTAATCCTCCAGCTCTCTGAATCCTCTCTACACCTGGTCTTATCATCAAATGATATGTGTTTCCTAAAATTATTTCTGATCCAGTTTTTTTTATATCTTCAATTGTACATGCCTTAACTGTAGCTTGTGTACCAACAGGCATAAAAGCTGGAGTATTGATATTTCCTCTTTGGGTTTCTATTAGTCCGGTTCTTGCATACTTATCTTTGCTTAAAACATTAAAAGCAAAATTTTTTAATGCCATTAAAAATTATTGGGACTTAAAACTAATGATCTTATCTGGATCCGAAACTGCTCCGTTATTATTTTGATCGCCTCTTTTAATTTTATCAACAAATTCCATACCTTCTATCACTTTACCAAATACAGTGTATTGTCTATCTAAAAATGGAGCAGGTTTAAAACAAATAAAAAATTGACTATTAGCACTATTTGGATCAGACGATCTTGCCATAGATAATGTTCCTCTTTCATGAGGGAGACTATTAAATTCTTGATTTAAATCTGGTAAGTCTGAGCCTCCCATACCAGCCATCTTTAAATTGAAATCGCTTGAACTTGAATTTCCAAATTTTACATCTCCAGTTTGAGCCATAAAACCATCAATTACTCTATGAAAAACTACGTTGTCATATTTACCTGAATTTGCGAGTTCCTTTATTCGTTTTACATGATCGGGTGCTGTATCCTCAAATAATTCAATTTTTACATCTCCATCTTTTAATTTTAAAATCATAATATTTTCCTCCGACATTGTTTGGTTAGTTATTATAAAAAAAATTAATACTATCTTAATAAAAATCTTATTCATATTTTCTATTTAATGATCTAATTGTGCTTTTTGTTGTAAATTTTTTGATGTCACCTTTTAGTTTGACTATTTCTTTAACAAATTTTGATGAAATTATTTGGTTTTCAATATCTGACATCAAAAATAATGTTTCTATATTACTATTTAATTTTCTATTCATTCCTGCTAATTGAAATTCATATTCAAAATCTGAGACAGCTCTCAAACCCCTCAAAATAATATTGGATTTATATTTTTTACACAAGTTGGTAGTTAGAGAAGTAAAAGTTATTACTTCAATCTTTTTTTTACTTAATTTAAGATCTGAAAATAAAGCTTTTTTAACTATGTCAACTCTCTCATCAGAACTAAAAAGATAATTCTTATTTTCCCCATCAGATACTGCTACAATTAATTTACTAAAAAGCTTAAGGCCTTTCTTTATCACATCTATATGACCAAAAGTTATCGGATCAAACGTACCTGGATAAATAGCTACTTTATTCATTATACTAAATTATCATCAATTTTATCTGCTGAAACAACTTTTTCTTCACCTGATAATTTAATAATTCTCACTCCTTGAGTATTTCTACCTGCTGTTCTAATTTCTTTTACTGCAACTCTTATAACTCTTCCTTTATTTGTTGAAATTAGGATTTCATCTCCTTCAAAAACTGGGAATGAGGATGAAATATTCCCATTCCTAGGTGAGTTAATTATACCAATTATACCTTTTCCGCCGCGATTTGTGACTCTATAATCAAAATGTGATGTTTTTTTGCCAAAACCATTTTCAGTTATTGAAAGAATAAATTTTTCTTTAGCTTTAATTTCTGCTTTATTATCTTTATTTTTTTTACCGTTTTTTAAGTTTTTATCATTATCTATAATAGATAAAGAAACTATCTGATCATTTGGTGCTAGAACAATACCTTTTATACCTTTCGAAGACCTACCTTTAAATACTCGTAATTTTTTTGACTCAAAACGAATACATTTTCCAAGTTTGGTACTTAAAATGATATCTTGATCATCTTTGCATATTTTGACACCTACTATCTTGTCATTTGTGTCCAATTTCATTGCTATTTTTCCTGCAGTATTAATTGAGGAGAAATCATCCAAACTATTTTTTCTTATTTTGCCATTAGCTGTTGCAAATACTATTTGGTAATTTTTTAACTCAGACTCATCATCAGGGAAAGGCATAATTGAACTTATAGATTGATGATTTTTTAAAGGTAAAATATTGAACAATGATTTTCCTTTAGAAACGGCTGATCCTTCAGGAATTTTCCATGCTTTTAATCTATATACAAGACCTTCAGTTGAAAAAAATAAAACTGAAGTATGTGTATTTACAGAAAGAGTTTGCACAACAGAGTCTTCATTACGTGTTGTAATTCCAGTTTTGCCCTTACCACCTCTTTTTTGTGTTTTGACACTATTAAGAGATCCTCTTTTAATATACCCTTGTAAGGTAACTGTGATTAAAACAGATTGTTTTTGTATTGTTTCTTCAATATCATAATTAAGAACTGCATCAATAATTTTAGTTCGTCTAGGTGATGAATACTTATCTTTTATATTTTTAAGCTCTTCACTAATTACCTTTTGAAGTTCTTTTTTTGAAGAAATTATTTTTTTATATTTAATAATTAATTCTGATAATCTTTTAATTTCACTTTCAATTTCATTAATACCCAATGCAGTTAATTTCTGAAGTCTTAAATCCAATATTGCATGAACTTGAGGCTCAGAAAAAATATAAAAATTTTTACCTTTTTTATTTTCGATTAATGAAACTAATTTTTGTGATTTATTAATTTTCCATTTACTTTTTAATAAAAGTTTTTTTGCTTCATCTGGAGTTTTAGAATTTCTAATAATTTTGATTATTTTATCTAAATTCTCTACAGATACTGATAAACCAATTAATATATGAGCTCTTTCTTCAGCTTTTTGTAGATCAAATTTTGTTTTTTTTATAACAACATCTTCTCTAAATGATAAAAAATTCGATAAGAATTCTTTTAAATTACATGTCTGAGGTTTTCCATCAACGATAGCTAGAGTGTTGAATCCAAAAGAGCTTTCAATTTGTGTATTTTTATACAATTGTCTTTTTATAGTTTCTGGCTCAACACCATTTCTTAAGTCAATTGAAACTCTGATACCTTCCCTATTAGACTCATCTCTTATATCTCTTATACCCTCAATTTTTTTTTCCCTGACTAATTGAGCTATTCTTTCATTTAAAACTGACTTATTCA
>CACFGT010000002.1 GCA_902565935.1 uncultured Pelagibacteraceae bacterium
CACGAAGCCTTGCTATACATCCTGCTAGTACTACTCATAGTCAATTAAATGAAAAAGAGTTAGCAGCATCAGGTGTAACTCAAAGTTATGTTAGACTTTGCATAGGTATTGAGCATATTGATGATATAATTGATGATTTGGACCAAGCATTGAACAAGTCATCGAAAGGAAGTTTGAAAGCTGTTAGTTAATTTTTGTATTTAAATAAAAAAAATAAATACTTGAACTAACTAAAAAAATTGAACTAATTTGGTGCATAGATGCCACTAAAATCTGTGCACCATACAATACTGTAAAAATACCCAATATAATTTGAAGAATTATAAAAAACCCTAAGAAGTTTATAGATCTATATAAATCATTCATCCTGTTTGTATAAATCTTGTAGAGAATTAATAAATAAAAAATTCCTATCAAATAAGCTAAATTACGATGTATAAATTGAACTAAAGATGGATCACTTAAAGCTGAAACTTCAAATAAATTTTTAATATTATTATCATCAGGAAAATATGAATTGCCCATCAGAGGCCAAGAATTATATATTTTTCCAGCATCCATACCAGAAACAAAAGCACCAATTGAAATTTGTAAAAAAATTAGAATTAAGAACAAAAATGGAATAAATGAATTGAGTTTATTTGTAATGTCTCTTGATATGTTGATTCTTAAATAATTCCAATAAATTAATGATATAATCAAAAATGCAATAAGTAGATGCACAGATAACCTAAAGTGACTTACGTCTACTCTATCAATTAATCCACTGCTGACCATATACCAACCAATAAATCCTTGAAAACATATGAGTAAAAAAATGAAATATAGATTTAATAATTTAGTAAACTTTATTTTAAAAGAAAAATAAATTAATGGTATCAAAAATCCAAGACCAATCAATCTACCGAGAAATCTATGAGCCCATTCCCACCAAAAAATAATTTTAAACTCACTCAAAGTCATATTAAAATTTTGTAATTTAAATTCGGGAATTTCTTTATAAAGATTAAAATAAATAATCCAATCATTTTGGTTTAGAGGTGGAAAAAAACCAGTAAACAATTCCCACTCAGTTATTGAGAGACCAGAGTCAGTAAGCCTTGTTAAACCTCCAACAATTATCATGATGGAAATAATCCAAAACATCGTGATTAGCCAGATTGATAATTGATTATTTATTTTTGTATTTGTTGTGTACATGTGGGGATAAATATAATAATTTTTATATTATCCAAATATATAAATGTCGCCTTTAAAAAGAAAAAAACTTAATAAAATTAGATCTGAATTGGATAAATTAGATAATTCATTAATCAAATTAATCAAAAAAAGAACCAATCTTGTTAATCAAGTTTTGAAATTAAAGGATAAAAAGAAAGAAATTATTGATAATAAAAGAATTAAGATAATTTTAAAAAATATAAGAAAAAAATCTATCTCAAATAAAATAGATCCTAAAATTACTTATCGTATTTGGAAAAATATGATTTGGTCTTACATTGATTACGAAAAAAGAAATTTTAAAAAAAAATAACTATTTACTGTGAGGTGGAAGTTTCTTTTCAACAAATATTTCGTGTTTTCGTGTAACAGGATTATATTTTTTTGCTTTTAGTTTAACTTTAGCTTTTTCACCGCCAGCAGGTTTCTTTACATAATAATAAAACGCACTATCAGGATTTGCTTCTGGGACTAATCTTACTTTAACGTGTGTTTTTTTTGCCATTTACTTTAATTTTTTTAAATTTTTTACAAGATTAGAAATTTTTGTAACTTTATTTCTAATATTTGATTTACTTATAGATCGATTTGAGATTTCGTCAAGTTCTAAAGTTTCTTTATTTTTTAAAAATTTTTTTACTCCATTAATCGTCATACCACGATCTTTCAAAAGAAAATGGATTTTTTTTAATAATTCAATATTTTTTTCATCATAATATCTTCTGCTACCTTTTAGAATTCTTGGTTTAATTTGATTAAATTCTTTTTCCCAATAACGTAAAGTATGAGTTGGTTTTAATTTACCTTTTTTTGATTTTAAGCCTATAATTTCTACAACTTCACTTATTGTCTTGTAAGCATTTTCTGATTTATCCATTATCCTCTTGATTAACAAATTCTTTAAATTCCTTTGATGGTTTAAATAATACTACTTTTCTGGCTTTAATTATCTTATTTTCTTTAGTTTTAGGATTTCTTCCAATTCTTTCCTTTTTTTCCCTGATAGTAAAGGTTCCAAACTTTGATAATTTAATTTTTTTTTCTTTAATTAAATTTTCAACTAAAAGAGATAGAAAATCATCTATAAGACTTTCTGATATTTGTTTTGAAAATCCTATCTGCATATAAATTTGATTAATTAAATCTTTTTTAGTTAGATTTATTCTCATTTATATATTGCTCTTAATTTTATCTATAAGATTACCTTTAACAATTTTATTACAAACACTCAATGAATTTGAAAAACCTATATAGTCAATTCCACCATGGCTTTTAACCACAGGAGCATTTAAACCTATAAAAATTGCTCCATTATATAGCCTTGGATCTAATCTTTTTTTAAATTTTTTTAAATTTGAAATATTTAAGAATGATGAAATTTTTCCAATTATTGAACCACCAAGTGCTTTTTTAAGTTCATCAGTGATAAAATTTGCTGTCCCTTCTGCTGTTTTGAGAGCAACATTACCTGTAAAACCATCGGACACAATTACATTTACATTACCATTCATTAATTCATTACCTTCGATATATCCTGCAAAATTAAAACTATTAGATTTTTTCTCATTTAATAATTGGTATGTTTCTTTAATAATCTCGTTTCCTTTAAGCTCTTCTGAACCAATATTAAGTAAAGCAACACTAGGTGTGTCATCTGGAAATAGTGATTTATATAAAGAGGATCCCATGACTGAAAAATCAAATAAATTTTTTGAACTACATTCTATATTTGCACCTAAATCAAGAACAACACTCATTCCTTTTTTGTTCGGCCATAGAGCTGATAAAGCTGGTTTATCTATATTTTCTATCATTTTTAAATTTAATTTTGCTATTACAAGCAATGCTCCTGTATTACCTGCTGAGATCACTACATCAGCTTCATTTTTTTTTACACTTTCAATTGAAAGCCACATACTTGTATCTTTACCTTTTTTAGCTGCTTCAAGTGGTGTGTCAGTATTTTTAACCTGATTCTGGGTATGTATAATTTCAAAATTTTGTTCATCAATTTTATTATTAATCAATGGAAAAATTTGTTCTTTATCTCCAAAAATTTTATAAAAATTATCTTTTTCTTTTGAATAATTATGAATTATACCATCAATTACTTTTTTTGGTGATCCATCACCACCCATTGCATCAACTGCAATTTTAATAATATCTGACATTAACTATAATTCTAAATTATTTAATCTTTTGGGTCTAGAACTTGACGACCTTTATACATGCCGGTTTTTAAGTCTAAATGATGAGATAATCTATATTCACCTGATTTTTTATCTTCAATTACATTTTTGGAAGAAAATTTCATATTTTTTGCTCTTCTCATTCCAGTTCTTGAAGGTGTCTGTTTTCGTTTTGGTACAGCCATAATTATGGACTAATTACACTTTTTAGATAAGATTTCAAAGTTTTTTTTGATAATTCTTGATTATAATCATCAAAATATTCAACTAAATTGTTAATTTCTTCAAAATTACTTAAAAAAGAGGTAATTTTTTTTTCTTTTTCATCTTGTTTTAAGTCATCCCACAATCGTATTTCTAATAAAATAAAATGAAAAAAATTGATATATTCTTTCATCTTTTTATTAATAGATTGATCACCATAACCTATTTCTCTTATAGTTAACTCCATTTGTCTGAAATTAAAATCATATATTTCTTGTAAAATTTTTGTATTTTCTTTTTTTTTAAATACTTTTAAAAAAAAAGCGAAATGAATAAGAAATAGTATTAATCTATCACTAAAACTATCTTGTGATTTTAAGCCTTTATACAAATTTTTATTTGTGGTTAATCTAATTAAATTGTTGTAAAAATTTAGATATTCAATGCTCATGATAAAAAAAATATTCATTATCCTCATAATTTTGACAAACACAAGTTGTTCTTTTAAAAATGTAGTTAAGCATCATGGAGTTCATTTTTTAGAAAAAAAACAAACAAAGCTAAAAATACTGGAAAGTAACACTAACGATACAAAAAATATTTTGGGATATCCATCAACCAAAAATACTTTTGACAATGATATTTGGATCTATATAGAAAGGAAAACTACCGTGAGTCAAATTCGAACTTTAGGTAGAAAAAAAATCTTAAAAAATGATGTATTGGTTTTAGAATTTGATAAAAGAGGTTTATTGATAAAAAAGGATTTTTATAATGTAAAAGATATGAAAAAAATTGAAATATCAAAAGATCAGACAGATGTTTTATCTAAAAAAGATACTTTTGTAAGAACAATTATATCTACCCTTAGACAAAAAATTAATGATCCTTTGGGAAAGAGACAAGCAAAATAACTTTTTAACCTGCTATAACAGCTAATAACAATAAAGCTACAATATTTGTAATTTTAATCATCGGATTAACTGCAGGTCCGGCAGTATCTTTGTAAGGATCTCCAACTGTATCACCTGTTACTGCAGCTTTATGTGCTTCTGATCCTTTTCCACCGAAATTTCCATCTTCAATATATTTTTTAGCATTATCCCATGCTCCTCCGCCTGCAGTCATAGATACAGCGACAAACAAACCTGTGATGATCACACCTAGAAGCATAGCGCCAACTGATGCTAGAGCAGCAACTTGGCCACCTATAAAAAAAATAATAGCATATAAAACAATTGGAGATAAAACAGGTAATAAAGATGGTATTATCATCTCTTTAATTGCTGCCAATGTCAATAAGTCAACTAGTTTTGCATAATCAGGTTTTTGTTTTCTTTTCATAATACCTGGATATTTTTTAAATTGTCTTCTTACTTCTATAACAACTGCTCCACCTGCTCTCCCAACTGCTTGCATACCCATAGAACCAAACAAATAAGGAAGCATTCCTCCTATCAGTAGCCCCACTACTACATAAGGATTGGATAAATCAAAAGTTACAACAATACCTTCAAGTTTAGATCCAGCAACTTTTGAAAAATGTTTAATATCTTCTGTATAAGCTGCAAAAAGAACTAAAGCACCTAAGCCGGCAGAACCAATAGCGTAACCTTTGGTTACTGCTTTTGTTGTGTTGCCCACAGCATCTAGTGCGTCTGTCGTTTTTCTCACATTGTTTGGTAATTTAGACATCTCAGCAATACCACCGGCATTATCTGTGACTGGTCCATAAGCATCTAATGCAACTACCATTCCAGCCAAAGCTAACATAGTTGTAACAGCTATAGCAATCCCATATAAACCAGCGATATGATTAGTAAGTAAAATTCCTCCAACAATAATCAAAGCTGGAATAGCCGTTGCTTCTAATGAAATAGCAAGACCTTGAATTACATTTGTTCCATGGCCAGTAGTTGAAGAGTTAGCAACACTTCTTACAGGTCTATAATTTGTACCAGTATAATATTCTGTAATCCATATTAACAATCCTGTGATAACTAATCCTATAATACCACAATAATATAAATCCATCCCAGAAAATGATTTATTATTTAGATTGTAAGTATTCTCAAGACCTAAAACAAAATCTGTTACAGGATATAAAATAACTAATGAAGCTAAAGCAGAAACAACGAAACCTTTGTATAAAGCTCCCATAACATTTTTACTTTTGCCAAGTTTAACAAAAAAAGTTCCTAAAATTGATGTTAAGATACACGCACCACCAATTGTCAGCGGGTATATCATCATTAACATATCACCTGGAAAAAAGATTGATGATAAAACCATTGTAGCAACTATTGTAACTGCATAAGTTTCAAACAAATCAGCAGCCATACCCGCACAATCTCCAACATTATCTCCAACATTATCTGCAATCACTGCTGGGTTTCTTGGGTCGTCCTCAGGTATTCCGGCTTCAACTTTACCAACTAAATCTGCTCCGACGTCAGCCCCTTTCGTAAAAATACCTCCACCTAATCTTGCAAAAATTGAAATAAGAGATGCACCAAAACCTAAGGCAACAAGAGCATTTACTATCTCTCGTTCATCAACATTAAATTTTAATAATAAATAGTAATAAACAGCAATAGCTAAAAGTGCTAGACCAGCAACTAACATTCCAGTTACAGCACCAGATTTAAAAGCAACTGAAAGACCACTAGCTAAACCTTTTCGAGAAGCCTCTGCTGTTCTGACATTAGCTTGAACGGATACTAACATTCCTACATATCCAGCAATACCAGACAATACAGCTCCTATTAGATAACCTAAACCAACTAGAAGACTAAA
Organism: uncultured Pelagibacteraceae bacterium; assembly: GCA_902565935.1. Lineage (GTDB taxonomy): Bacteria > Pseudomonadota > Alphaproteobacteria > Pelagibacterales > Pelagibacteraceae > Pelagibacter. The sequence continues at coordinate 6,411 of CACFGT010000002.1, forward strand.
AGCATAACTAACTATAACTAAAACAACAACTCCAACGATTGCTATAGTTTTGTATTGTCTTGCTAAATAAGCTTTTGCACCTATTTGGATTGCAGATGCAATTTCTTGCATTTTTAAATTTCCTGTGCTTGAGTTTAATATATTTTTTCCTGTTAAATAACCATAAACGACTGATAAAAAACCTGCTGCTATTGTGTATAAAAGAATAGTTTCTACTGTAGAGTCCATATTTACCTTAAATAAGTTGTTGCTTGTTACTTTTTAAAATGCGGACAATACAAAAAAAGCTATAAAACGCAACGATTAACTTTTAGAATTTGTGATAATAACCTTTGCTTTTAAGGGTTATTTTCTTATTTTTTTCATCAATAATTTGAGATTTTTGATAGTGAGGACAAATTTTTCCAATTTTGGAAATCTTTATACCTAATAACTTACTATATTTTAAGATGATTCTAGATTTTGAGGGATTGGCAGTAAATAAAATCTGGTAATCATCTCCATTGGATATACAAGATATTTTTTTGTATTTTTTCAAATCAATTAAATTTTTTAGATTTTTTGAAATTGGTATATCTTTTAAAAAAAGCTTATAAGAATATTTTTGATCATTAATTAATTTTTCTAAATCAGTTAACAATCCATCTGAAATATCAATAGATGTATTTGCAAATGATAACAATTTTTTGGATATATTGGTTTGTAAATCAGGAAGGTAATATTTATTAATGAAATATTTATTTAATTTACTATTAAGATTAATTTTCTTTTTTAAAAGTTTAAGACCAATAAAACTATCACCTAAATTACCAGTTACATAGATATCATCATTTAGTTTTGCTTTATTTCTAAAAATTATTTTATTAGAAAATCCAATAGAGGTTATAGTAAAACTTAACTTATTTGAGAAAACAGTATCACCACCACATAAAAAAATTGAATATTTTCTTTGTTCTTCTTTTAGTGATATTGAAATTTTTGAAAGATTTATCTTTGAAAATGACTTTTTATTTCCAGATCCAGATATAAAATAATATTTTGGCTCAACACCTTTACAAATTAAATCAGAAATTGAAGATCTCAATATCTTTTTTATTACTAAATTTGGTTTCTTAAAATTTAAAAAATGGATACCTTCGACGTATGTATCTACAGATGCTACTAGTTTTTTTGATCTATCAAAAAAAACATCGTCATTTAACTCTAAAGAACTTTTGTTTTTTTTAGCTAATTTAGAAAAATATTTTTTTATAAGTTCAAACTCATGCATTATTTATTCTTATTTTTTTTGCAATATTGTCTAATAAAGCATTTAAATATTTTGTCTGTGAATTTTCTAAAAAAAAATTTGAAGCATTAAGATATTCTTTAATAATAATCTTTATCGAAACATTTGGCTTGTATAAAAGTTCATAAGTAGCTGATTTTAGTATAACTTGAAATAATTTATCTAAATTATCTATCTTAAATTCTTTACCTAAATTTTTATCCAATTCTTCTGTAAGTATTTCATTTCTTTCAATTGTTCCATTAACGATATCTTTTATAAACTTCTTAAATCGATGCTTTGGAAAAACTAAATCCTCCTTATCATTTAAAAATCTTCCATATAATTTTTGAATTATAATAACTCTTGGATTGTTCTTCGGACTGTAAAGAGTTTTCATCTCTGATTTAATATTGAAATTATAGCTTTTGCAGCCTCAGCACCTTTTTTCTTTCTTTCTTTAGCTTGTTTCATATTTAAACATGTAATAATTCCATTGCCTATTGGTTTTCTTGAGTCTATAGATAAAGTCATAATTGCAGTAGTTGAAGCTTGTGAAATAAAATCAAAGTGTGGTGTTTGACCTTTTATAACACACCCAAGTGCTATAAAAGCATCAAATTTTTTTAGGTTTTTTGAAATGGTTACAGGTATTTCAAAAACTCCCGGCACATCAATTATCTTTATGCTATATTGTCCTTCTATCAATTTCAAAGCACTTGAAATAAGGCCACCTGAAATCTTCTTATAATAATTCGCATTTACAATTAATATCTTTTTTTTCATTAAATTAATTCTTGTTTAGTTATCTTTATATCAAAACCCTCTAAACCAATAACTTTTTTTGGTGATTTTGTTATTAAAATCATTTTTTTTATCTTTAAATCTTTTATGATTTGAGCACCAATACCATAATTTCTAATTTGCTTGTTTTCTTTTTGATTGTTTTTCTTTTCTTTATAATCTTTGAGAGTTTGAGACACAGATTTTAAGTTTGTATCTTTTATAAAAACTAAAACACAATTATTATATTTTTTAAAATAATTAAGTGTTTTCTTAAATGAATTTGGTAATTTTTGATTAATCAAATAATTTTGCACAACATTTGAAGAAATTACTCTTACTCTTGGAATAATTCCTTTTTTTATAACACCTTTGACTAAACAAAAATGTTCTGAACCATCTAGTAAGTTTTCATAAATTTTGATCTTATATTTTTGATTATTAACTTTAATGTCAGATATTTTTTTTAATCTTATTAATTTTTCTTTTTTTAATCGATAAGAAATCAAATCTTCAATTTTACCAATCTTTAAATTATGTTTTTTGGCAAAGTTAAGTAAATTTTGACCTTTGGCCATTGTTCCATCCTCATTCATAATTTCACAAATTACTGCTGAATTATTTTTTTTTGCAATCTTTGATATATCAACTGAAGCCTCTGTATGACCAGCTCTTACAAGGACACCACCATCTTTCGCAATTATAGGAAATACATGACCAGGAGAAACAATATCTTTTTTATTTACATTTTTCTTAGAGGCAATCTTGATTGTTCTTGCTCGATCCTTGGCTGATATTCCAGTAGTTATACCTTTTTTTGCCTCAATAGATACAGTGAAGGCTGTTTTATTTCTTGATTGATTAACTGGTGACATTAAGGTTAGATTTAATCTTTTTGCCTGCAAACTATCTAAAGCTAAACAAATTAACCCACGACCATATTTGGCCATAAAATTAATATTTTTAGCACTAGTATCAGATGTGGAAATTACAAGATCACCCTCGTTCTCTCTTTTTTCGTCATCAACTAAAATAAACATGCCTCCTTTTCTTGCGATCTTAATTATTGTTTCAATTGGGGAATAATTACTTTTTTTCATGTAAGAAATTTTTAACGTATTTAGAAAGTATGTCTATTTCAACATTAACATAATCACCTTTTTTAATCTTAGATAAGTTAGTTAATTTAAAAGTATGAGGAATTATCCAAATCTGAAAACCTTTTTTGGTAACACTAGATATTGTCAAAGAGATACCATTAATACAAATCGAAGCCTTTTCAATAAGATCTTTTTTTTCATTTTTTTTAATTTCAAAATCAAAAAGATATGATCTATCTATCTTTTTAATTTCTATAACCTTACTGATTGTATCAACATGTCCTTGACAAATATGACCAGAAATTTTTTGACCATATTTGAGTGGAAGTTCTAAATTTATAAGGTCATTAATTCTTATATAATTAAATTTTGATCTTTTGATAGTTTCATTTGAGAGATAAAACTCCATTACTTTCTTTTTTATAGAAATCAATGTTAGGCAGACACCATCACAAGCAATTGAAACACCAATATCTTTTTTTGTTACTTTGAGATCTGATTTTATGTATATATTTGTGCCCTTAGGTCTTTTTTGAATTTTCTTAACAATTCCTTTATTAAATATTATTCCATTAAACATTTTATCTTTTATAAATTGTAATATTATCTTTTGCCAGTTTAGTAATAACTTTTGACACGTTTTTATACTTTTTTTTTAGAATATCATTAGACGTAAAAAACACATGTTTATCGTTTTTTATTAAGTTTTTTGGACTTTTAAGTAGGTAAAATTGATCAGCTAATTTATAAGAAAGAATATTTTTTGTTATTTTATCCCCTCCTTCAATTAATAAACTTCTTATTCCTAATCTAAATAATTTTCTTAAAATAATAGTAAGGTCAAATTTTCCTTTATTATTTAATTTCATCTTAAACAGTAAAATTTTTTTATTTCTTAAAATCCTAATTTTTTGTTTATTCAAAGAATTATGAAATATTATTGTATTATGTTTCTTTACTGTATTAAAAATATAAGTATTCAATTTGATATCCAAATCTTTATCTAAAATTATTCTCTTTGGCGAAAAATTTTCAAAACCTTTTAATCGGCAATTTAATTTAGGATTATCAATGTTAAGAGTTTTACTTGAGATCAAAATTCCATCATGTTTGTACCTTAGGTAATGAGTTAATTTATCTGTTGATTGGTCAGTAATTCTTCTTACATTCTTACTATAAATAAGACGATTCTTTGAAATTGCTAACTTAGCTGTAACAAATGGTAATTTGTATTTTCTATTTTTTATATATGAATCATATAAATTGTTCGCTTCTTTTTTTAAAAGACCCTTTCTCACTTTAATATTCTTTTTACTTAAGATATTAAAACTTTTACCTTTCACTTTTTTATCAATATCATTCATTGAATAAATAACTTCTTTAATACCACTTTTTATAATCTTTTTTGTACATGGAGGGGTTTTTCCATAATGGTTACACGGTTCAAGTGTTACATACATTTTAGAACCAGATAAATTTTGAACTGAATTATTTATAGCATTAGATTCAGCATGTGGTCTTCCATTTAAGCCTGTTTGTCCTATAGAAATTATTTCATCATTTTTTACTATTAAGCATCCAACAGAGGGATTTTCACCTGTAAGACCTTTTCTAACTTTTGCTAAATTAATAGCAATTTGCATATATTTCTTATCTTTTAATGAAAAATTATCTTTTTTTGTAGACATCTAATTTGTCCACAAATTGTACAAAATCTTTTTCTTCTCTAAAATTTCTATAAACGCTTGCAAACCGAACATAAGCTACTGGATCAAGTTCTTTTAAACCCTCCATTACCATAGTACCGATTGTATTACTCGAGATTTCATTTTGACCAAGTTCTTCTAAAGATCTTGTGATTTTACTTATAAATTTTTCAACAGTTTCTGTATCTAAAGGTCTTTTCTTTAAAGCGATATAAATTGACTTTGATAATTTATCACGATCAAAAGATGATTTTCGCCCATTTTTTTTTACAACCATAACTTCTCGATGTTGTATTCTTTCGAAAGTTGTAAACCTTGCACCACAACTACAAAGTCTTCTTCTTCTTATTGCAGTTCCATCTTCAGTTGGACGGGAATCTACTACAGATGTTTCACCTTTTTTTTCACAGGGACAAATCATTTACTTAAGTTTTTATAAATTGGAAAATTAGAGCATAAATTAACAACTTCATCTTTTACTTCATTTTCCACTTTACTGTTATCCTCTGGATTTTCAGATAAACCTTTAATAACTTTTGTAATTAATTCTCCAACTTTCTCAAATTCTTTTAAACCAAAACCTCTAGTCGTTGCAGCTTGAGAGCCTAATCTTATCCCTGAGGTGATCATCGGTTTTTCGGTATCAAATGGAATACCATTCTTATTACATGTGATGTTAGCTCTACACAAACTTTCTGCAGCAACATTTCCTTTAACGTTAAAAGGTCTTAAATCAACTAACATTAGATGAGTATCAGTTCCGCCTGAGTAAATCTTGAAACCGTTATTTTTTAATGTTTCGGCTAGTATTTTTGCATTAGCTAAAACATTTTTTATATAAGTTTGGAATTCTGGTTTTAGTGCCTCAAAAAAGCCTGCTGCTTTTGCAGCAATAATATGCATTAGAGGACCACCTTGGTAACCTGGAAAGACAGCTGTATCAAATTTTTTACCAAGTTCAGGATCATTAGATAATATGATACCACCTCTTGCACTTCTAAAAACTTTATGTGTAGTCGATGTAACCACATGAGCATAGTCACATGGGTTAGGATAACCTTTTCCAGCAACAAGACCTGAAAAATGAGCCATGTCTACCATTAGATAGGCTCCAACTTTGTCCGCTATTTCTCTAAATCTTTTAAAATCAATAACTCTTGAATATGCACTACCTCCAGCAATAATAAGTTTTGGTTTATGTTCAAGTGCAAGTTTTTCAACATTATCATAATCTATAAGCTCAGATTTTTTATCAACGTCATAACTTATTGCATTAAACCATTTTCCAGACATAGAAATTTTCAGTCCATGTGTAATGTGACCACCTGAGTTTAAACTCATCCCCAAAAAAGTATCATTCGGTTTTAATAAAGCTAAAAAGACAGCACCATTTGCTTGAGCACCTGAATGAGGTTGAACATTTGCATATTTACAATTAAAGAGTTTTTTAATTCTTTCTAAAGCTAATTGTTCAGCAACATCTACATGTTCACACCCATTATAATATCTCTTGCCAGGATAACCTTCCGCATATTTATTTGTTAAAACCGAACCTTGAGCTTCTAAAACAGCCTGTGACACAATATTTTCAGATGCTATAAGTTCAATGTGATTTTGTTGTCTTATTAATTCATCATTGATGGCTTTAAATAAATCTGGATCTGACTTTTTAAGACTTTTTTCAAAAAAATCCTGATAACTTTCATTAATATATTTTGTTTCACTAGACATATTTTTTCTAAATTTTTTTTACTCTTTTGTTGTGTCTACCACCCTCAAATTTTGTTTTCATAAATACCTCTATACATTTGAAAGCGGTATTTTTTTTAGTTAACCTAGATCCTAATGTTATAATATTTGCATTGTTATGCAATCTAGATAATTTAGTGTTTTTTACGGAATAACACACTGCAGCTCTTATTTTTTTATGTCTATTTGCTGCCATTGACATGCCCATTCCAGATCCACAAACCAAAATACCCATATTTTTACTATTATTACTCACCTTTCTACAGAGTTTGTGAGCATAATCTGGATAATTAACAGATTTTTTTGAATTGTCGGTCCCCAAATCTTGGAACCTGTATTTTCTCTTAAATTTTTTTTTAATTTGTTCTTTAAGTATATAACCAGCATGATCTGATGAAATAAATATTTTTTTCAAATTAATTAAATTTATGATCTAAAACACAAGCTACCAGGTGAATTCTATTTTCTTCTCCACCATTAAAAGCATTATGATATTTTGTATTGTTTGTAATCCACACTGATCCATCAGCTGGTAAATGTTTTGCGACATTGTCAATAACCATGATAGATCCAGGGTTCGTTATAATTGGAATATGTAGTCTTGGTTCTGGATCTCTATGCCAACTCAAAGTTGATCTTGGTGTTTTTAATAAAATTCTAACTCTACCTAATTTATATTTTGCAGACAGTACATCAAAAACCTCTTTAAAATATGTATCTTTATACTCTTCAATAAATTCAGAATATGCAGCTTCATTTATTTTCTCATCTCTTACAACTTCCTTACCAGTCGCATCTGGCTTTGTCCAAAATACACCTCTTGCCTTATGACCTTTGATAGAATCTGGATCGCCAGGAATTTGAGTAAGAGATATAGCTCCAAAATTTGATACACCCTCGGGACCACTAAAATTTTTAATTTGTAAAATCTCTTTATAAGCCTTTTGTAGTTTATTAATGTCAAATTTGACGTCTTGTTTTTCAAAATCGTTAAAATTTAAATCCATAAGATTGTTTAATATCTTTTTTGAGTTATATTTGTATATAACATTTGTCGCATATAATAAATATATTTAATGATGATTACAGGTAAATTTCCATCTTTGAGACTTAGACGCAGTAGAAAGAACGACTGGTCTAGAAGACTTGTTCAAGAAAACAATCTTACACCCAATGATTTTATTTTACCTATCTTTTTAATTGATGGAAAAAACAAAAAACAAAGCATTAAAACAATGCCTGATGTTTATCGTTATACTTTAGATAAGTTAAGCTCTGTAGTCGATAAAGCAGTAAATAAGGGTTTACCTATGATTGCACTATTTCCATATACTGAAAAAAAAAAGAAAAATGCACTTGGAACAGAAGCTTTAAATGAAGACAATCTTGTCTGTAAAGCAATTCAATTAATAAAGAAAAAATATAACAACGAAATTGGCATAATGTGTGATGTAGCTTTAGATCCTTATACATCACATGGACATGACGGATTACTAAAATCTGGATATGTTTTAAATGATGAAACAAATAAAATCTTAATCAATCAATCTCTTTTACAAGCACAAATGGGATGTGATGTATTAGCACCATCAGATATGATGGATGGAAGAATTGGTGAAATTAGAAAATCACTTGATAAAAATGGATTTAAGATGACTCAAATTTTATCTTACGCTGTGAAGTATGCATCGAATTTTTATGGACCTTTTCGTGATGCAGTTGGATCAAAAAAAACACTTCAAGGAAATAAAAAAAATTACCAAATGGATTTTAAAAATAGTGATGAAGCCTTAAGAGAAGTTGCTTTAGATATTAAAGAAGGTGCAGATATGGTAATGGTAAAACCTGGACTACCCTATCTAGATATTATCAAACTTGTAAAACAAAATTTTAAAGTTCCCGTTATGGCTTACCAAGTTTCTGGTGAATATAGTTTATTGTCTAATGGTATTAAAAAAAACATTGTAAATAATCAAGTGATAATAGAAAGTTTAATTGCATTTAAAAGAGCTGGAGCAAATGCAATTATTAGTTATTATGCAGACAGATTAGATCAGATACTTCGTTGATTACTTGAGAGTATTTAAAAATTGAACTCTATTAAATGGATGACTTAAATTATTAGGCCTCAATATAGTCTTATCTAAGTAGTCTCCAACTAGTCTAAATCCATCTACTAATGTCTGTAAATTGTCTACTTTTATATCTTTATCAATTAAAAAGTTAGGAATATTTTTTTTGTTTATTTGTGATTTAGTAAAATATTTAAGCTCATTACCAATTATTTTTTTTTCAACTAATCTATTTAATTCTAAATCGTAACCAAGATTTTTAAATAACTCTAATTCCCATAAGATATATTTTTGTATCCAAGCATCGTTACCCAAAAATTCATAAAAATCTAATATCAATTCAAATATTTTTTCATTTTTTTGAGACTCAGCTGTCAAAATTTTAATAAGACTCATGGCAGATAAAATACAACATAGCTTTTTTTTTTCCTCAAAATATATAGGAGATAATGCCTTTTCAATTTCTAATTTAAAGTAACCTAGTTGGCTATCAGATTTTGAATTAAAACTTACATGAAGTTTATTTCCTATTTGAAGATAATTCTTAATTTTTTTTGAAGTACCACCAAATATAATTCCTGTAACTTTACCATGAGATTGGGTATATATTTCAGCAATTAAAGAGTTTTCGTTATATTTATTCTTCGAAATTAAAAAACCTTTGTCATCCCAATTCATTTTATACTATATCATTTAAACATAAGACAGCCGCATTTTGTTCTGCATCTTTTTTTGATTTTCCTTGTGAAACATAAAATTTAGTGTCATGTAGCTTAACTCCAACCTTAAATAATGGTTTATGTTTTGGTCCAGTATTAGAAATCACTTTGTAAACTGGAAGTTTTTTGAATTTTTTTAGTGAAAATTCTTGTAGTTTTGTTTTTGCATCTATATGGGTTACAATACTTTTTTTAATATGATCTGACCATAAATTTAAAATAACTTTTTCAACAATCTGAAATCCTTGATCAAGATAAATAGATCCTATAAGAGCCTCACAACTATCAGATAAAACTTTATCTTCAATCAAATTTTTTTTATTTCTCAGGTTGAATGTTAAAACATATTTATCTAACTCAATCTTTTTTGCAATTTCTAAACATGTCTTTTTATTTACAAGAGATGCAAATTTTTTATCAAGAATTCCCTCTTTTTCATTTGGATATATTTCCAAAAGTTTTTTTGCCATAACCAAACCCAATACACGATCACCAAGAAATTCTATTTTTTCATTATTATTCTTTTTATCGAAACTTTTATGCGTTAATGATTTCACTAATAAACTTTTATTCTTAAAACTTATTTTTATTTTTTTTTCTAAATTTTGATAATCTATTTTCATTATTGTATCTTTTTAAAAAATCTATCAAATCGTATAGATTTGTTCCATTTCCAAAATGCAAATATACTTCCGATATTTTTATCTGAAGAAAAGAAAATAAAACGTGCTTTACCAACTAAGTTATTTTTGTGAACATATCCAACGCTTGTTAAAAATCTACTATCTTTTGAACAATCTCTATTATCTCCTAAAAAAAAATAATGATTCTCTGGGACGATAAAAGTGTCTGAATTTTGGAAAGAAAAGTCTTTTAAATAAACAGAAATATATTTTCTATTATTAGGTAATAATTCTTCAAAAGTGAAAACATCTAATTTTTTTTTTCCACAAAAAATAACGTCCGAACTTGATATTTTTGATTTAATTATTTCAGAATTATTTAAATATAAATTTGAGTCTATAAATCTTATTTCATCTCCAGGTAAACCAATCAGTCTTTTAATATAATCCGTTCTATTATCTGCTGGAGTTTTAAATACTACAACATCTCCTCTTTGTGGTTTCTCAAAAAGGATTCTACCTTTGAATATTGGAGGGCTAAAAGGAAAAGAATGCTTACTGTAACCGTATGAATATTTTGTAACAAAAAGTCTATCACCAACCAATAAATTTGGTTCCATTGAGGAAGATGGAATATAAAAAGGTTGTATAAACAGAGATCTAATTATCACTGCAATAATCAATGCATAAATAAGGGTCTTTAAATTTTCAATAATAAAATTTTTATTTAACATTGCTAAACTTGTAAAATTGTAAATGCTACTGAATAATCTTTTTCATCTGAAATTGAAAGAAACAAATCAAATTTTTTAACTTTAAATCTTTTATTAATGATTTTCTTAATTTTTGGTGAAACATAGTAATATGGTTTACCTAATTTATCGTTCAAAATTTCAATATCTTTATAATTCAAATTTTTTCTAAAACCGGTTCCTAGAGCTTTCGATAAAGACTCTTTAGCAGCAAATCTTTTAGCAAAATAATTCAACTTTTTTTTAATTTTTTTAGAAAATTTTATTTCATTTTTCCCATAGATTCTTTTAATAAAGATTTTTTTTTGTGATAATAATTTAAATCTTTTATTATGTATTATATCAACACCGACGCCCAAAACTTTCATTTTATTTAATTATGTTTTTGAATCTTTTAATTACTTTTTTAAGACCAAAAAAAATTGACTCACCAATTATAAAATGGCCAATATTAAATTCTTTAATTGAATTGATTTTTGTTAAAATTTTTGTAGTTTTATAATCTAAGCCATGGCCAGCATGCACTTCTAATCCTAAGTTAGCAGCAGTTTTTGAGCATTTCTTTATCTTATTTAATTCATTTTGATAATTTTTTCCTGATTTGACTAAATTTGAAAGTCGACCAGTATGAATTTCTACACAGTCTGCATTTAAATTTTTTGAAATTTTAATATCTGAAACATTTGGATTAATAAATAAACTTGTTCGTATTTTTCTTTTTTTGAATATTGAAATTATTTTCTTTATCTTTAAGGAATTTCTTTTTAAATTTAGCCCACCTTCTGTCGTAATCTCATTTCTATTTTCAGGTACAATACAAATAAAATCAGGTTTGATTTTTAGAGCTATATCTACGATTTTATTGTTAGTTGATATTTCTAAATTTACTGGAACTTTTTTAAGTAAACAAATTTTTTTTGCATCTAAATCTTTAATGTGTCTTCTGTCTTCTCTCAAATGAATTGTAATTGAATCTACTCCGATATTAATCAAAAATTTTGCAGCCACAATTGGATCTGGATGAATTTCACCTCTAGCGTTTCTAAGTGTAGCTACATGATCTATATTTACTCCTAACCTTTTCACTTAACAAACCTACTTCCAGGTATAGTTATCGGTATAGATTTAAGCTCTTTAGGCAATTTGTTTTTTCTAAAAGTTGGAACACTTATACGTAAGTGTGAAATTATTTTTTTTTTAATCTTTAATGTTTTTTTTGATGATCTGTCAATAATAGCTGCAAATCCTACTAAATTAGCCTTGGCATTTTTAATTAACTTTAAACATTCCATACTTGATTTACCTGTTGTTATTACATCTTCAACTATTAAAACTTTAGCACCTTTATTTATGCTAAAACCTCTTCTAAGGGTAAATTTACCTTTTATACGCTCACAAAAAATTGTCTCTTTTTTTAAAATTTTACCTATTTCATATCCAATTATAATTCCACCCATCGCTGGAGATAATATAATGTCAAATTTCTTAACATTTTTTTTTATTTTTTTTGCAAGAGATTTGCATATTTTATCAGCGTGGTGTGGTTGGCTCAGTAATTTAGCACACTGAATATATTTAGAAGAATGTAAACCTGATGATAAAACAAAATGTCCTTCTAATAATGCATTAGTTTTTCTTAAAATATTTAAGGATTTTTTGTGTGAAAGCATTTCTTTTATCTTCGTGTCTAATTATTTTAAATTTTATACCTTTTTGCTTAAGCTCTGCAATAAAATTAGTGAAATTTTTTAAATCTCTAATAATTAACTGAAATTTAAAATTTATGTAATTGGGGTTTTTTCCCACCATTTCTAAATTAGATATATTCAATTTATGTTGTCCAATCAAAGAACTTACATTACCTAATTGACCAGGTTTATCAGGTAAAGAAATCCATAATGTAGTATTATATTTCTTAACTCTTTCTTGTTTTTTCTCTCCTTTATCATGCCAATATCTTCTAATAGCTGATCTAGCTTTTCCTGTTTTTGTAATCGGTATCCAATGAAGTGATGGGGAATTACTTTTAGATGTAAGGATCTTTACAGTATCTCCATTCCTCAAGATAGATTGAAGCTCACTCTTATTTCCATTAATTTCACATCCTATTGCTGTATCACCCACCTTAGTATGAACTGCATATGCAAAATCTATAGGTGTTGCATCTTTTGGAAGCTTGATAACTGATCCTTTTGGTGTAAAACAAAATACATTTTCCTGAAACATCTGTAATTTTGTATATTCATATGAATGTTCTGGATTTTCATTTTTTTCAATTATTTCAACTAGATCCTTCAACCAATCATATTCTTTCCAAGTTAAAGAATTAAATTTTTCTGATGATTTATATTGCCAATGAGATGCTATTCCTCTTTCAGCAAAATCATGCATTTCTTTAGTTCTAATTTGAATTTCAATTGGTTTTTTAAATGAACCAATTACAGCGGTATGTATAGATTTATATCCATTGATTTTCGGTGATGATATATAATCTTTAAATTTTCCTGGTATACAATTCCAATTTTTATGTAAAACACCTAAAGACTTATAACAATCATCTATATTCTCTAGAATAATCCTAAAACCAATAATGTCTGTTATTTGTTCTAATGAAACTCTTTTTTTTTGTACTTTTCGCCAAATTGAAAATGGTGTTTTTTCTCTTCCATAAATCTTTGGTTTAATATTATTTTGACTCAATAATATGTCAACTTCGTTAGAGAGAGTTTCAAAAATATCTTTTTTATCTAATTTAATTTCATCAAGTCTTTTTTGTATTAATGACCTTGCGTCATGATTAAGTATTTCAAAAGACAGGTCCTCTAATTCATCTCTTATTCTGTGCATTCCCATACGATCAGCTAAAGGTGCATAAATCTCCATAGTTTCTTGCGCAATTCTTTTTCTTTTATCTTCCCGACTTATAGCTTTAATAGTTCTCATATTATGTAATCGATCTGCAATCTTTACTAGTAAAACTCTAATATCTTTTGATGTAGCTAAAATTAACTTTCTAAAATTTTCAGCTTTTGAACTTGAAGATGCGGTATTTTCTAAAACTGAGATTTTTGTAACGCCATCTACTAAATCTGCAACTTCAACTCCAAATTCACCTTTGATTGTCTCGTAAGTTGCGTAAGTATCTTCAATAGTGTCATGCAACAAGCCTGTTGCTATTGTTGCACTATCTAATTTTAAATCTGTTAAAATATTAGCAACTTCTATAGGGTGAACAGAATAAGGATCACCGGATGCTCTTTTTTGATTGCTATGTGCTTTAACTGCAAATTCAAATGCTTTATTTAATTTTTCAGGATTAAGAAATTTATTATAAACTTTAACTTTATTTATTAATTCTTCAGAATTTTGCATCTATTAACTATATCATTAAATTAGATTTGTTTAATAGATGTTATATTTTTTTTTGGGAGTGTCAAAATTAGTCTTTTTATGTGACGTTTTAATCTTGGGTGAACCCATTTTTTATTAATTTCAAATAAAGGAATTAAAACAAAATTACGGTTATGCATTCTTGGGTGTGGCAAATTAATACAACTATTCATAATTTTTTGATCATAATCCAAAATATCAATATCGCATTCTCTTGGGGAGTTTTTAACCAATTGTTTCCGTCCTAAAGCAACTTCAATTTTTTTACAAACTTGCATTAAATTCTTAGGAGCTAGGGAAGTTTTAACTTCCAAAACTATATTAATATATTTTGGCAGATTTGGATTTGGCCACGATAGAGTTTCATAATAACTTGAAGATTTCAAAATTTTAATTCCTTTTTCTAAAAGTTTAGATTTTGCTAATTCGATATTAATTATTCTATTCCCTAAATTAGAGCCCAAAGCTAAATAAACTAATCTAACTTGATTTTCTGATATATCTTGCCTTGTCACGATTCCAATCCCTTGTTTTTTTTGCCAAACGTTTATCATATTGTTTTTTTCCTTTAGCAACAGCTAATTCAATTTTAGCTTTACCTTTTTTAAAATACATTTTAGTTGGAATTATAGTAAATCCTTCTCTCTGTATTTTTCCAATAAGCTTATTAATTTCTTTTTTGTTTAATAGTAATTTTCTTTCATCCAAAGGTTTATGATTTGTATAACTAGCTTGTTTATATGAGGCAATATGAGAATTAATCAAAACTATTTCATTATTTTTTTCAACCGCATATGAGTCTGCTATATTTACCTTGCCTTCTCTTACAGACTTTATTTCAGATCCTTTTAAAACAATTCCAGCTTCAATCAAATTTTCAAAAAAATAATTGAAGCTAGCTTTCCTATTTAAACAAATAATTTTTAAACCAATATTGGTTTTTTTTCTCATTAAATCAATTTTGCAGAAAGAAGAGCTTCTTTTACAATTTTTTTTGTATCATCTGTAACTTTAACTAATGGTAATCTTACCTCATCATCACATAAATTTAATAATTTTGCTGCATATTTAACTGGACTTGGATTACTTTCAACAAACATAGCATGATGAATAGGTTGTAATATCTTATTTAATCTTTCTGCTTCTTTTAATTCGTTATCAGTTTCTGACTTTGAAAATTTTTGAAAATCTGAACAAAGTTTTGGAACAATATTAGCAGTAACACTTATGGCCCCTACTCCACCTCTTTTATTAAATTCAAGTGCATTATCATCATTACCAGTTAATTGTATAAAATCTTTACCCATCTTTTTTAATGTTTGATCAACTCTATTAAGATCACCTGTTGCATCTTTTACTCCAACTATATTTTTTAACTCATAAAGTCTCGCCATTGTATCAACAGACATATCTATTACTGATCTTCCAGGTATATTGTAAATTATAATTGGAATTCCACATTTATCATTTATAGATTTGTAGTGTTGGTATAAACCTTCTTGTGTTGGTTTATTATAATAAGGTGTAACTACCAATGCTGCATTAGCACCAATTTTTTCAGCGTGTGTCGTTAAAGAGATTGCTTCCTCTGTAGAATTTGATCCAGTGCCCGCAAATACGGGTAATTTACCTTTACTTTCTTTAACACATAATTCAATAACTTTTTCATGTTCATCATGACTTAAAGTTGGAGATTCACCAGTCGTTCCAGCTGGTACAAGGCCATTTGTCCCATTTTGGATATGAAAATGAATCAACTTGATGTAAGTATCAACATCAAGTTTATTATTTTTAAATGGAGTGACTAAAGCTACATTTGAACCTTTAAACATAAATACTTATAACATAGATTACTGATTCATAAAGATTATGTTCAAGAAAATATCATTTTTAATTATAACATTAATACTAATAAATATAGTTAATTTAGTTTTAGCAGATATTGTCCCAATTAAAAAACCTTCACAATCTAAAGAAGAAAAAGAAAAAAAATTAATGGTTGATGTCCTAAAACCTCTTCCAAAACCAGTTATTAAAGATCAAATTAAAAAAATAGATAAAAAAATTGAACCAGAAATAACTAAGGTTGCTGGGATGATTTTACCCAAAAAAAAACCTGTAATAGCTGGAAAGAAATCTTTAGAAACAGTTAAAAAATCAAAATTTTACAGTAAAAAAGATTTTATAATAGCAAAAAAAGCTTTTTCAGAAATGAAAAAAGCAAAATGGACCGATGCATTAAAAACTGCGAAAAGAGCTAGAGATAAATCCATATATAATTTCATCCAATGGAGGCATCTTTTAACAAAAGGAAACAGGGCTTCTTTTTACGATTACAAAACATTTATTGATAAAAATGAAAATTTTCCAAGAATTGGCAGGGTTAAATATTTGGCCGAACACAAATTATCTACTGATAAAATCTCACCAAATAAGATAATTGATTGGTTTGGATCAAACGAACCACTAAGTGGTTTTGGTAAAATGATTTTAGGAGAGAGTTTAATTTTAAAAGATAATCGGCAAGAAGGTGTAAGATTAATTAAAGAAGGTTGGGTTACTGCTGAATTAAATAAATCACAACTACGATTTTATAGAAAAAAATTTCGAAAATATTTAAATGCAAATGATTATATTAAAAGAGCCGATTACTTAGCATGGAATAATAAATATTGGGATTTAAGAAGACTTTTGAGATATTTACCAAAAGAGTATGAGCTATTATACAACGCTCGACAGCTTTTAATGAGTAGGTCTTATGGTGTTGATAATGCAATATCAAAAGTACCTGATAAATTTAAAAATGATGCTGGACTAAATTATGATCGACTAAAGTGGAGAAGAAAAAGAGGTCGAGTAGATAGTTCAGTTGAAATTTTATTAAAAATTAAAAATACAGAAGATTATTTAGTAAGACCTGATAAATGGTGGATAGAAAGAGAAATTATTTCTAGATCTTTAATTTATAAAAATAAATATGAGTTAGCTTACAAAATAGCGAGCAATCATGCTTTAACTCAAGGCCCAAAATATGCAGAGGCAGAGTGGATGAGTGGCTGGATAGCACTGAGTTTTTTAGATGATCCATTATTAGCCAAAGATCATTTTGAAAACTTTTACAATAATGTAGGTTATCCAATAAGTGTTTCTCGAGGTGCCTATTGGCTAGGCAGAAGTTATAAAAAATTAGGAAATAATGATTTATCTTTAAAATGGTTTCAAGAAGCTGCAAATTATTTAACAACTTATTATGGTCAATTGGCATTTATGGAATTAAACGGTGACAAAAAATTTGAATTATCTAAAGATCAAGAAGTTAAAAAAGAATACAGAGATTATTTTTTTAAACAGGAATTAGTAAAAATTATTTATCTTTTGGATGAACTAAATGAAGACAAATATGCTAAACATGTATTAAGATATTTGGCAAATGATGATATCAAAAACGGAAGTGAAATATTAGCTGCAGAATTAGCTACAAATATAGAAAGATTTGATTTTGCAATTCAAATCGCTAAAATTGCTTCATATGAAAAAAGATTTCATAATAAATATAATTATCCAATTATAAGCACACCAAATTATATTAACGGGCGAAAAATTCCTGAATCAGCTTTTATATTATCAATAATTAGACAAGAGAGTGAATTTGACTTAAAAGCAAATAGCCATGCTGGTGCAAAAGGTTTAATGCAATTAATGCCTTACACTGCAAAATTAGTAGCTAAACAAGCAAAATTACCTTACTCAAAATCAAGACTAACAACTGATCCTGAATACAATATCAATCTCGGATCTCATTATATTGCAGGTTTAATACTTGAATATGATGGAGCATATCCTTTTGCAATTGCAGCCTATAACGCTGGACCCAAAAGAGTAAGATATTGGAAAAGAATAAATAAAGACCCACAAAAAAAACAAACAAACTATGTAGACTGGATAGAATTAATAAAATTTAGAGAAACTAGAAATTATGTTCAAAGAGTTTTAGAAAATTATAATGTTTATAGATATATTTTAGAACAAAAACCAATTTCTATGAAAAATTATTTTAAAGATAACCCTCTATTTTAGGATAATGGCGGAAGAGGAGGGATTCGAACCCTCGGTACAAGTTTCCTCGCACGGTCATTTAGCAAACGACTGGTTTAAGCCTCTCACCCACTCTTCCAAAGTATAAATTTAACTAATATTCTACAATTTTAGATAAATCTATAAAACTTTTATTAACTTTTAAAAACGTATTTTTATTAGTGAATTTTGAGTAACAAGTCAATTTTTTATCATTATTACTTTGAATTGCTCTATTTACCAAAATTGCATAATCAAATCTTTCATTAAGATCAACAATATCAAAATTTTTAATATCGTATTTTCTTAAATAATATTTCACATTATTTGGATTTGCTCCACAAACTGAAATTTTTACAAATCTTTTATTATCAATTTTATATGAAAATTTTTTAATCAATTCTTTTAATGATGTGCCCCAGTAATCATTTTCAAAAGAGTCTTTTTTCAAAAAGATATCATTAAAGACATTAAGATAAGTATAATGATATGGTGAAATAATAAAAAATTTTATTAAGAAAATAATAAAAAAAGGTATTAAAAAGACAATCAAAACTTTATTATGAATTTTGTCTCGATTTTCTAATAAATAATGTAAATATATAGCGGGAAAAAAATTAAAAATAGGAATTAAATATAAGAAATATCTTAAACCATCATGAATTTTTAATTTTAAAAAGATTGCAATAAGCGCTGGTAATATTAATAAAATTAAAGAAATTGTAATTTTATAATTAAAATCCTTAATATTTAAAGAAGTTGCTAAATTCTTATAAAAAATAAAGAAAAATAAGAAACCAAACAAAAAGATTGAAGGAAATTTAAATAAAACATTAGTAAATAAATAATTCCATGGAGTAAATTTTGTCTCATAAAAAATACCCTTAAAATAACTTACTTGGACTCCTTGAGAAATATCCTTTAATGACTCAAAAAAAATTTTAAAAGGCTCAACTACAATATTAGAATGAGTATTAGGCCAACAAAGAACTAGTAAAATATAAGAACTGAAAATTATTATAGTAATATGATAAATAAAATCTTTAAAGATTATTTTTTTTGTAAACTTTTTGAAAATTAAAATTTCTAATAATAAAAAAAAAATTATAGGTATCAAAGTGCCCAAAAAAATTACTCTGACACCTGTGCCTAGACCAACAAAAATTCCAATTTTTAATGAAATATTTTTTCTTAAATTAACATCCTCAGTTTTTAAATATTTAACTACATAATATAATATCCAAAAGTGTGAGGTCGCTATAATTGTATCCTTCGGATTGATACTTAAGTGACCAAAAATAATTGGTGAAAAAATAGATATTAAAAAAAAATATTTTGCAATTTCTGATCCAAAAAAAAATTTAACAATTTTTTTTAGCCCAATTAATCCAGCAAGTCCAACCATAAAATTTAACAAATAAAAACTCTCATAATAAAAATTTCTTGGAAAGATTGAGCTAAATAAAGCTGAAATAGTATCGTACAGACCTGGATAGTATCTTAAATGTAAAATATCATAATAATCATATCTACCTAAACTAAATAAATATTTTAATCTCCTCTCACCATTTTCTATGTGAAAGACTTGGTCATAAGACAGACCAAGAGAAAAAATACAATATAGTGAGAATAATATTCCTGATATGATTAAAAAATAATTAACAAATTTATTTTTATTTATTCTCAATATCAGCAAACTCTTTCTGAATTTTCTTATAAAGTTTATATAATAAAATTTTATCTTCTTTATTCAAAATATTCTCTTTTTCTAAACCATTTTTAATTTCGTTTCTGACTTTATTTTTTAAATCATTTCTGAACTTACTTTTATCTAAGGATAGTAAAGTATCAATTTTCTCAATTCTTTCAGCTAATAATAGGTTAAAAACTACATTAATAATGATTATAATTGAGAGCGTAATAGCAGCAAGTTTTATAAAAAAAATTTTTAAATTATTTTTTTCCATAATATTTTTTATACCATTCTAAAGTTAAGAATAAAGCTTGATATTGAGGTTTATTAATAATTTTATTTAAATTACTCGATTTTAGAATTTTGTATAGTTTCTTTAGGTTTATTTTATTTGACTTAATTTCTTTATAAATAAATTTATCATTATAAGAAAGTAATTTAAAAATATCTTTATTTAGATCTTTTACAAAAGTAAAATTTTTTACTTGATTCAAATTAAAATTTTTTTTCTTTTTTTGATAAAGGTGTTTAAAAATAGATGGAAAAATTCGTCTATTATTCAGATCATAAGGACCAAAAATACTATCAATATTTAATAATCTTAATTTACAATTATTTTCTTTACTCAATATATAAACTTTAAGCATTTCTTTACTCAATGCATAAAAATTCTTATTTTTTTTATTTTCAATCATATCTTTTGAAAGAAATAAAAAAAGTTTAATTCTAAGTTTATTTGATATTTTTAAGATTGATAAAGGTAAATAAAAATTTGCCTCTAAAATTTTTGAAAAATTACTTGAATAAGAATTATCATTATTAGCAGCAAAATTCAAAATTGTATCTATCTTATTTTTTTTAACAATTTTTTCTAAATCTTTTTCAAATAAAAATTTTTTATTTTTTTTAAACGTCTTATTAAAATAAAAAATTTTTAATTTATCTTTAAAATCATATGTAAAATTTTTAGCAATGAATGAGTTTTTTCCAATTAAAAGAATATTATTCACTAGAAATTATACGAAAATGAGTCAAAGTTATTATTTAAAAAATATTTATAATTAAATCTATCAACTATATGAAGCATAGGTAAATGAAAAACTAATTTACCACCATTTAATAAAAATCTTTTTTCTTGGTCAATTACTTCCTTACGAAAAGACCAAATCAAAACTAAAAGATATTTAGGTTTCATTTTCCTCATTTTTTGTTTTGAGATAATTTTGATATTGCTTCCTGGCGTATAACGATTGAATTTAAAAGGATTTGCATCACATATGTATTTAAGTTTTTTTTCATCAATTTTACAATGATTTAAAACTATATTTCCTTTAGTTGAGGCCCCATATCCAATGACATTATTTTTATTTTTCTCTAAAAATAAATTCAATATTTTTTTAATATTATCGACTCTTTTATTGAAGTTCACAAAGCTTATATCGTTTATTTGTTCTTCAATTTTTTTTTGATCATTTATTTTTTTAATTTTTGCTTTATATTTTGAGTTTTTTTTAGCACAAATAATTTCTATACTCCCACCATTAATATCATTCAAGTTAAAGTCTAAAATTTTTAAACCATTTTTTTTTATAACATTTTCAAATGTGTTTAATGTATAGTATGTTACATGTTCATGACAAATTTG
This sequence comes from uncultured Pelagibacteraceae bacterium, assembly GCA_902565935.1. GTDB lineage: Bacteria > Pseudomonadota > Alphaproteobacteria > Pelagibacterales > Pelagibacteraceae > Pelagibacter. The sequence goes on from CACFGT010000002.1 coordinate 27,984, forward strand.
ATCATAAGTTAAATTTTTTAAAAGTGATGGAAAATAAGATAATTCTAAAACCCACCTTCCATTCTTACTTAATAAATTATTGATATCTTTGCAAAAAGAGTTTGGATCTTCTATGTCGTAAAACATTGCAAAAGATGTAATTAATTCAAATTTAATATTATCATATTTTTTCTCAATTTTTTCTTTTTTAAAATAATCAACAATTAAATTAATTTTTTTAGAATGATATTTCTTAAATTTTTCAGCTGATGGATCAATTCCATATAAATTTAAATTCTTAAAACTTTGAAAAAAATTCAAAAAAGTCCCATCATTACAACCAATATCTAAAATATTACAATTTTTTTTACTCAAATCTTTTTTTAATGATAAATATTTTTTTTTCATATGGTTAATCATTAGTGGACTGAGCGATGTTCTGTATCCATAATTCAATCCATACATTTGATTTAATTTAGGTAATGTTTTAAATTGAATTAATTCACATTTTTTACATATATATAAATCAAGCGAGTAATTTCTTAAGTTACTCATCTTTTTTTTATAAAAATGACTGCTTATTGGTTGTTTACCAATATTAATTATTTTTTTTAGAGATCTAGATTTACAATTTTTACAAGACATTTATAATCATTAGTAATTATTAATTTTTATGATATCAATAGTTATTCCCTGCTATAACGAAGAAACAATTATTGATGATTTTATTAAAGAACTTCATCAAAATATATCTAAAATAAGTGAAAGTTTTGAAGTAATTTTTATTGATAATAAAAGTAATGATGAAACAGTCAATAAATTAAAAGAAAAAATAAATATTTTTGAAAATGCAAAAATTATTTGTCTTACGAACTATTTTGGGAAAGAATCAGCTATACTTTCCGGCATAGATAACTCAAAAGGTAACTCTTGCATCATAATGGATCCTGATTTAGAGGATCCACCCTCTTTAATCAAAGACATGATTAATGAGTCAAAAAAAGGTTTTAATGTTGTTTATGCAGTTAGAAAAAGTATTGAAACTACTTTAATTAAGAAATTTATGAGATCAATTTTTTATTTTTTATATAAAAATCTAGTTGATAAAAATTTTTTGATACCCGCGAATACAGGAGATTTTAGGTTGATAGATAAAAAAATAATTGATCAATTAAAAAGTATGAGAGAAAGAACAAGATTTTTAAGAGGTCTTGTTTCTTTTATTGGTGCAAAGCAAAAATCAATAGAATTTGATAGGCCTTTTAGAAAAAAAGGAAAATCTAAATCTAATATTTTTTTTCTGATAAGATATGGCTTTGATGCATTACTTTCGTCTACTGCAGGACCGGCTAATCTTATAACTAAATTTGGAATTTTTTCATTGGCTACGATTTTTATCTTTTTAATTTTTATTTTAATTAATAAATTTTTTTTTAATCCCTATGAGGGTTTTTCTTTTACAATTATCTTAATACTTTTTTTATTTTCATTAAATACAATAATGATTGGTATTATTGGAGAATATATTACTCGTATATACAATGAAGTAAAACAAAGACCAAATTACATAATTGAAGAGATTATCGAACGTTAAAATAATTTTCAATTTGCGAATGGGTAAATTTTTTAATATCTTTTTTTTCTAGATAATATTTATACCATAAAGCCGTTAAATAAATACTTTTTTCAAAATCATACAATGGAAACCATTTTAGAAATTTTTTAATCTTCTGAGAATTTAATAATAATAATCTTGACTCTATAAATTTTATTTTTCGCACTTTGATTTTGTATTTTTTACCAATAACATTTGAAAATTTCTTAGTTAGATTCAAAACATTAATATATTTTTTTTTAAATGGTCCAACGTTATAAGGTCCGCTGTATCTTACTTTATTTTTATAATGAAAAATTGGAATAAGAAGATAGCCGTAACATACATCAAGGACATGTTGCCAAGGCCTGATATGTTTTGGGTTTCTTAAACTGATAACTTTTGTTTTTGAATTTTTAATAATGTCAGGGATTATTCTGTATTTACTAAAGTCACCACCACCAATTACATTGCCAGCTCTTACGCTACTCAAACCAAAATGTAATTTTTTTTTTGATTTTAGTAAATATGAATTAATTAATTGTTCGCACATCGCTTTTGAAGAGGAATACACTTCAACACCACCCAGTGTAGAGTTTTCGTTGAAAGCTTTTTTTTTATTTGTATTTAAATAACATTTATCACTAGTTGCAATTACAACAGATTTAACTGATTTTTGGATTATGCTGCTTTTAATTAGATTATTTGTACCTAAAACATTTGTTTCTAATGTTTCGAGTGGTTTTTTTTGACTTTCAATCACTAAACTTTGTGCTGCTAAATGAAAAATAATATGTGGTCTAAAAGTATTAATTTTTTTTGATAAAGTCTTATAGTCAACTATATCATTAAAAAAAGATTCTTTTAGAAACTTTTTTTTAAATATTCTAAAAAAAATAAAATTATCATTTTTGGATAAAGATAAAGAATATCCTTTTACTTTGGCGCCAAAAAAACTTAAAATCAAAAAAAGCCACATACCCTTAAATCCTGTATGACCTGTGATAAATATTCTTTTATTTTTATAAAAATTTTTTAATTGCTTTAAACCCATGGTAGCTTTTTATCTTTAAATTTCTCAAGAAATTTTCTATCTCTTATTGTATCCATACACTTCCAAAATCCAGTATGTTTAAATGCTGCTAGTTGTTTTTTGTTAGCAATTTTCTCCATTGGTTTAGCTTCCCATCTTGTTTGATCATTTTTTATAAATTTAAAAATTTTATTACTTAATACAAAGAAGCCGCCATTGATAAAAATTTCTTTTATATCTGGTTTTTCAATAAATTTTTTAACAACATTTCTTTTTTTGAAATACACTACACCAAATCTTTCCTGAGGAACTTGTATTTTTACAGCTGTTACAGTTGCTAACTTTTTGTTCATTAAATGAAATTTTGTTAAACTTGCAATATTTATATTAGATAAGCCATCGCCATAAGTCATGTGAAAATATTTATCTTCTTCTACATATTTTCTAATTCTCTTTATTCTTCCACCCGTAAGTGATTTTTTTCCAGTATCAACTATTCTAATTGATAAATCTCCATTCTTAATAAATGTATTATTTTTTTTATTAATTAAGATGTTTTTTCTAAATTTCTTTTTAAAGTGATTTCTAATTACTTCTCCTTTATAGCCTGTGCAAATTATAAAATTTGAATATCCAAATCTATGATAAATCTGCATAATATGTTCGATGATAGGTTTGCCGCACACATCGACCATAGGTTTTGGTTTTAATTTAGTTAAAGTCCCAAGTCTTGTGCCATATCCACCAGCTAAAATCACTACCTTACAATTATTTTTATTCATTAAGTTGCTTACTTTTAAAATTCATTATTTCTTGATATATAAACTATATTGATTTATTCGTTTAAATATGAAGAAAAAATACTCTATTTTTAGCTTAATTAAAAATTCTTTATCTTACCATGAAAATTGGGAGAAAGCGTGGAAAGATCCTGAACCAAAAAAAGAATATGAAATTGTAATAATTGGAGGTGGAGGACACGGTCTAGCCACTGCTTATTATTTAGCAAAAAAACATGATTTAAAAAATATAGCTGTTGTTGAAAAGGGTTGGATCGGTGGAGGTAATACGGGTAGAAACACTACAATAATTAGATCTAATTATTTATGGGATGCTAGCGCAGGTCTATATGATCATGCCTTAAAAATTTGGGAAGGACTTTCACAAGAATTAAATTACAATGTAATGTTTAGTCAAAGAGGAGTAATGAATCTTGCACACAATCTTCAAGATGTCAGAGATTTAAAAAGAAGAACTCATGCAAATAGATTAAATGGTATTGATGCTGTTTATCTTAATACAGAACAAGTAAAGAAATTTTGTCCAATAATAAATACATCACCTGATATTCGTTATCCAGTTCTAGGTGGGACTCTTCAAAGAAGAGCTGGTACTGCACGTCACGATGCTGTTGCATGGGGTTACGCACGAGGAGCTGATGAAATGGGTGTAGATATCATACAAAATTGTGAGGTTAAAGGTATTAAAAGAAATGGTGATAGTATCGAAGGAATTGAAACTACTAAAGGTTTTATTAAAACTAACAAAATTGGTGTTGTAGCAGCTGGTCATTCAAGTGTAATTGCAAACATGGCAGGTTTAAGATTACCCTTAGAAAGTAAACCACTTCAAGCTTTAGTTTCAGAACCAGTAAAACCAATTATTGATACTGTTGTTATGTCAAATGCTGTTCACGCTTATGTGAGCCAATCAGACAAAGGTGAACTTGTTATTGGTGCTGGTACAGATGATTATGTATCTTATTCACAAAAGGGTAGTCATGACATAGTAGAAGGTACTTTAAATGCTATATTAGAATTATACCCAATATTTAGTAGAATGAGAATGTTAAGACAATGGGGTGGAATTGTTGATATATGTCCTGATGCAAGTCCAATAATAAGTAAAACCTCTATTAAAGGTTTATATTTTAATTGCGGCTGGGGCACTGGAGGTTTTAAGGCAACACCTGGTTCAGGAGATTTATTTGCACATACAATTGCAAATGATGAGCCACACAAACTAAACGCTGCATTTAATCTAAATAGATTTGTTAGCGGTGATCTTGTGGATGAACATGGTGCAGCAGCAGTAGCACACTAATGTTCGTTATTAATTGTCCTTACTGTGGTGAGAGAGAACAAAGTGAGTTTAAAGCAGGTGGTGAAGCTCACATAGTAAGACCAAAACAACCAACTGAATTAAGCGATGATCAATGGGCAGAATATCTATTTATGAGAAAAAATATAAAAGGTATTCAATTTGAGAGGTGGGTACATACTCATGGATGTAGAAAATGGTTTAATGTAGTTAGAGATACATCTAATGATGTAATTACGGCAGTTTATAAAATGGGTGAAAAACCTCCAACTAAATAAATAATGAAAAAAAAATTAAGAGTAAAGACAAGCAAGTTTATTGATGAAACATATAAGATTTCATTTAGATTTAATGGAAAAACTTACTATGGATATAAGGGAGACACTTTAGCTTCTGCGCTTTTAGCAAACGATGTTCATTTAGTAGGAAGAAGTTTTAAATATCATAGGCCTCGAGGAATAATGACAGCCGGATCAGAAGAACCAAATGCAATTGTTCAATTACATAAAAATACTTCAAGAACAGAACCAAATGTAAGAGCTACTGAAATAGAAATCTATGAAGGACTAGAGGCCTCAAGTCAAAATTGTTGGCCAAGTGTAAATTTTGATATTGGTGGTATAAACAATTTTTTAAGTCCATTATTGCCTGCAGGTTTTTATTATAAAACTTTTATGTGGCCAGCTAGCTTTTGGGAAAAATATGAATATTTTATTAGAAAGTCTGCTGGATTAGGTAAATCTCCAACGGAACCTGATCCTGATATTTATGAGCATAAATATATTCATTGCGATGTATTAGTTGTTGGAGCAGGTATTTCTGGAATTATGGCTGCAAAAACTGCTGCCAAAAATGGGTTTAAAACTCTTCTAGTTGATGAAAAACCCTATTTAGGAGGTTCGACAATTTATCAAAATTCTGAACAATTTAAGATCAATAATCAAATCTCAAGTTCATGGTTGGAAAAAGAAATTAATGAAATAAAAAAAATTAAAAATTTAGAAATTAAAATAAGAACAAGTGTAGCTGCATATCATGGCTATAACTTTCTATTGGCAAGAGAAAATCTAACTGACCACATACCTTTAGAACAAAGAAACAATAAAACTCGTCACAGATTACTCAAAATAAGAGCTAAAAAAGTAATAACTGCAACTGGATCTTTAGAAAGACCACTCATTTTTGATAATAATGATCGTCCTGGTATTCTACTGTCTTCAGCTATTGAAAGATATGCAAATTTATATGGTGTTGCATGTGGAGAAAAAAACGTTCTCTTTACAAATAATGATAGTGCATATGAAACAGCCATTAGTTTATATCAAAAAGGAATTAATATAGAGGCTATTATTGATAATAGAGAAGAAACTGACTCAAAATTAATTAAAGAGACTGAAAAAAATAATATCAAAGTCTACAAGGGATATACAGTAGTGGATACCTATGGATACAAAAGGATTAATAAAGTTTCAATAATGCAACTATCTAAAGATGGTCAAAAAACGATAGGTTCAAAAATATCTATTTCATGTGATTGTCTTGGTATTTCTGGTGGATGGACACCAGCTGTACATCTTTTTACACAATCTGGTGGAAAATTAAAATTCAGAAATGAAGATCATGTTTTTATACCAAATATATATTCATCAGATCAAATTAGTATAGGTTCATGTAATGGAGATTTTACTTTAGATGAGATATCATCAACTGTTCCTAAAACTCTAAAAGAATTTTTAAATTTAAAAAAAATAGATTATGAAGATTTAGAAATTAAATCTTCTTTTAATAAATCAAAGAGAAATATTTGGTTACTTCCATCTGACAAAATTATTGGAAAAACAAAACCTTTTGTAGATTATCAAAATGATGCAACAGCCAAAGATATTAAATTAGCTTTAAGAGAAGGTTTCAGATCAATCGAACATGTAAAAAGATACACAACAACAGGTATGGGAACTGATCAAGGTAAACTTGGTAATATGCATGCATTAGGAATTATTTCTGAAACTGCTGGATCTAAAATGGGTGAACTTGGTACTACAACTTTTAGACCACCCTACACTCCTCTTACTTTTGGAACAATAGTTGGTAGAAATGTTGGTGAGTATTTTGATGTATTCAGAAAAACACCAATTCATGGGTGGCACGTTGAAAATAAAGCTGAATTCGAAAACGTCGGTCAATGGAAGAGAGCTTGGTATTATCCAAAAAATGGTGAAAATATGCACGATGCGGTTCAGAGAGAAAGTAAAGCGGCTAGAGACAGTGCAGGTATTTTAGATGCATCTACATTAGGTAAAATTGATATTCAAGGCACTGATGCCTCTGAATTTTTAAACAGAGTTTATACAAATGCTTGGTCAAAACTAGCAATTGGAAAATGTCGATACGGGTTAATGCTAAATGAAGATGGTATGGTTTATGATGATGGTGTTACAACAAGATTAGATGAAAACCATTATATTATGACCACTACTACCGGTGGAGCTGCAACGGTTTTAGGAAAACTAGAGGATTATTTACAAACTGAATGGCCTGAATTAGATGTTTATTTAACGTCTGTAACTGACCATTATGCAACAGTAAGTGTTTGTGGACCTAATAGTAAGAAAATTGTATCTCAAGTAATTCCTGATCTTGATTTTTCTGATGAGAATTTTCCACATATGTCTTTTAAGAATGCGAAAATTGGTAGCATTAAATGCAGAGTAATGAGGATTAGTTTTACAGGTGAACATAGCTATGAAATAAACATTCAAGCTAATTTTGGTAAATCAGTATGGGAAAAATGTATGGAAGCAGGAAAAGAGTTTAATATCACACCATATGGTACTGAGACAATGCATTTATTAAGAGCTGAAAAAGGATTTATCATTGTTGGTCAAGATACTGATGCAACTATGACTCCTATAGATTTACAAATGGATTGGATAGTTAGTAAAAAGAAATATGATTTTATAGGAAAAAGATCTTTATATAGATCTGATACAATAAGAGAAGACAGAAAACAATTGGTTGGTCTACTTACAGAAAATCCAGACGAAGTTTTAGAAGAAGGTGCACAGATAGTAGCTGATATCAAAAAATCCCCAGTTGAAATGTTAGGACATGTAACTTCAAGTTATTATAGTCCAAATTTGAAAAAATCTATAGCTCTTGGGGTTGTAAGAGGAGGAAAAAATATGATGGGTCAAAAATTAATTATTCCTATGGAAAATAAACAAATTAATGTAACCGTTGCAGACCCAGTTTTTTTTGACAAAGAGAATAAAAGATTAAATGCTTAATTACTCAAATACAATAACTGATGAAAAATCTTATTCAGGTTTACAAATGAAAGAAATTAAACCTGTTATGAAATTAATTATTAGAGGTAAAAAAAGAGAATTTTTATCTGCAATTGGTAAATCATTAAATTTATTACTACCTACAGAAGCTAATACATCATCAAGAAGTGAAAAATTAACTGCTCTTTGGCTTAGTCCAGATGAATGGATGATTTACTCTAATGAAACATTAAACTCTGAAAGTAATGACTATGAAACTGAAAATTTATTAAGTAAGAATATTTCTAAAACAAATTTAGGAGCTGTGACAGATGTTACTGATCAATTTGTTCTTATAAATATTAAAGGTGACAAAATCTTTGACTTATTCGAGACCGGATCTCCTTTTAATTTTAATGATTTTAGAGACAAAAAAGGCTCTGTTGCTCAAACGATTCTCGCTAAAATTGATGTTATTATTCATAATCAAAATCAAAATGAAGTAAATCTTTTTGTAAGACGTTCCTTTTCACAACATTTGTTTTCGTGGATAAATGATAGTGCGTCAAGATTATAGTTTCATTTATTTTTTCAAATAAGTTACTAAATAGAATGAAAAAATTATTTCTTATAACATTATTTGCTCTTTTACCCTTTTCCTTAAACGCAGAGTCTAATTTAGACAAAATTTTATCATCAGGAGTTTTAAAAGTTGGAACAACTGGTGATTGGGATCCTATGACAATGAAAGATCCAGCGACAAATAAATATAAAGGTTTTGATATAGATGTAATGAATGAACTTGCAAAAGATATGGGTGTCAAAATAGAGTTTGTACCTGCTGAATGGAAAACAATTGTTTCAGGTATAACATCTGAAAGATATGATATTTCAACAAGTGTAACAAAAACTCCAAAAAGAGCTGAGGTAGCAGGTTTTACAGATACATATTATAAATATGGAACTGTTCCACTAGTACTTAAGAAAAATTTAAAAAAATTCTCAACATGGGACTCTTTGAATAACTCAAATGTAACAATTGCTACTACTCTTGGTACATCTCAAGAGGAAAAAGCAAAAGAATTTTTTCCTAAATCAAAACTAAATTCGGTTGAAGCTCCTGCTAGAGATTTTCAGGAAGTTTTAGCTGGAAGAGCTGACGGAAATATAACTAGTTCAACAGAAGCTAATAAATTAGTAATCAAATACCCACAATTAGCAATTGTTCCTGATGGAGAAAAAAATCCAGCATTCTTAGCTATGATGGTTCCAAAAGGTGATAACAAATGGAACAGTTACGTTAATGATTGGATAAAAAAGAAAAAGTCATCAGGCTTTTTCACTAAGTTACTAGCTAAATATAATTTAAAAAGCTTATAATCAATTAGTAATTAATTTTTAATTCTTTATAACATTAAAAGTGAGAAATTTATTTTTTTTACTTTTAGTTTTACCTTTGACCTCATGTGGCGAGAGTGAACTTAATTGGTTAATATTATCTCCTAATAATATGGAGGGATTAACTAATTTAAAATTTTTATTAAGTGGTTTAACAACAACTATTTTTATCTCTGTAGTTTCAATAATCATTTCTATCTTTTTAGGTTTAGTAATTGCAATTCCCTCTTTAGCTAAGAATAAATTTCTAACCTATCTAAACATAGCTTATGTGGAAATAATAAGAGCAATACCTTTATTAGTTCTGATTTTATGGATTTATTATGGTTTACCAATTATGACAGGTATAAGTTTTAGTCCATTTGTCTCTGGTATCATTGCTTTATCAATTAGTGAAAGTGCTTTTCAAGCTGAAATTTTTAGAGCAGGTATTAATTCAATTAAAAAGTCTCAATGGGAGGCAGGAAGCTCTTTGGGATTAAATTTTTTTAGAAAATTAAAATTAGTTATTCTTCCTCAGGCAATAAAGAATATTTTACCAGCCATAGGAAATCAATTTGTTTATGTATTAAAAATGTCTTCCTTGGTATCAATTATTGGTATTGGTGATTTAACCAGAAAAGCTAATGAATTAGTTGTCACAACTTACCGACCATTAGAAATTTATACATTTTTAATTTTAGAATATTTAGTTTTGATATTAATAGTTTCTTATTTAGTCAGGAAATTGGAAAAAAAACTACAGAAAGATTAATTATTTTTTCTATAATCCCAGGGCATCATAAAGGTGCCAGACCATAAACCTAGCTTTTCTTTTTTAGCAAAAACTTCTTGGGAAACAAATTTTTTAGAATATTTTCTATATGCAACTGCATAACCATTTCTAACCATCCAGGCATTTATATTAGTTTTATCCTTAAAACATTCAGCAATATATCTTTTATATCTATCTTTGTTGCTCCATTTGCAAATTAACAATTTATTATTTATCTTTTTTTTCAACTTATCAGTAGAAATCTGCCCACATGGATAGTCCTTACTTAAAGATATAAAGGATATGGTTAACCACGGTTTTCTACATTGTTGTTTTTTTTCTGGAGCATCAATTCCAAAAAAACGTATCTTTTTTCCTTCTATTCGAATTGTGTCTCCATCGGTAACTTTGGCTATACCAGAAATTATCTTAATCTCTTCTGATTTAACATCATTATAAGTTAAGAAAAAAAATATAAGACAAATGCTAATACGTAAAAAGAGTTTTATTTTGTTTAAAAACATTATTCAAAAAATAACCAATAAATATTAAAACAGCAATTCCCATTGCCCAATTTGTAGCCATTATCGTATAAAATATATCTTCATAGCCGCCACCCCTGATATTTATTACATACCAAAGGCTTAAAAAAGGAAATGCGGTTAATCTTAATATACTTAAGTATAAACTATAAAGAGGCTTCTTAACTGCCTGAAATACTGCAGTAGTGATAAAAAAAACTGGGTAAATTGGTCCAATTAATGCTGCAACTTTTAAATAAATAGCTCCACTCACAACTGCTTGTTGATTGTCAGTAAATAAAGAAACAAAAAATTCTGCACCAAAAAATATTATTATTCCAGCAATTGTCATAAAAGAAGAGCCAAATAATAAAGCTTTTGTATAAAGTTCTCTAATCCTATCATAAGCTCTAGCACCAAAATTTTGTCCACCAATAGAAAGAACGGCTGTATTTAATCCGATAACAGGAAGTAAAAAAACTTGCTCTACTCTTAATGCAGCACCATAACCAGCGGTAGCTAGATCACCAAACTGCCCAATAAAATATAAAATATTAAATATACCTACTCCAATAAATAACATACTAAACATAACGGGGACAGCTTGTGTTGTTAGCGGTTTTAAATATTCAAACTTTGGAACGAAGCATTGCAATTTTAGATATTCTTTTATCTTACAATTATTGACTTTGTAAGCTAGATAGATTGTTCCAATTAACTGTGAAATCACTGTTGCTATTGCAAGTCCTGCTATACCAAATCCAGGAATAAAACCATATCCCCATATAAAAAGAGGGTTTAAAAAAATGTTCAGAAAAAAACTAAATATTAAAACATTTCTATAACTTCTTGTGTCACCTTGAGCATTAAGAGTTCCATTTAAAGAAATTTGTATCAATACAATAAAAGTTCCATAAAAAATTATATCTAAATACTCTCTTGTTAATGCTATACCAGCAGCATCAGATCCCATAACACCTAATAAATAATTTGAAGCATTTAATCCAAATAAAGTTACAAATATTGATACTGTTAAAGCGAAAATCAGTGACTGAGCTATATACATAGATGCAACTCTTACTTTTTTTTCACCAATTGAATTTCCAATCAAAGCATTTGTTGCAGCACCTAAACCAACGCCAACTGCAATTATTGTAAAATAAATAGGAAATGATTTTGCTATTGCTCCTATAGCTTCTGCAGAAATTCTACCAGCAAACCAAGTATCAACTAAATTATAAAAAGTTTGAAACAATGAGCCTACACTTGCGGGTATCGTGACTTTTCTTAATAGAGTCCAAATTGGATCTTTAGTTAATTTGATTGATTTAGACAAAATTATCCTTATTTAAATTCTTTTTGAAAAATATGCTTTTTTCCAGATTGTTTTGCTTTGTATATCTGACTTTGTCTCATTCTAAAACGTGATTTTTGAGTTTCTGTTGATTTATCATAACAATTTGGACAAGAAACACCTTCCTCATACTTGTTTGATCTTTTATCTTTTGAAGATATAGGTACTCTACATCCACTACACATGGAATAAGAACCTAACTTTAGTCCATGTCTTAGACTAATTCTATTATCAAATACAAAACACTCACCTTTCCACAAACTTTCATTTTTCTTTATCTTATTTAGATAATTTAAAATTCCACCATTTAGTTGATAAATATTCTTAAATCCTTTCTTCTTTAGATAAACAGAAGTTTTTTCACAACGTATTCCACCAGTACAAAACATTGCTACTGGTTTATCTTTCTTCAGTTTATTTAAATACTTAGGAAAATCTCTAAAATTAGTTACATTTGGATTTACTGATCTTTTAAAAGTTCCAACCTTATATTCAAAAGATTTTCTAGCATCAATTATCTGAGTTTCTTTATTCTTAATTAGTTTATTCCAATCTTTTGGGTCTAAATGATATTTCATATTTCTCTCTTTAGGATTTATAGTTAAATTCATTGGTACGATTTCTTTTTTAATCTTAACTTTAGGTTTATGAAAAGGATGAAATTTAGATTTAGATTCATTGCTACTATCGAATTGTTTAAATGAGAATAAAGATTTAAGTTTTTTAGTAGTTTTATTAATATCTTTGATGCTACCAGAAATGGTGCCATTTAATCCTTCTTTAGCAATGATTAAGGTTCCTCTAATATGATTTAAAATAAAGAACTTTTGCAAAATAACTTTATTTTTTTTTAAAGATTTAACCTGTACGAATTTATAAAATCCAAAAACTTTAAACATTATAAAATCCTACAAACAGTCATTCCGTCACCTAATGGAATGATAATTTGTTCTACTCTTTTGTCTTCAGATACAAACTTATTAAATTCTCTTATATTTGTTGTAAATTTATCATTATTTTTTTCATCTACTACTTCACCATGCCATAAAACGTTATCGATGATAATTAATCCACCTTGGTTTAATAAACCTAAAGACCTTTCATAATATTCTTTATAGTTCATTTTATCAGCGTCTATAAAAATCATATCAAATTTATTATTTGATAATTCTCCTAAACTTTCAAGAGCAGGTTTAATTATTGTTTTAATTTTATGATCTTGATTTGCTTTTTTAAAAAAATCACATGCAATTTTGTTTGTCTCTTCATTATTATCGAGAGCAATTAATTTTCCATTATCAGGTAAGGCGAGTGAAATTGTGAGAGCACTTAGTCCCGTAAAAGTTCCAATTTCAAGAACACTTTTTATATTTGAAACTTTTATAATTAGATGAAGAAAATGACATTGAGTTGGATCGATCTGCATTCTTTTGATTTCACCTAAAGTTTTATTATAATCAATTATTTCTTGTTGAACTGGATGTAAATTTAATCCAAAATCATTTATATAATTTTGTAACTTTTCTGTAATATCAAGGTTTGCACCCATTTTACTGAAGTTTTTTCTTTAAAATCTCATTTATAAGTTGGGGATTGGCTTTACCACCAGAAGCTTTCATAGCTTGACCAACAAAGAAACCAAATAATTTTTCTTTACCTTGCTTATATTCAATTGCTTTCTCTCTATTATCATTAATTATTTTATCAATTAGAGCCTCTATCGCTTTAGGATCACTTTGTTGTTTAAGTCCTTTTTCTTCAACTATTTTTTGAGGATCTTTATCCCCATCTAACATTAATTCAAATACAGTCTTTGCTATTTTTCCTGAAATTGTTCCATTCTTAATTAAGTTAACTAGTATAGCTAAATTTTTTGCACTTACTGGGCTTTGAGAAATTTCTAAATTTTTATTATTTAAAACTGCAAATAATTCACCTGTAATCCAGTTAACTGCTAATTTCATATCTTTGTTCTTGCCCATCTTAGCTACAACTTCTTCAAAATATTTTGCTGTTTCGATATCTGAGACTAAGATTGTTGCCTCATATGCTGAAAGCTTAAACTCATCAATAAATCTTTTCTTTTTATCATCTGGTAATTCGGGAATATTATTTTTAAGTTCGTTTATAAATTCATCAGAAACTTCTAAAGGTAATAAATCAGGATCTGGAAAATATCTATAATCATGCGCATCTTCTTTTGATCTCATTGATCTTGTTTCATTTTTTTTTGTATCAAATAATCTTGTTTCTTGATCAATTGATTTACCTTCTTCGATTAAATCAACTTGTCTATTTGCTTCATATTCAATAGCCATTTGCATAAATTTGATTGAATTTACATTTTTAATCTCACATCTTGTTCCAAATTCTTTTGAACCTTTTGCTCTCACAGAAACATTGACATCTGCTCTAAGTGATCCCTCTTGCATATTGCCATCACATGTACCTAGATATCGCATAATAGATCTTAGTTTTTTGATATAAGCACTTACCTCATCTGGAGATCTAAGGTCTGGTTTGCTTACAATTTCCATTAAAGCTACACCTGATCTATTAAGATCTACAAAAGTATTTTGAGGATCAAAATCATGAATACTTTTTCCTGCATCTTGTTCTAAATGTAATCTTTCAATACCAACTTCTTTTTGTCCATCAGGCATGTCTAAAATGACTTTACCCTCACCAACTATAGGATCTTTAAATTGAGAAATTTGATATCCTTGAGGTAAATCTGCATAAAAATAATTTTTTCTATCAAATACAGAACGTTTATTAATTTTTGCATTAAGTCCAATTCCAGTTTTAATAGCTTGTTTTATACAAAATTCATTTATTACAGGTAGCATTCCTGGAAATGCTGCATCAACTAAACTTACCTGAGTATTTGGTTCGGCTCCAAATTTGGTAGCAGAGGAAGAAAATAATTTTGAATCTGACAATACTTGAGCATGAACCTCTAAACCAATAACAACCTCGTATTGATTATCTTTTCGATTGATTAAATATTCTGAATTTTTTTTACTCACTTAATCCACCAATCTGTAATTTTATTTTTAAAATTAATCTTTTCCTCCATTGCAAAGGCAATATTTAATATATTTTGTTCATCAAAAGCTTTACCAATTATTTGTAAGCCTAATGGGTACCCCTTTGAGTCATGTCCTGCCGGAATTGAAATTCCTGGTAAACCTGCAAGATTAACTGGGACTGTAAATATATCATTAAGATACATCGACACTGGATCATCTGTTTTTTCACCTATTTTAAATGCTGAACTTGGTGTTGACGGAGTTAAAATTGCATCAACCTTTTTATATGCTTCATCGAAATCGTTTTTAATTAACTTTCTTACTTTTTGAGCTTTTAGATAGTAAGCATCATAATAACCAGATGATAAAACATAAGTTCCTATCATAATTCTTCTTTGTACTTCAGCACCAAAACCTTCAGATCTTGTCTTTTCATACATGTCAATTAGATTTTCACCTTTAGCTCTAAATCCATATTTAACACCATCATATCTTGCTAGGTTTGAAGATGCTTCAGCAGGAGCAACAATATAATAAGTTGGTAACGCATAGCTTGTATGAGGAAGAGAAATATCAATTGTTTCTGCACCACAATCTTTGACATACTGAATTCCTTTTTGCCAAAGATCTTCGATTTCCTTTGGCATTCCATCAACTCTATATTCTTTCGGTATCCCAATTTTTTTTCCCTTTATATTATTAGTGAGTTCTTCACTGTATTGATTTCTTTTAAAATTAATTGAAGTAGAATCTTTTGAGTCGTAAGAACTAATTACTTCTTGTAACAAAGCACAATCTCTTACATTTTGTGCCATTGGACCTGCTTGATCTAGTGATGATGCAAAAGCAACAATTCCATAACGTGAGCAGCTTCCATAAGTAGGTTTTAATCCAACTGTTCCTGTAAAAGAAGCAGGTTGTCTAATTGATCCTCCAGTGTCAGTACCAATTGTAATTGGTGTTAATTGTCCGGCCACTGCTGAAGCAGACCCACCTGACGAACCACCTGGAACTAGGTCTTTATCAATTGGATTTTGTACGTTACCAAAAAAACTAGTTTCATTTGATGAGCCCATTGCAAATTCATCACAATTTAATTTACCTAAAAGTATTGCACCTTCATTCCAAATATTATCAGTTACTGTTGACTCATATGTTGGTACAAAATTATTTAAAATTTTACTACCAGCAGTTGTTTTAACATCTTTTGTGCAAAATAAATCTTTTACTGCCATTGGAATACCAGGCAATTTTAAATCTAAATTAGGTTTTTGATCAAATTTTTTTGCTTTGTCTAAAGCTGATGTGAAATCTTCAGTAATATATGCATTCAATTCTTTAGATTTTTCTGATCTTTCAATAAATGCTTTAGTAACATCAGTTGAAGATAGCTTTTTATTTTTAATATTTTCAACCAATTCTGTTAAAGATTGTTTTGTTATATCTGACATTATTCTATCACCTTTGGTACAACAAAATAATCTTCATTATCATGAGGTGAATTTTTAATAATTTGCTCTCTAATATTCTTACTTTTAACCTCATCAGATCTTAGTTTTAATGTTGTTTCAGCAACTGATGTTAATGGCTCAACATTGTCTGTTTTTAATTCATTTAGTTTTTCAATAAAGTCAAAAATTGAATTTAAATCACCAGCTAATTTTTCAGCTCTTTTTTCATCGACTGAAATTCTTGATAATTTAGAGATATGCTTTATTGTTTTAAGATCTATACTCATATGCTATTTAAATATGACGCAAACTATCACTTAAGTTTAAAATATACAATATGATCACTTTGGAAGAATTTAAAAAAAAACACTTAGATAAGTGTAGATTGATAGGTTTAGACCTTGGTTCCAAAAGAATTGGTGTATCTATTTGTGATGAAAAACAATTAATTGCCACTCCTCTCAAAACAATAAATAGGAATACACTTAATGAATTAATTTCTGAGCTTAAAGTGATTATTGATGAAAATAATATTAAAGGAATCATAATTGGAAATCCTCTTAATATGGATGGTTCCTCAGGAAGATCAGCACAATCTGTGAAAGACACCTCTCAAAAAATTCAGGAAAATATTAATATTCCTATTTGTCTATGGGATGAAAGGTTATCAACAGTCGGTGCTTTTAGTCTATCTAGTCAATTAGATATTAATGTGAGTAAAAGAGAAAAGAAAATTGATGAAAATGCTGCTGCTTTTATATTGCAAGGAGCAATAGATTTTTTAAATAATTAATACTTGCTATTGTAGACGTTTATAGTTATAGAGTTGGTTTTAATGGCAATTAAAACAAATAAAGCTATTAAAATTTCCCAAAAACATTTGTTAGGTATCCAGGATTTATCAATTAATGATGTTAATTTTATACTTGAAGAAGCACACACATTTATAAAAGTTAATCAAAGCAAAAATAAAAAGATAGATGTATTGAGAGGAAAAACTCAAATCAATTTATTCTTTGAACCTTCTACTAGAACTCAGAGTTCATTTGAGTTAGCTGGTAAAAGACTTGGAGCAGATGTTATGTCTATGAACATAAGTAATTCTGCAATTAAAAAAGGTGAAACATTAATAGATACGGCCATGACTTTAAATGCGATGCATCCAGATATTATTGTAGTTAGACATCAAGATTCTGGAGCTTGTAACTTACTTTCACAAAAAGTAAATTGTGCGGTACTAAATGCTGGCGATGGAAGAAGAGAACACCCTACTCAAGCTCTTTTAGATGCTTTAACAATTATTACTCGAAAAAATAAAATTGAAGGATTGAAAATTGCAATATGTGGTGACATTCTACATTCAAGAGTAGCTAGATCAAATATATATTTACTCAATATGTTAGGAGCTGAGGTAAATATAATTGCACCAACAAATTTAATGCCAAAGGAAATTGAAAAATTTGGTGTTAATACTTTTACTGACATGAAAAAAGGATTGAAAGATTGTGATATTGTGATGATGTTAAGATTGCAGAACGAACGAATGACAAGTTCATATCTTTCATCAAATAGAGAATATTATGAATATTATGGATTAACTCCTGACAAATTAGAACATGCTAAATCTGATGCATTAATTATGCACCCTGGACCAATGAATAGAGGTATAGAAATAGATACAATACTAGCAGATGACATTAATAAAAGCGTAATTAAAGAACAAGTTGAACTAGGTGTAGCTGTAAGAATGGCTTGCTTAAAGATATTTTGTAGATAAATGAAAAAACAATATTTCATAAATGCAAACATAATTGACCCTCATAACTCTATTAATGAAACTGGAGGTTTGATTATAAGTGAAGAAGGTACAATTGAAGCTGTAGGAAAAAAAGTTAATACTAATAATTTACCAAGTAGAGAAAAGCCTATTGACTTGAAAGGAAAATATATTTTTCCAGGATTAGTAGATATGAGAGTCTTTGTTGGTGAACCTGGTTATGAATATAAAGAAAATTTTAGAACTTTAAGTAATGCAGCGCTATCAGGTGGAGTAACATCAGTAGTTACAATGCCTAATACGGATCCTGTAATTGATAATGTATCGATTGTAGATTTTTTAAAAAGAAGAGGAAGAGATAAGTCAAAAATAAATATTTTCCCATGTGCATCGCTAACTAAAAACACTGAGGGCGCAAACATGACTGAATTTGGTCTTTTACAAAATAAAGGAATAATTGCATTCACAGACGGAATTAGAACAATTCAAAATCCTAGATTAATGTCAAGAATAATGAATGCAGCTAAAGATTTAGGATGTTTAATTATGCAGCATGCTGAAGATTATGAGCTTGCAAAGAATGGGATGATAAACTCTGGAATTATTGCCTCTCAATTAGGATTGTCAGGCATACCTGAAATTGCAGAAAGAATTTTAATTGAAAGAGATTTAACTTTGTTAGAAAAAGTCAAATGTAGATATCATATATCTCAATTATCATCACAAAAATCAGTTGAAGTAATAAAATATAGAAAAGAAATTGTGAACTTTACTTCAGGAGTTTCTATTAATAATTTATCTTTGAATGAAAATGATATTGGTGATTTTAGAACTTTTTTAAAATTGTCTCCCCCTTTAAGGAGAGAAGAAGATAGGTTAGCTTTAGTTGAGGGATTAAAAAATGGTATCATTGAAGTTATTGTTTCAGATCATAAACCTGAAGATGAAGAGTCTAAAAGGTTAACATTTGCACAGGCGGCTACAGGAGCATCAGGAATAGAGACCCTTTTATCTTTAAGCTTAGAATTATATCACAATGGATCGCTCAAACTTGAGACAATTATAAGAGCCTTGACTTCGAATCCAGCAAAAATATTAAAAATAGATAAAGGAAATCTCTCAGTTGGTAATGATGCAGATCTTTGCATAGTTGATATTGATAAACCTTGGATTGTAAAGAAAGAAAAATTAATATCAAAATCTAAAAATACATCAATAGAGGATAAAAAACTTCAAGGCAAAGTTATGAATACATTTGTAAAAGGAAAAGAATTATTTAAGCTATAGAATGGATATTTTTTTAATAGGTATAATTTCTTACCTCATGGGCTCCATACCATTTGGCTTCATACTTACAAAAATCTTTTTAAAAAAAGATATTAGAGAAATTGGTTCAGGTAACATCGGAGCCACTAACGCTCTCCGAACTGGAAATAAAACAATAGGATATTCAACATTAGTGCTTGATATTTTGAAAGCTGTAATTCCAGTCATTTATGTAAAAATTTTTTATCAAGATTTTTTATATATTGCCTCTCTGTGTGCTTTTTTAGGTCATGTTTTTCCAATTTGGTTAAAATTTAAAGGTGGAAAAGGTGTTGCAACTTATGTTGGAATTTTATTTGCCATAAATATCTATTTTGGAATTATCTTTGCTATTTCTTGGTTTATAACTTTTTTCGTTTCTAAGTATTCCTCGTTATCATCTTTGGTGGGTGCAGTTTCTATACCAATATATTCATTGATTTTAAGTCAATTTGATCAAGGAATTTTTTTCACGATTATGTTCGTCTTGATTTTTTTTACTCATAGAGAAAATATTAAAAGATTGAAAAATAAAGAAGAAACAAAGACAAAAATTTATTAAATTGACTATCTAAGTGATTTAAGTAGTTTGTAGTTTATGAATTTAGTCATTGTAGAAAGTCCTGCTAAAGCTAAAACAATAAATAAGTATTTGGGTGATGATTACAAAGTTCTAGCAAGTTATGGTCATATAAGAGACTTACCTTCTAAAAATGGTTCAGTTGATCCAGACCAAGATTTTAAAATGGAATGGGAAGTTGACAGTTTTTCAAAAAAATATCTTAAAGAAATTACTGATGCAGCAAAAGATTCGTCTAAAATTATATTAGCTACCGACCCTGACCGTGAAGGTGAAGCTATTGCCTGGCATGTAAAAGAATATTTAAATGAAAAAAAACTTTTAAAAGATAAAGAAATTGAAAGAGTTGTATTTAATGAGATAACTAAAAAAGCTGTAATACAGGGAATTGAAAATCCAAGACAAATTGAACCTCATCTAGTTGATGCTTATATGGCTAGAAGAGCTTTAGATTACTTGGTTGGTTTTAATATTTCACCAATACTTTGGACAAAACTACCCGGCTCAAAATCTGCAGGAAGAGTTCAGTCTGTTGCTTTAAAATTAATTACTGAGAGAGAACATGAAATTGAGGGATTTAAACCAGAAGAATTTTGGACTTTAAGTATAAACTTTATAGATCAAAATAATCAAAAAATTACCGCAAGTATTAGTCAATTAGATAATAATAAAATTGAAAAATTTTCATTTAGAAATAAAGAAGAAATAAACAAAGCTATAGAGAGTATAAATAAAAAAAAATTTAATATTACAGATATTTCAAGCAAAGTTGTTAATCGAAATCCATCTGGACCATTCACTACATCTACTCTTCAACAAACCGCATCAAGTAGATTAGGTTTCGGCGCATCTAGAACAATGCAAATAGCACAAAAACTTTATCAAGGAATAGAGATAGAGGGTGAAACAATTGGCTTGATTACTTATATGAGAACAGATGGAACTAATTTATCAAAAGATGCAGTGTCAGCTTTTAGAGATTATATCCAAAAAGAAATTGGTAATGAATACTTGCCTAAAAATGCTTTAAATTATTCTGGTAAAAAAGCTAAGAATGCTCAGGAAGCTCATGAAGCAATTAGACCTACAGATATAATCAGAACACCCCAGAGTGTTAAGAAATATTTAAGTACAGATCAAAATAAACTATATGATCTTATATGGAGTAGAGCTTTATCTTCTCAAATGGAGTCAGCCAAATTTGACAGGAACACTATTACTATAACTTCTGGAAATAATGACACTATTTGTAAAGCTAGTGGATCAGTAATGAAATTTGATGGATTTTTAAAGATTTATAACAATCAAAGTAAAGATGATGATGAAAATATTTTACCATCTATGTCTAAAGGACCAATTAATATCGAGGCATTAATAGATGAACAACACTATACACAACCACCTCCAAGATACTCTGAGGCTAGCTTAGTTAAAAAACTTGAGGAACTTGGTATTGGAAGACCATCTACTTATGCAAGCATCATTTCTACTATTGCTAACAGAGGTTATGCGGAAATATTAAATAAAAGATTTTTTCCTACTGACAGAGGAAAATTAATTTCTGCCTTTTTAGAAAAATTGTTCTCAAAATATGTGGATTATAACTTTACAGCAGGATTAGAAGATCAACTTGATGAAATCACCACTGGAAAAGAAAGTTGGATTAAAGTTTTGGAGCTTTTCTGGAAAGACTTTAATAATAATGTATCAGAGGTAAAAGAAAAAAGGACTAGAGAAGTCTTAGATTTACTCAATGATAGTTTGGGTGAATTGATTTTTGATAAAGATAATGAAGGAAATGTTGTTAGAAAGTGTCAATTATGCAATTCTGGAACATTAAGTTTAAAAAATAGCTTCAGAGGTGGTGCTTTTATAGGATGCTCAAATTACCCTGAATGTAAGTTTACACGACCATTATCTAAGGCAAAAGCTGCAGCTCAAGCACAATTAGCAGAACCAAAATTAATTGGAAAACACGAAAATGGAAATGAAATTTATTTAAAAAATGGAAGGTTTGGCCCGTATCTTCAGTATGAGAAAATTCTTTCTGATGTTGAACTTGAGAAGACTACTAAAAAAAAGAAAAAAACTAAAAAATCAAAATCAGATGTAAATGAACTCTTAAAAAATGTTTCAATACCTAAGGGTTTAGATCTAGAAAGTATTAATTTAGAAAAAGCTCAATTCTTATGTTCACTACCTAAATCACTTGGGATAAATCCTGACAATCAAAAAGAAATTACATTAAACACTGGAAGATTCGGCCCTTATCTAAAATGTGAAAATAAATCTGCAAGAATAGAAAATATAGAGGACATATTTTCTATAGGTTTGAATAGAGCAATAACACTAATAGCTGAAGCAAAACCTGGTCGAATGTCTTCATCAATGATAAAAGATTTAGGGGAGCATCCTGAAGATAAAAAACCTGTTAGAGTTATGAAAGGTCAATACGGTCCTTATATTAAGTACAAATCACTCAATGCAACAATACCTGAAGAGAAAGATCCTGCAGAATTAACGATGGAAGAAGCTTTAATATTGATTGAGAAAAGAAAAGAATACGATAAAACTAAAAAATCAAAAAAAAGGAAATTGAAATGAGTTATGATGATAAAATTACTGAACTTAAAATAAGACTTCCTGAAGCTAAATCTCCAGTTGGCAATTATGTTGCAACTAAAGTTTCAGGTAAAATGTTATTTATATCAGGACAAATTTCTATTGACGAAAATGGTCAGCTAATAAAAGGAAAAGTTGGAAAAGAATTAAATACTGAAGCAGGTTATAATGCTGCTAAAAGATGTGCATTGAGTATTATCGCTCAAGTAAAAAAAGCTTGTGATGATGATTTGTCGAAGATCAAATCATGTGTGAAATTAACTGGTTTTGTTAATTCAACTGATGACTTTACTGATCAACCAAAAGTAATAAATGGTGCATCTGACCTAATAGCATCAATCTTTGGTGATGCTGGTATGCATACTAGAGCAGCTGTTAGTACTAATAGTTTACCATTAGGTGTTTCAGTAGAAGTTGACGCAATATTTGAGTTAAATTGAAATCTTATCTACCAACACTAAAATATTTTAAACCTTGTTCTTTCATCTTTTCAGAGGAATAAATATTTCTCATATCATATATAATAAATTTCTTTTTTTTAACTAAACTCTTAAAGTTTATTGATTTGAAATCATTCCATTCAGTATGAATTATAACTAGATCTGAATCTTCAATTGTTTTTTTAATTGAATTTTCAAATGTTACGTTTTTATTTTTTGATAATTCTTTTTTGAACCCAGTAGGATCATAATATTTAATTATTGCACCTTTTTTGGATAACGATGGTATCATAATTAAGCTTGATGAGTCCCTCATATCATCCGTATTAGCTTTAAAAGTAACACCTAAAAAAGATATCCTCTTATTCTTAATATTATTATTTAAAATTTTATGTATTCTTTTTAACAAAACATTTGATCTATTTTCGTTAGATTTAATCACTGATTTTATTACTGAAAGATTTGATTTAAATTTATCAGCTGTTGAAATTATTGCTTTTGTATCTTTTGGAAAGCAAGATCCACCATATGCTGGGCCGGCTCTTAGAAATCGACTCCCTATTCTTTTATCTAAACCCATACCGATAGATATATCTTCAACATTTATGCCTGTTTTTTCACACAAATTTGCAATTTCATTTATAAATGTAATTTTTGTAGCTAAGAAAGCATTTGAAGCATATTTTATTAACTCTGCTGCTCGTCTAGATGTATTTAAATATTGTGCTCCTTTTGAGATTAAAGGACTATATAAATTTCTTAAAATACGATTTGTTTTTTTATCATTAGATCCAACAACTATTCTATCAGGAAAAGTAAAATCTCTTATAGCCTCTCCTTCTCTTAAAAATTCTGGGTTAGAGACAACTGAAAATTTTTTTTTAGAATTTTTTTTTGAAATAATTTTTTCAATTTCATCACCGGTAGTGACTGGAACTGTTGATTTAGTTATGATTATTTTAAATTTTTTTATTGAGGAACTTATTTCTTTTGCAACATTATAAATTTGACTTAAATCAGCTGAACTTCCGCCTTTTTTAGTTGGTGTACCTACACAAATAAATATAATATCAGACTCATTAACAGATTTTTTCAAATTTGTTGAAAATGATAATCTTTTATTTTTGAAATTCTTTACTACTAATTCTGATAAACCAGGTTCATAAATAGGTATTTTACCCTTTTGAAGTAAATCAATTTTGTTTTTATCTTTATCTACACATATCACGTCATTTCCTAAATCTGAAAAACAAACACCACTTACTAAACCGACATATCCTGTACCTATCATGCAGAGTTTCATAATTTAGATATCTCCAAGCTTGATTTTATATAACCACTCATACTTCCACAATCTAGATACTTTCCAGAAAAATTGTGAGCTATAAACTTTTCATCTTCATTAATCAAAGATTGAATTGCGTCAGTAATATGTATTTCACCACCTTTACCCGGTTTTAGTTTTGATAGTTTAGAGAAAATTTTTCTTGGTAGTATATATCTACCTATAACTGCTCTATTAGATGGAGCATTCTTAATAGTAGGTTTCTCAACCACTCCTTTAATCATATAATTATTCTTATTTATTTTTTTTGATAATCTGTAAATTCCCCATCTTGAAACATTATTTTTCCTTACATTCATGCTTGCCATTACAGAGGAATTATATCTTTTATGTAGAGCAATCATTGACCTTGAACAATTTTTTTTAATAATCAAATCATCTGGTAATAACATTAAAAAAAACTTATCTTTAATATATTTTTTTGTTTTCAATACCGCATCACCAGTTCCTAAAGGCTTATTTTGATATACAAACCTAATCATTTTCTTAAATTTAAGTATTTTTTTATATTCTTGTAAAACTCTTTTGTCTTTTTTCTTTTTTATAATCTTTTTATAAAATTTATCGTTGTAAAAATAATCTTTAATCATTTTTTTTTTATCAGATATAATAAAAATAATTTCTCTAATACCTGCCTGGACACATTCATCAAGGATATATTCAATTCCAGGTTTACCATTGATAGGCAAAAGTTCTTTTGCAAATACACTTGTTAAAGGCAATAAACGAGTACCAAGTCCTGCTAAAGGAATTATTGCTTGTTTAATCATTTAAATGTTTTACTTATTAAAATTATTTATACAAATGAAAATTATATTAGATAAAGATGATTTAAATGAGGCATTATATAATGTCAAAAATTTAGGTTTTGTTCCAACTATGGGTAGTCTTCATAAAGGACATATTTCTCTTATCAAAAAATCCAAAAAAATATGCAATAAAACAATTGTAAGTATTTTTATAAATCCAACCCAGTTTAATAAAAAAGCTGATTTCTTTAAATACCCCAGAAATTTTAAAAAAGATATTAAAATTTTAAAAAAACTTAATGTAAACTTTGTATTTATTCCTAATAAAGAGCAAGTTTATAATTCAAAAAAAACAAAGAAAATAAAGCTATTAAAAAGCCAAAAAATATTATGTGCAAAATACAGAAAGGGACACTTCGAGGGTGTGATTGATGTTATGGATAGATTAACAAAAATTATAAAACCAAAAAAAATTTTTATGGGCGAAAAGGACTTTCAACAATTATATTTAGTTAAAAAATATATTGAAAAAAAATATGATAGTAAAATTATTCCATGTAAAACCATAAGAGATAATAATTCGATTGCATTTTCATCTAGAAATTTGAATATTAAAAAAAGCCAATTAATTAAAGCTGCTAAATTAACAAAAGAATTAATTAATTTTAAAAAAAGTTTAAAAATAAAAAAAAAGATTGTAAAAAATATTAATCAAAAAAAAAAGGAGTTAAGTCAAAAATATAAAGTCAAAATTGAATATTTAGAATTAAGAAATAAAATGAACCTAGTTAAATCAAATAGTATAAATAATTCTAATTTATTTTTTGCTTATTATGTAAATAATATAAGATTAATTGATAACGTTTAAGCGCTACAAAAAATAAGCTCCAACACCTAAAAAAGAAACAAATCCAATAACATCTGTTATTGTTGTAACAAAAACACTTGAAGCTATTGCCGGATCAATGTTCATTTTTTTTAATGTGACTGGAACTAAAATCCCAAAAAGGCCTGCTACAATCATTGTTAAAACCATAGAAATAGAAATTATTAAAGACAATTGAATATCTTGAAACCATATTTGTACAATAAATGAACTTATGATTGCAAATATAATTCCATTCAAAATTCCAATATTAAATTCTTTGAGTATATTTTGATTGAAATTATTTTTAGTTAAATCATTAGTAGCTAAGGTTCTAACTGTGACTGCTAAAGTTTGCATTCCTGCATTTCCACCCATTGAAGCAACAATTGGCATCAAAAAAGCTAACACTACCATTTGTTCAATTGTTGCTCCAAACAAACTTATACACCATGTTGCTAGAAAAGCTGTGAATAAATTAAGAAGTAACCAATTAAATCTTCTTTTTGTTTTTGTTAACACTCCATCAGTAATTTCTTCGTCACCAACACCAGCTAATCTTAAAGTATCTTCCTCAGCTTCTTCTTTTAAAACTGTTAAAACATCATCTGAAGTAATCATACCAACTAGTTTATTAGTTTTATCAACCACACATGCAGAGTTTAAACCGTAATTTTCGAATAAATTACCAACTTCCTCTTTATCCATGTCAACAGGAACTAAGAAAATTGTATCTTCCATAATCGATGACATTTTAGTCTCTCTAGGAGTTCTTAAAACTTTAGATGAAGGAACCGTACCAACTGGTTTAAAGTTTTCATTTACAATAAAAATCTCTAAAAACTGTTCAGGTAAATCTTTATTTTCTCGCAAATAATCAATTGTCTGACCTACTGACCAATTACTTGGTATAGCAGTAAATTCTCTTTGCATGATTCTTGCTGCACTATCTTCTGGATAACTAAGACCTTCCAATAAAGCAAAACGGTCTTTGGGTGGTAAAGCCTCTAAAATTGAATTTTTATCTTTTTCTTCAACATTTTCTAGAATTGCAATTGCATCATCTGACTCGAGGTTTTTCAAAATTCTAACAATTGAATCTGATGATAAATATTTAATAATTTCTGTTTGCACTGACTCATTCAATTCAACAAAAACCTCAGGATTAATCTTAAAATTATTCAATTTAAGTAAATTTTCACGATCACCCTGGCTTAGATGCTCAATAATATCTGCTGCATCTGCAGGATGCATTTCACTAAAAGAATTTGTGATAAAATCTACATCATTATTTATGATTTTATCAGTAACTACTTTGATGTATTCTTTATTGAATTCAAAGTTGACTTTTTTATCTTTGATTTTTTTAATTAAAGTCATAAATTTACCTATTTTCAGATGGATCTTTTAATACAAAATGAGAAGAATACAATTTTTAAATGAATATAGAGATTAAAAAGTCAGAAAAACCTGTAAAATACGAAAGTGCAATTCAATTTATGGAAAATAGATTGGTTGATTTAAGTAAAGAAAAGACAAATGAATTAATTTGGACTCTAGAACATAATGAGATTTATACAGCTGGCACAAGTTTTGATGAAAATGAAATTTTAGATAAAAAAATTAATGTAATAAAAACAAATCGAGGTGGAAAAATTACTTACCATGGACCAGGTCAATTAATTTGTTATTTTGTAATTGATTTAAAAAAAAGAAAAAGAGATATAAGAAAATTTATATCAGTCATAGAAAAAACAATCATAGATACAATCAAATTTTATAATATTGACACATTTCCTGATAAAAAGAATATTGGAATTTGGTACAATGATGGATCTGAGATAAAAAAAGTTGCTGCAATTGGAGTTAGAGTAAGTAAATGGATAGCTTATCATGGTTTCGCAATAAATATCAATAATGATCTCAATAAGTACAAATCTATAGTACCTTGTGGTATTAAAGATAAGGGAGTGATAAATCTAAATACTATTAAAAGTCAAGATTATAATGATTTAGAAAAAAAACTTATTGAAAATTTTATTATAAATCTAAAAAATTAAGTCTCTTACTTTTTATTAATTTTTTAAAATATTCTGGTAATAAAGCTTTGTAAGTAAACTTTTTATTTTTTATCATAAATTTAATTTGATAAGAGTGTAACATCAAATTTTTATTTGTCTTTTTAATTGAGTCAATCAATTTATATTTATCATCTCCATATATAGGATGACCAATATTAAATAATTGTTTCCTTAATTGATGCTTTCTTCCAGTTATTGGTTTCATTTCAACTAAACTTGAGTTAGAGTTTTTATCTAATACTTTGTAAATAGTCTTGGCTTTTTCTATAATTTTTTTTTTATTATCATATCTAATTAAATCATCATTCCATTCCCCAAAATTTTTTTCTATTTCACCGTGACAAATTGCTAGATAAGTTTTATGAACTTTTCTAAGTCTAAAAAGTGATGTTAGCAACTGAGCAGATTTTCTATTTTTAGCCATAATAAAAACACCTGATGTTTCTTTATCTAATCTATGGACAGAAAACGGTTTAGCACCTTCAAAAATTTTACTTTTTGAAAATATATCTATTAAGTTTTTTTTTGATTTTGTTCCACCCTGAACTGAAATTCCTGAGCTTTTATTAAGAACGATAAAATCATCATTATTATCAATAATTAAATCTTCATTTTCCTTTATAGTTGTATTTGACGGAGTAAATTTTACTTTATCATTTGTTATTTTATGTTGAAAACTAAGATTAAAAACTGCAATTCTATCGTTTAACTTTAATTTAAATGAACTTTTTACCTTTTTTTTGTTTAATTTAATTTTTCCATTCCTTAGATTTTTTTCGATTAAACTTTGAGGTAAATTTCCTAATTTATTTCTCAAAAATCTATCAAGACGCATATCGACAAATGTTGAATCAACAACAAAACTTTTATTCATGAATTATATTTAAAGATTTTATTTTGATGAGGCTACTTTTTTATCTTCTTGATTTGTTGCCTCTTTTTTGTCGTCTTTCTTTTTTCTATCAACCCTTTTTGCCTCTAAATCTCTATCTACAAACTCTATGATTGCCATTGGTGCATTATCACCATATCTAAAACCAGCTTTAACGATTCGAGTGTATCCGCCATTTCTTTTTTCATATCTTTTGGATAATGTTTTTTTTACTTTATTTGCAGATTGTGAATTTTGTAATTTTGAAACTAATAATCTTGTTGTTTGTAGTGAATCTTTTTTTCCTAATGTAATTATCTTGTCAGCCTGAGGTTTTAAAAACTTAGCTTTTGGTAAAGTAGTCTTTATCTGCTCATATTTGATTAATGAATTAAGCATATTCATCAACAAAGCCTTTCTGTGCTCAGAAGTTCTATTTAACTTTTTATTGGCCATTCCATGTCTCATTAAATAGCCTCCTCCAGTTTTTTAGACATTTCAGCTATATTATCTGGTGGCCAATTTGGAATTTCCATACCTAGATATAATGACATACCAGTTAAAACCTCTTTAATTTCATTAAGAGATTTTCTTCCAAAATTAGGAGTTCTTAACATTTCTCCCTCTGATTTTTGAACTAAATCACCTATGTATATAATATTATCATTTTTTAAACAATTCATTGATCTCACCGATAGCTCTAACTCATCAACTTTTCTTAATAAATTTTTATTAAACTCAGGCTCAGTTGAAACTTCTTTTACTGGTACTTCGACTGGTTCATCAAAATTTATAAACATCTTTAATTGATCTTGAAAAATTCTTGCTGAATAAGCAACTGCATCTTCGGCAGATATTGATCCATTAGTTTCGACCACCATTGTTAATTTATCATAATCTAAAGCTTTTCCTTCTCTAGCCGTACTTACTGAATATGAAACTTTTTTTACTGGACTATATAAAGAGTCTATGGCTATTAATCCTAAAGGTGGCTCTTCTGGTTTATTCAATTCAGCAGGCACATAACCTTTTCCAGTATTTACATTCATTTCCATATGAAAATTAGTATTTTCATCTAAGTTACAAATTACTAGATCAGGATTCAGTATTTCGACGTCAGCAACAGGGGTAATATTTGATGCTTTTATTTCACCTGGACCTTTTGCATCTAAAACAAGTTTTTTTGTACCCTCAGATGAACATTTCAAAGCTAAAGACTTAACATTCAAAACAATATCAGTGACATCTTCTCTTACACCTTTGATAGATGTAAATTCATGTAAAACTCCATCAATTTGAATTGAAGTAACAGCCGCACCTCTTATAGATGATAAAAGTATTCTTCTTAGTGAATTACCTAATGTTAGTCCATAACCTTTTTCTAATGGTTCAGCTATAATTGTAGCTTGGGTTAAATCATCACTTATCTTAACATCAAGTTTAGTTGGTTTAATAAGTGATTTCCAATTTTTTACGTTTACGTTTTCAGTTTCCATTAAACTCTCCTTTTTTTTGGCGGTCTTGTACCGTTATGTGGCATTGGTGTAGTATCTTTTATAGATAAAATTTTAAAACCTCTTGCTTGCAAAGCTCTCAAGGCAGTTTCCCTACCCGACCCAGGACCTTTAACCTCGACAGATAATGTTTTCATTCCAAATTCTAATGCTTTAGAAGCAGCTGAGTCTGCAGCAATTTGAGCAGCATATGGAGTTGATTTTCTTGATCCTTTGAAACCTTTTTGACCAGCTGAAGCCCATGAAATTACATTTCCGTTTGTATCAGCAATAGAAATTATCGTATTATTAAATGTAGACTGCACATAGGCAATCCCATTTAAAATATTTTTTTTTGTTTTTTTCTTTTTAGAATAAGAGCTTTTAGCTACTTTCTTTGAAGATTTTTCAACTTTTTGGTCTTTACTTTCAACCTTATCAACTTTAGCCATAATTATTTTTTAAGCGGTGTTAATTTTTTACCAGCAATAGCAATTGCTTTACCTTTTCTCGTTCTAGCATTACATCTCGTCCTTTGACCTCTTACAGGTAATTTTTTTCTATGTCTTGAGCCTCTATAACAAGCTAGGTCGATTAATCTTTTTATACTTAGAGAATAATCTCTTCTTAAATCTCCCTCAACTTTAAAATTTTGATCAATATACTCTCTTATTTTTAAGATTTCTTCATCCGTTAATTGATTTACTCTTTTTTCTCTCGGAATTTCCAAAGATTTACAAATTTTTTGGGAAAATTTATCACCAATACCATAAATGTAAGTTAACCCTATATGGACTAATTTATTCTGTGGAATATTAATACCTGCAATACGAGCCATAAATTTTGTGATAAATTTAGCCTTTTATATAAGAAGATCTTCCAAAGTCAATGTCTTAAACCTTAAGAAAAGCCCCAATTTTATTGGTAATTTGATCAATTTCTAGAGCACCATCAATTTCATAAAAATTTGGTTTTTTTGAATAGAATTCTAATACTGGTTTTGTTGTTTCCATATATGTATCGTATCTTTTCAGAATGGTATCCAATTCATCGTCTGATCTTTTTTCTATTATTTTTCTTTTTTCAATTCTTTTAATTATTGTGTCCTTATTAACGTTTAGAAAAAAAATAAAATCAATTTTTTGATTTGAGTTTTTTAATAGTAAATCTAGCTTCTCAGCTTGACTTAATGATCTTGGATATCCATCAAATATTAATTTCCCTTTTTTTTGATCATCAAAAATAACATTCTTTATTAAATTGTTAACGATCTCATCACTTACAAATTTTCCTTCGTTCATATCATCAATTATTTTTTTTCCAATATCTGAATTTTTTTGTATCTCATCTCTTAACATGTCACCTGTGGATATTTGATAACCTTTAAGTTTTGTTACTAAAAATTTTGCTTGAGTACCTTTTCCAGCTCCAGGAGGTCCAAACAGGATAATATTCACTTAAGATCTTCCAAACTTTGTTTTTTTTATTAGTTGTTCATATTGCGAACTCATAAGTCTAGTTTGAATTTGAGTGACTGTGTCAATTGCAACTACAACTACAATTAAAATTGAAGTACCGCCTAAATAAAATGGTATTGGATAATTTGCTATCAAAAATTCAGGCATCAAACAAACAAGTGTTAAATATAATGCTCCAATTGTTGTTAATTTTGTTAAAATATTTTCTATATATAAAGCAGTGCTCTCACCAGGGCGAATACCAGGAATAAATCCTCCATACTTTCTTAAATTATCAGCAGTCTCAACAGGATTAAAAGTAATCGAAGTGTAAAAGAAAGTAAAAAATATTATTCCAGAAGCATATAATAACATATACAAAGGTTGCCCTTGAGTAAAATAAGAGCTTAAATTTAAAAAAGTTTCGTTATCAGAAAAATTAAAATTAGAAAAGGTAACCGGTAATAATAGTAATGCAGATGCAAATATTGCTGGGATCACACCTGCTTGATTTATTTTAAGTGGAAGATGTGATGACTCTCCTCCATACATTTTATTACCCATCTGTCTTTTAGGGTAATTAATTAAAATTTTCCTCAGAGCTCTCTCCATAAAAACAATAAATAAAATCGTTAAAATTAATAAAACAAAAATTCCAATTATCATTACAGTTGATATCGCACCAGTTCTACCTAATTCAAAAGTTGTAACCAAAGCTCTTGGGATTTCAGCAACGATACCAGCAAAAATTATTAGAGATATTCCATTACCAATTCCTCTTTGTGTAATTTGTTCTCCTAACCACATAAGAAATATTGTTCCAGCCACTATAGTGGTTACAGTCGAAACTTTAAAAAATAAACCTGGATTAATAACTAAATTCGCAGATGATTCTAATCCAACAGCTAAACCATATCCTTGTACAGTTGCTAATAAAACTGTTCCAT
This sequence comes from uncultured Pelagibacteraceae bacterium, assembly GCA_902565935.1. Taxonomy (GTDB): domain Bacteria; phylum Pseudomonadota; class Alphaproteobacteria; order Pelagibacterales; family Pelagibacteraceae; genus Pelagibacter. The sequence continues at coordinate 60,998 of CACFGT010000002.1, forward strand.
ATCTTGTTATCTGAGTTATTTTCGATCTGCCTATCTCACCTTGGGCTTTCAAATTTTTAAAATAATCAGAAACTCCTGTTAAAAGTTGAACAATGATTGATGAGGAAATATATGGCATAATTCCTAAAGCAAAAATTGCCATTCTACTCACAGCACCTCCAGCAAATACGTTAAACATTCCCAGTAACCCTTTTTGGTTTCCTTCCATCATTATTCTTAATTGCTCTGGGTCAATACCTGGTAAAGGAATAAATGTTCCTAATCTATAGACTGCAAGAATTGCAATTGTAAATATTATTCTATTTTTTAAATCATTATTTGATGAAGACGAACTCATAAACTAATAATTATTTTTTTAATTGAATAGAACCACCAACTTTTTCAAGTTTTTCTACTGCCGATTTTGAGGCCAAATCTGCCTCTATATTGATTTTGTCTTTAATTTCACCCGACCCCAAAATTTTAAGTTTTACAGAATTCTTGTTTATTAATTTTAATTTTTTTAACAAAGATGTGTTTATAGTGTCACTAGCTTTGATATTTTTTTTATCGATATATAACTGAATTTTATCTAAGTTTAGAATTGCAATATTTTTATTTCCAATTGGATTAAATCCTCTTTTAGGCAGTCTTCTATATAACGGCATTTGACCGCCCTCAAAACTTTTTATAGCCACACCTGATCTAGATTTTTGGCCTTTAACACCTCTACCTGAGGTTTTGCCTTTGCCTGAACCTATCCCTCTACCAACTCTAATCTTAGTTTTGTTTAATTTTACTCTGTTATTTAATGTAATCATTATCCTCTTTTTTCTATAATTTCTGATATTTTCTTATTCCTTATTGTAGAGATTTGTTTTGGTGAACTTTGCTTCAACAAAGCTTTCATTGTGGCTCTTATGACATTATGAGCATTAGAAGTGCCCATAGATTTTGCAACAATATCTTTAACACCTAATACTTCACAGACAGCTCTGACTGGCCCTCCTGCTATTATACCTGTTCCTTTAGAGGCAGCCCTTAATACTATTTTCCCTGATCCATCCTTTGCCTTAACATCGTGATGAATAGTTCTTCCCTCTCTTAATGGAATATGTATCAATTTTCTTCTTGCCATTTCATTTGCTTTTTTTATAGCATCAGGAACTTGTTTAGCTTTAGCATGAGCTATTCCAATTCTTCCAGCTTGATTTCCTACAACTACTAACGCTGAGAAACCAAACCTTCTACCACCTTTAACAACTTTGGTTATTCGGTTAATATGAACAAGTTTTTCAAGAATATTATCACTATTTTTATCTTTATTTTCCATATTAGAATTCCATCCCATTTTTTCTTAAAGTTTCAGCAAATATTTTTATTCTTCCATGATATTTATAAACACCTCTATCAAAAAATATTTTTGTTATTTTTTTTTCTTGAGCTTTTTTTGCCAGTTTTTCTGCTACAATTTTTGACAACTCAGATTTATTAACTTTAGATTTTGATTTTATGTCTTTTTCGATTGAAGACGCTGCTAAAAGTGTGATATTTTTTCTATCATCAATTATTTGAGCTGAAATATTTCTTGATGATCTTGATATACTTAATCTAAATCTTCCATCTGAGGCAACTTTTTTGACCTTATTGCTAACTCTAAATCTTTTTCTTGTAGTTGTATTAAGCTTCATTATTTTTTCTTTCCCTCTTTTTTAAGAACATATTGTCCTTTTTCTCTAACACCTTTACCTTTATACGGCTCAATTTTTCTCAAAGTTTTCAACTTGGAAGCTACTGAACCAACTTTTTGTTTGTCTGAACCAGTTATCTTTAACGTGGTTTGTTTTTCTACAGCTATCTTAATTCCATCAGGTATATCAAAATCTATGTCATGACTATAGCCAAGTTGAAGATTCAATTTATTTCCTTTTAATGCCGCTCTGTACCCAACTCCCACTAATTCAAGTATTTTTTCATAACCCGTGCTTGATCCAATAACAGCGTTGTTTATTAAACTTCTATTCATACCCCACAACCTTTTTGTGTTTTCATCAATTTTTTTAGGTTTAATTGAAATTTCTTTATCTTTAATATCAAGGTTAAAGATATCTAGGTCAATATCAATTGAACTTTTTCCTTGTGGACCCTCTACATTTAAAATATTACCCGCTAAAGCAACTTTTACTTTATCAGGGATAGATATATTTATTTTACCAATTTTAGACATTAAAATACCTTACAAATAATTTCTCCACCTACACGTTGTTTTCTTGCATCAATATCAGTCATAACACCTTTGGGTGTAGAAATAATAGCAATACCAAGACCATTATTTATCTTTGGTAATCCATCAGCACTTGAAAAAATTCTTCTTCCTGGTTTTGATACTCTTTCAAAAGCGCTTATCACTGGATTTCCTGAGTGATACTTTAGCTCTAAAGATAATATTGATTTATTATTATCAGTACTAACTTTAAAGTCTTTTATAAATCCCTCATTTTTTAGTATATCAGCAATTTTTGTTTTAAAATTAGAAGATGGCAAACTAACTTTTTTATGACTTCTATCTTGAGCATTTTTTACTCTAGCGATCATATCTCCTATTGGGTCACTTAAACTCATATTATCCTTTCTACCAGCTTGATTTTACTAATCCAGGTATCTTTCCTTGCAATCCGAGTTGACGTAATGCAATTCTAGATATTCTTAATTTCCTATAAACACCGTGAGGTCTTCCTGTAATTTGACACCTATTCATCACTCTTACTTTAGCTGAATTTCTTGGCAACTTTGATAACTTTTGTTGCGCTATAAATCTTTCCTCTAGCGGGAGCTTTTTATTCATAATGATCTTTTTTAATTTTTCTCTTTTTTTATAAAACTTATTTGAAAGTTTTATTCTTCTATTATTTTTATTAATTGAACTTAATTTAGCCATTCTAGTTATCTCCTTTTTTAATAAATGGGAAATTCAACTTTTCTAATAAAGCAAAACTATGTTCCTTATTTTTTGCAGATATAACAATAATTATATCTAACCCTCTTACTTTATCTGCTCTATCAAAACTAACCTCTGGAAAAATAATATGTTCTTTTACTCCAAATGAATAATTTCCAAAATTATCAAAACCATTTAAAGACAATCCTCTAAAATCCTTAATTCTTGGCAAAGCTATATTTACAAGTCTATCTATAAATTCATACATCTTATCTTTTCTTAAAGTTACTTTTAAACCTGCATTCGATCCTTTACGAGTTTTAAAATTTGCAACTGATTTTTTAAATTTTGTTATGACAGGTTTTTGACCAGTTATCTTTGCTAAATCCTCCTCACACGATTTTAAAACTTTAGAGTCATTCCCATCTAATCCTAAACCCATATTTAAAATAACTTTTTGTATTTTAGGTCCCATATATATATTTTTTAAGCCTAACTTTGTTTTTAAATCAGGTTGAATTTCTTTTAGATACAATTCTTTTAATCTTGGTATCATTATTTTTTCACCTCAACTTTTTTATTTTTCTTTTTTTCCTCTACTAATTTTAAATTAGATAAATTAATAAAGCTTTCTATTGAAACAATTCCACCTTTTTTTTCCTTTGTTGTTTTAATATGTTTCTTTACCATGTTAATATCTTTAACTTTCGCTCTATTATTCTGTCTATCTATTTCAATTATCTCACCTTCTTTTTTTTTATCTTTTCCAGTTAAAACAACTACTTTAAGACCTTTCTTAATCATTATAAAACCTCCGGCGCTAAAGAAATTATTTTCATTTGACCTCGATTTCTTAATTCTCTTGTCACTGGTCCAAATATTCTTGTTCCAACAGGTTCACCTTTATCATCAACTAAAACTGCTGCATTATTGTCAAATCTTACTTTAGAACCATCATCTCTATGAATACCTTTTTTAACTCTCACAACCACAGCTTTATGAACAGAGCCTTTTTTAACTTTACCTTTTGGTATTGCCTCTTTTACAGCAATTACAATTGTGTCACCAATGCTCGCATATCGTCTTTTTGATCCACCTAAAACTTTGATACACTCAATCTTTTTTGCTCCAGTGTTATCAGCAACTAATAATTCTGTTTGTACTTGTATCATTATTTTAAACTCTCCATTACTTGAAATCTTTTATTTTTAGAAATTGGTTTACTTTCAATAATAGAAACTTTATCACCAACTTTAAATTTATTATTCTCATCATGTGCATTATATTTTTTTCTTACTTTAACGACCTTTTTTAATAATGGATGAGAATATTTTCTCTCAACCATTACTGTAATAGTTTTGTTTGGTTTATCACTTACAACTACACCTTTTAATATTTTTTTAGGCATTTTTTCCTCTTAAAACAGTTTTAAGTCTTGCAATATTTTTTTTTGTCTCGCTAATTTTTGCAGGATTTGTAACCTGCGAACTAATTTTTTGGAACCTAAAATTAAATAAATCTTTTTTAAATTTATCAATGTTTTTTAAAATTTCGTCTTTAGATAATTTTTTAATTTCTTTTTTTTTCATTTAAGCAAACCTCTTTATAGTTTTAGTTTTGATAGGTAGTTTTGCTGAAGCTTTATATAAAGCTTCTTTTGCAATTTGTTCTGATACTCCATCAACTTCAAATAAAATTCTACCTGGTTTTACTCTACACGCATAAAATTCTGGTGAACCTTTTCCTTTTCCCATTCTGACCTCAATTGGTTTTTTTGAGACAGGAATATTTGGGAAAATCCTTGTCCATACTCTTCCTTGTCTTTTCATATGTCTTGTTAAAGCAACTCGGGCTGCTTCTATTTGTTTACCAGTTACTCTTTCTGGGGTTAAAGCTTTTAATGCATAGGCGCCATAATTTATAAAATTAGCTCTAGATGCATTACCATGGATTCTTCCTTTATGGGCTTTTCGCCATTTTGTTCTTACTGGTTGAAGCATTATTCTTTACCTACCTTTGGAGTAACCTTGTTTGTCTCTTGACTAAATTCTTTTGCAAAAACTTCTCCTTTATAAATCCAAACTTTAATACCAATAATACCATAAGTTGTTAGTGCTTCTGCTTCAGCATAATCAATATCTGCTCTTAATGTATGAGATGGTATACTTCCGTCTCTTAACCATTCAGTTCTTGCTATTTCATTTCCACCAAGTCGACCACTTATAGAAACTTTTATTCCTTTAGCTCCTAATCTTAAACAAGATTGCATAGCCCTTTTCATTGCTCTTCTATAAGAAATTCTTTTTACTAATTGTTGAGCGATATTTTCAGCTACAAGATAAGCGTTTGTCTCTGGTTTTTTAACTTCTTTAATATTTAGTGTAACTTCATTTGAAGTAAACTTTGATAAATTATTTTTAATTTTATCGATATCACTACCTTTTTTTCCAATTACAAACCCTGGCCTTGAAGTATAAATAGTTACATAACATTTGTTAGCAGTCCTTTCGATCATTACTTTTGAAACTCCAGAATTTATTACATTTTTTTTTATATATTCTCGTATTTTAAAATCTTCGATTAAATAATTTCCAAAATCTTTCTTCTTAGCATACCAAACAGAGTCCCATCCTCTATTGACACCTAATCTAAAACCTACAGGATTAACTTTTTGTCCCATGTGCCTCCACTTTTTTTGCCTCTGAAAGAATGATTGTTACACTTGAGAAAGGTTTCAATATTGGCGCTGCTCTCCCCTTTGCTCTAGGTCTAAATCTTTTCATAATAATTTTTTTTCCACAATAAGCTTCTTTGACTATTAATTTATCGATATCATATTGGAAGTTATTCTCTGCATTCGCAACCGCTGAACTTATAGTTTTTCTTATATCTTTAGTGACTCTTTTTTCAGAAAATTGCAAATCTCTTATGGCTACTTCAACTTTTTTTCCAACTATATTTTTTAATATGGGATTTAATTTTCTTACACTAGATCTAATATTGTTATTTACAGATCTAACAATCTTATTCTTATTTAGGTCTTTTTTCTTTTTTTTACTCATATCTTATTTTTTTTCATCCGCTTCTGCTGGTTTTGCTTTTTTATCAGCTGGTGTATGTCCAAAAAAAGATCTAGTTGGTGCAAACTCTCCTAATTTATGCCCAACCATATCTTCCGAAATAGTAATTGGAATGAATTTTTTTCCATTATAAATTAAAAAACTCACTCCTACAAAATCAGGAATAATTGTAGACTTTCTAGACCATGTTTTAATAGGTATTTTTTTTGAGTCAGCTTTATATTTATCAACTTTTTTGATCAAACTAAGCTCAACAAAAGGCCCTTTCCACACAGCTCTTGCCATTATTTTGTATCCTTTCTCTTGTTTCTTCTTCTAACAATAAATTTATCTGTTCTTTTGTTATCTCTTGTTTTTAAACCTTTTGCCGATTGACCTGTTGGAGAAACTGGGTGTCTACCACCAGCTGTTTTACCTTCACCACCTCCATGTGGGTGATCAACAGGGTTTTTTACGACTCCTCGTGTATGAGGTCTTCTGCCAAGCCATCTAGATCTACCTGCTTTACCAATTTTGATATTTTTTTGGTCTGGATTACTCAAAACTCCAATTGTAGCAAGGGATCTTGAGTCAATTTTTCTTACCTCTCCAGAGGCTAATTTAATTAACGTATAATTTCCATCTAATCCACTAATTGTAACTGAAGTTCCTGCAGACCTTGCAATTTTTCCACCACCTCCTGGCTGAATTTCAACATTGTGAATATTAATACCAACTGGAATATCTTGTAATGGCATACAATTTCCAACTTTAATTTCTTTTTTTGATCCATTTTCAATTTTGTCTCCAACTTTAATTTTTTGAGGTGCTAGATAATAAGCATGTGAATTATCATCAAATTTTACTAACATAATGTAACAAGATCTGTTTGGATCATATTCAATTCTTTCCACAATCGCTGGCATATCAAATTTTTTTCTATAAAAATCGACATGTCTATACATTTTTTTATGACCCCCTGCTCTGTTAACAGAAGTTATTCGTCCATAATTATTTCTACCTTTCATTGAGTTTTTTGGTGAAACTAAAGATTTAAAAGGTTTTCCTTTCCAAAGGCCATTTCGATCCACAAGAATTGTGCCTCTTGTTGATTTTGTGTAGGGTTTAAAAGTTTTTAGAGCCATTTTATATTCCTGTTGTTAAATCAATACTTTGACCTTTTTTTAATGTAACTATCGCTTTTTTAAATCCTGAAACTTTAGTTTTTCTTCCTCTTGTTAATTTTGTTCTACTTTGTTTGTTGATAATATTTATTTTGGTAACATTTACCTTGAAAATTTTTTCTATGTTTGATTTTAAATTTTTCTTATTGGCTGCTGAAGGTACCTTAAATACAATTTTATTTTGTTCGGACAAATTAGTCGATTTCTCTGTTACTTGAGGTGATAAAATTTTATCATATAAATGAATCTTATTCATATTAAGCATACCTCTTCTCTAGTTCTTTAACTGAGCTTTCTGTAAAGACAACTTTTTTAAATTTGACAATATCAAAGGCACTAAAATGATTTACATCTGTCACTTTAATATTTGGAATATTTCTTATAGATTTTTCAATTTTATTTTTTGAAATTTTATCTAAAATTATTAATGAATTTGTAATATCAAATTTTTTAATAATGATATTCATCTCTTTTGTTTTTTTAATTTCTGATACAAAATCATTAAAAATTAAAAGATTTTTATTCTTAATTTTTTCACTAAATAAAGAAGCAATGCTTTGTTTTTTTTCACTTTTGTTTAATTTTCTCTTTTTATATGATGACTCACCTTTTGGACCATGAGCTATACCACCACCAACAAAAATTGGAGCTTTTCTACTCGCATGTCTTGCATTACCTGTGCCTTTTTGAGCATAAATTTTAGATGTAGGACCAGAAACTTCATTTTGCTGTTTTGTCTTAGAATGTCGACCTTTGTAATTAGCATTAGTTTTATAAAGAACACTATTTACCAGTTTTGAATTTATCTTGACTGAAAAAATTTTATCTAAAAGCTCGATAGAGTCTTTTTTTCCATTTAAATTTAACTTTTCTACTTTCATTATTTTTTCTTTTTCTCTGGTGTTTTTTTAGCAATTTCAGCAGCTTTAGCTTTTTCAGCAATTGTTAATTTTTTAATGTTTTTTACAGATCCTTTTACTAATACTTCTGAATTTTTCGATCCTGGTATCGATCCTTTTAGATATAAAAGTTCATTTTCTAAATCTGTTTTAATAATTTCTATATTTTGCATAGTTCTAAGTTTGTCTCCCATATGACCAGCCATTTTTTTTCCTTTAAAGACTTTACCTGGATCTTGTCTCTGGCCAGTCGAACCATGAGATCTGTGAGATATAGAAACACCGTGAGTTGCTCTTAATCCACCAAAATTATGTCTTTTCATCGCCCCAGCAAATCCTTTACCAATCGTTTTTGATTTAGTGTCCACAAATTTAATATCCTTAAATATTTCTAATCCGAACTCATTTCCCTCTTTAAAATTTTCTGTACTCAAAACTCTAAACTCTTTTAATCTTTTCTTTGCCTCAGTATTCTTTTTTGCAAAATAACCCTTCATAGCTTTTGTCAATTTTGAATTTTTAATTTTACCGTAGCCAAGTTGAACTGCCTTGTAGCCTCTCTTTTCTTGATCAATTACTTGGATTACTCTTGCTTTTTCCATTTTCAAGACAGTTACAGGTACCAGTTGACCAGTCTTATAAAACTCTCTTGTCATACCAAGTTTCTTTCCTAATAAAGCTATTTCATTCATAATTATATCTTGATCTCCACGTCTACTCCTGAAGCTAGGTCTAACTTCATTAATGCTTCAACAGTTTGTGGTGTTGGTTCAATAATATCAATCAATCTTTTATGTGTTCTTGACTCAAATTGTTCTCTACTTTTCTTATCAATATGTGGTGATCTAAGAACTGTATATCTCTCAATCCTTGTTGGTAGCGGTATAGGACCTTTTATAGTGGCACCAGTTCTTTTTACAGTGTTTACTATTTCTTCTGTAGAAGCATCTAGAATTTTATTATCATATGCCCTAAGTTTAATTCTGATATTTTGCTTTTCCATATTACCCGGCTACTTTCTTAGTTACTTCGTCCTGAACATTTTGAGGTACTTTTGAATAATGATCAAAAAACATAGAGTATTGAGCTCTACCTTGAGACATCGATCTTAAATTATTTATGTATCCAAACATATTAGCTAAAGGAACCATAGCAGTTATTACAGTAGCATTACCTCTTTGTTCTTGAGTACTAATTTGACCTCTTCTACTATTTAAATCACCAATAACGTCACCCATATAATCTTCAGGTGTCACGACCTCAACTCGCATAATAGGTTCTAATAATTTTAATCCACCATTAGTACAAGCTTGTTTGAAACAAGCTCTGCTTGCTAATTCAAAAGCTAATACACTCGAGTCAACATCATGATGTAATCCATCTACTATCGTTACTTTATAATCAATCATTGGAAATCCAGCCAAAATTCCACTGTCAGAAACTGTTTCTATACCTTTTTCAACACCTGGTATAAACTCCTTTGGAATTGCGCCACCTTTAATTGCACTTTCAACAAGTCTTCCTTCACCAGGTTCTTGTGGTTCTACAAAAAGTTTTACTTTAGCAAACTGTCCAGCACCACCACTTTGTTTTTTATGGATGTATTCAAACTCAGCAGATTTCTCAATAGTTTCTCTATAAGCAACTTGTGGAGCTCCAACATTTGCCTCAACTTTGAATTCTCTTTTCATTCTATCAACGATAATATCTAAGTGAAGTTCACCCATACCCTTGATTATTGTTTGTCCCGACTCTTCATCTGAAGAAACTCTAAATGATGGATCCTCTTTTGCTAATCTTGCCAAAGCCTCTCCCATCTTTTCTTGGTCACCTTTTGTTTTTGGCTCTACAGCGATTTCAATAACTGGATCAGGAAATTCCATTGGTTCTAATAAAACTAAATTTTCTTTATTACACAAAGTATGTCCCGTCATTGTATTTTTAAGACCCGCTAACGAAACTATGTCACCCGCATTTGCCTCTTTAATATCTTCTCGAGAATTTGCATGCATAAGCAGCATTCTTCCTACTCTTTCTTCCTTATCAGTAGAAGAATTATATATTGCAGTACCAGATTTAATAGTTCCAGAATAAATCCTTATAAATGTTAAAGATCCAACAAATGGATCATTGGCAACTTTAAATGCTAATGCAGAAAATGGTGCATTATCGTCAAATTTCATTTCTACCTCTTCGTCAGATCCAACTTTTGTGCCTTTAATTGAACCAATATCTAACGGGCTTGGTAAATAGTTTACAACAGCGTCTAATAATGGTTGAACACCTTTGTTTTTAAATGCTGATCCAGTTAAAACTGGAACAAAATCAAAATTTAATGTTCCTTTTCTTATACATTTTTTAAGGTCATCTTCTTTAATTTCATCACCATTTAAATAACTTTCCATTAATTTTTCATCTTGCTCAACTGCAATTTCAACTAATTCTGTTCTGTATTTGTTGGCTAATTCTTTTAAATCATCAGGTATATCTTTATATTCCCACTCTGCACCTAAAGCTTCATTTTTCCAAATTTGAGCTTTCATTTTTACTAGGTCTACAACACCTGTTAATGATGCTTCAATTCCAACTGGGATTTGTAAAACTAATGGTTTAGCTCCTAATCTATCTTTAATCATATCAACACATCTAAAGAAGTCTGCTCCAGTTCTATCTAATTTATTAACAAAACAAATTCTTGGAACTTTATATTTATCAGCTTGTCTCCATACTGTTTCAGATTGTGGTTCTACACCAGCTACACCATCAAATACAGCTACAGCTCCATCTAAAACTTTTAAAGATCTTTCGACTTCAATTGTAAAATCAACGTGACCTGGAGTATCTATGATATTAATTCTATGATCTTGCCAAAAACATGTGGTAGCTGCAGAGGTAATTGTAATTCCTCTCTCCTGCTCTTGTTCCATCCAGTCCATTGTTGCAGCACCGTCATGTACTTCACCTATCTTATGACTTTTTCCTGTATAATATAAAATTCTTTCAGTGGTAGTAGTTTTACCAGCATCTATATGTGCCATGATCCCAATGTTTCTATATTTATCTAATGTATGTGATCTAGCCATAAAATATTACCATCTAAAGTGTGCAAAGGCTTTATTCGACTCTGCCATTTTGTGTACATCTTCTCTTTTCTTTACAGCAGCACCCTTTTTTTCATAAGCATCAAAAAGTTCACTGAAAATCTTATCTGACATATACTTGTCTTTTCTTTTTCTTGCTGAATCAACTAACCATCTTATTGCAAGAGCTTGAGCTCTTTTACTTTTTACCTCAACTGGAACTTGATAGGTTGCTCCACCAACTCTTCTAGATCTTACCTCGACAGTAGGCTTGATGTTATTTATCGCTTCATTAAAAATATTAATTGGATCTTCTTTTGATTTAGTTTTAATTTTTTCAATTGCATCATAAACAATTTTAGCTGCTACACCTCTCTTACCATCATACATAATATTATTTATTAATTTTGGAATTATAGTGGAATTATACTTTGGATCTGGAACAATATTTTTTTTAGGCTGAGTTTTTTTTCTGGACATTGTTATTTACCTTTTTTCGTTCCGTATAAAGATCTTCTTTTTTTTCTATTCGCAACACCTTGTGTGTCTAAGTTTCCTCTTAGAATATGGTACCTAACACCTGGCAGATCTTTTACTCTTCCACCTCTTATTAAAACAACTGAGTGTTCTTGCAAATTATGTCCTTCACCAGGTATATAAGCCGTAACTTCAAAACCATTTGATAGTCTTACTCTAGCAACTTTTCTTAAGGCTGAATTAGGTTTTTTAGGAGTTGTTGTATAAACTTTCACGCATACACCTCTTTTCAAAGGTTGTTTTTCAAGAGCTGGAACTTTATTCCTAGTAATTTGTTTCACTCTTTTTTTCTTCAGCAACTGATTAATCGTTGGCATAATTCTTGTTTTAAAATTAGTTAATATTTTTGAATGAAATAACTGACAGGTTATTATGGCAGCGTTTAGTACGTTAAGTAGTACTACGTTCCAACCAAAAATATCGCCAAATTACTTATTAATTTGATTTTGTCAAACTAAAACTATTGATTTTAGTGCTTATTTTTATTGATTTGTCTGGCTTTCAGAAGGCTCTAACTTTTCTTGTTCTGACAAAAATTTATTATCATCCTCAAGAGCTTTTTTGTTCCACTTGTTCTTAATATTTCCAGTCCCAGCAGGAACTAATCTACCTACTATTACATTTTCTTTAAGGCCATTTAAAGGATCGACTTTACCTTTTATCGCAGCATCTGTTAGTACTCTTGTAGTCTCTTGGAATGATGCAGCAGATATAAATGACTCTGTCTGTAATGAAGCTTTAGTAATACCCATTAAAACTCTTTCACCCACAGCAGGTTTTTTACCTTCTGATTTTAATTTTTCATTCATATTTTCAAATTTAATTCGGTCAATAATTTCACCAGGCAAATATGATGAGTCACCAGAGGATTTAACTTCAATTTTTTTAAGCATTTGTCTTAAAATAGTCTCAATATGTTTATCATTTATTATTACTCCTTGTAATCTATAAACTTCTTGAACTTGATTAACAAAATATTCTGTTAAATCTTTTATTCCCATTATTCTTAAGATATCATGTGGAAGAGGTTGACCATCTAGAAGATATTCACCTTTTTTAATTTTTTCACCCTGATTAAAATTAATATGTTTTCCCTTAGGAATTAAATAATTTGAGGGTTCAGATCCATCTTCAGGAACAATTGAAACTCTTTGTTTGCCCCGTACCTCTTTACCAAAAACAACTTGTCCATCATTCTCTGCTATTATTGCACTATCTTTTGCTTTTCTAGCTTCAAATAATTCTGCTACTCTTGGTAATCCTCCAGTAATATCTTTTGTTTTAGTTGTCTCTTTAGGTAGTCGTGCAATTACATCTCCTGCTGAAACTTTTTGACCATCTTTTACTGATAAAATTGAGTCAGGGACTAAATAATATCTTGCTTCATTATCATCAGCTTTTTTAATTACATTTCCCTTTTCATCTCTTAATGTAATACGAGGTTTTAGCTCAGAACTCTTGGACTGTGATCTCCAATCAATAACTGATTTTGAGGAAATACCAGTCGCATCATCAGTAGTTTCTTGTATAGTTACTCCATCGATTAAGTCTACATAACTTGCTATACCACTTTTCTCTGCAATTACTGGTGTTGTATATGGATCCCATTCACAAATTTTTGTGTTCGCTTTTACTTTATCACCATTTTTAAAAAATAATTTTGAACCATAAGCAACTTTATAAACTGCAACTTGAACTCCATTATCATCTTCAATGGATAATTGAGTATTTCTACCCATAACTATTAGATTTTTCTTTGAGTCCTCTAAAATATTTGAATTTATAATTTTTAAAACACCTTCATTTTTAGTTACAATTTGAGAATCTTGTTTTACTGATGCAGTACCACCGACGTGGAAAGTACGCATGGTTAATTGAGTTCCTGGTTCACCAATTGATTGTGCTGAGATCATTCCGATTGCCTCACCGACATGAACCATTTTACCTCTAGATAAATCTCTTCCATAACAGGTAGCACAAACTCCTTCTTTTGAGCTGCAAGTCATGACAGAAAAAACTTTTAGTGATTTTATACCTGCTGCATCAATCTCATCACATCCAAACTCATCTATCATTGAAAGTTTTTTAATTATTACATCTCCAGTCAATGGATGTTTCACATCAGAAGCTGCTACTCTCCCTAGTGCTCTTTCTGATAAACTTACAACAACATTTCCCCCTTCTAAAATTTCTGATAATTCAATGAACCCTGGGTTATCACAGTTTTTCTTTGTAATTGTTAAGTCTTGGGCAACATCACATAATCTTCTTGTTAAATAACCTGAACTTGCAGTTTTTAAAGCTGTATCAGCTAAACCTTTACGAGCTCCGTGAGTAGAATTAAAATATTCAAGAGCTGTCAAACCTTCTTTAAAGTTAGAAGTAATTGGACTTTCAATAATTTCACCGGATGGCTTTGCAATTAATCCTCTCATTCCTGCCAATTGTTTCATTTGAGCAGCTGAGCCTCTAGCACCGCTATCAGCCATCATAAATACTGAATTAATTTTAAGTCCTTCGGGAGTTTTTTCTGTAGCTGAAATACCTTTCATCATTTCACCTGCAACCTTATCCGTACACTTTGACCAAGCATCAACTACTTTATTATATTTTTCACCTCTAGTAATTAAACCTTCTGCGTATTGTGTT
>CACFGT010000003.1 GCA_902565935.1 uncultured Pelagibacteraceae bacterium
ATTAGGAGAGAATCAGAAAGCAGTAAATTGTTATGAAAAAGCAATCCAAATAGAACCGGATAATTTCACTTCACATTGGTTATTGATGAACAACTTTCCGGTTATTTATAAAAGCTTGAACGAGATTGATCATTATAGGAAAAAATTTGAAAACGGTATTAAAAAATTAAATAAATTTTTGGATACGCAATTACAGTATACAAAAAAACAATTAATTGATTCTATCAAACTATCAACAAATTTTTATCTTCATTACCAAGGAGGAGATGTTTTAGAATTACAAAAAAAATATGCTAATTTGATAGAGAGAATAACTCAAAAATTTTATCATCAGTTTTATAAAGAAAGAAAAAAAAATATCTCATCAAAATTTATAAAAATTGGATTTGTTTCTTCTTTTTTTAGGAATCACACAGTCTCCAAATTATTTAAAAATTGGATCCTTAAATTAGATCAAAAATACTTTGAAAGATTTGTTTATTATGATGGAACCAAGTTCGATCACATTACTAATGAAATCAAACTAAATGTTGATCATTTTTTTTGCCATACTGATGTTGATAAGTTAATTAATCAAGTATCCAAAGATAACTTAGATGTGCTTATCTATTTAGATATTGGAATGAGACCAAAAATTCAAATCTTGAGTTCTTTAAGGTTAGCTCCCATACAATGTAATACGTATGGACATCCAGTGACTTCAGGTTTTAAAAATATTGATTATTTTTTTTCTAGCGAATTGATGGAAAATCAAGATTCTCAAAAATATTATTCAGAAAAGTTAATTACCCTGCCTGGCTTAGGGATCAATTATGAATCTCCCAATTTATCTAATATTAAAAAGCCTAAAATATCAAATAAATCAAATGCAATTATTTTTTTAAATTTTCAAAGTTTATTTAAACTGCTTCCACAAGATGATCATATTTATTTGGATATACTTAAAAAATATCCAAATTGTTGTTTTTGGTTTATTCATGGAATGAACAATTCAATCACGTCTATTTTTAAAGAGAGAATTTCTAAATTATTTCAAAAAGAAGGTTACTCTTTTGAAAAATATTCTTATTTTCATCCAAGATGTGGTCAAGAAGAATTTTTTGGACTCGTTGAGGAGTCAGACATTATTTTGGATAGTCTAAATTGGTCGGGAGGCAATACTTCTTTAGAAGCTATAAGTTTAAATAAACCTATAGTTACTTTACCTTCAAGTTTTATGAGAGGAAGATATACCTTTGGTATTTTAAAAATTTTAGGTATTGAAGAAACTATTGCCAGTTCTGAGGAAAATTACGTAGAAATTGCAGTTAGATTAGCCAGAGACATTGATTTCAGAAATTCTATAATTAATAAAATAAAGAAGAACAAAAATAGATTATTCAATGATGACAAGCCAATTAGATTTCTTGAAGATGTGATAAGAACTAAATTGTTATAATTTATAAAGCGAATCTTAACTAAAGAGAGTAGACAATTGGTTAACTTAATTTTTTGAGAACTCGTCTAAAACTTTAAATAGAGCATTTATATCATTATTATTCGAATTTAGAATTGACGCAAATTCTTCTTTTTGAGTTCTTGCTAAGCTTAAACCCTCAATT
This sequence comes from uncultured Pelagibacteraceae bacterium, assembly GCA_902565935.1. GTDB lineage: Bacteria > Pseudomonadota > Alphaproteobacteria > Pelagibacterales > Pelagibacteraceae > Pelagibacter. Next base: position 1,602 of record CACFGT010000003.1, read on the forward strand.
ATTAAATCTCTTATTAACGGGTTAGTTGGATCTTTTGTGTAAACTCTCCATGTAATTTTTATTTCAGGCCTCTCATTTGTTGCCTTAAGTATGCTGTTAACAATAGTATATTTCTCATTTAGTACCTCTTTATCTTGTACGTCAATTTCTGGGTTAGTGTATTCCGATAATCTGCTTGAAAAGCTTTTTAAAAAATAACTTTCAAAAAGTTTAGAATATTCTGTTTTTTCATTATCACTTAAATTTTTTCTTATCGCACCCAGAGTATAAAAACCAATTCCTCGAATATCGACAGTTTCTTTTGCGATTAACTTGAGTTTATCTATCTTTTCTTTTTTTGTTAAATCCTCTGATAATATTTTTGAAGCTCTATTAACAGTTGATTGAACAAAAACATCTGGCTCAATCGAATGACTAATAATGTAATTATTTAGAAAAATTAATATTAGAAAAATTAATTTACAGTTTTTCATAATTTAGGTAATTATTAATTATCTATTTCTTCCCAATCACTATCATTTTGAGTATTTATAGTTTTCTTGGTATTAAGAATTTTTTGCTGTCTATCTTGTAAGTATAAACTTTTTACAGATGCATAAAAATCTAAAGAATTTTCCTCTAAGTTTTCTATAGCATCATAATTTTTAGCTCTGAAATCTACCCCAGTTGTAACTTTTGAGGCATAATAATCAATTTCACTAAAATATTGAGTGTCGTTTTTTATAGACACATTATACCATGGATCACCACCCATAAAATTTGCAACTGATGAAATAGCATCTCTTGTTGTGCTCGGTCCTAAAATTGGAAGCACGATATAACATCCTGGCCCAACTCCGTGTTTAGCTAGGGTTTGTCCATAATCCTCTTTTTCATATTCTGAAAAACCCATTAATTCAGCAACATCAAATATTCCAAAAATACCTAGGGTTGTATTAATTATTAATCTTCCAGTATTAATGCTTGCTTTTTTTAAATCGCCTTGAAGAATATTATTTGGAATTGTTATTAGATTAGAAAGATTATCCATTGAATTTCCTACTCCAGTTCTAATCGGGATAGGTAAAATATTGTATGCACTTGCAAGAGGTTTTATAATAGCCCCATCTAAAGCTTGATTAAAAGCAAATGTCGCTCTATTAAATTTTTCGGAACAATCTTTGATGTCAGAAGGTTGATTTTTTTTTAATATTAATTCACCATCTGTCCCCGCAACTGCATTAAAAGTTAACGCAAAAGTTGCAATTAATAGAATTATAATTTTTCTAATCATAATTAATTTATATTATATAAGGAATTAATGTAAATTAAGATTTTGTTGCAAATGATGCTTAAAAACGGCCTAAATTTGATTAGAAATTACTCTATTAATTTTGATACTCCAGAAAGAAATAATAAAGATATAAATTTTATTATTATTCACTACACTGGAATGAAAAGTGAAATAGCTGCAATTAAGAGACTATGTAATTCGAAATCAAAAGTAAGCTCACATTATTTTATAAAAAAAAATGGAGAAATATTAAATCTAATACCTGATAATTATATTGCTTGGCATGCTGGCAAGTCACGGTGGAAAAAAAAAAATTTTTTAAACAAAAATTCAATTGGTATTGAAATCCAAAACCCTGGTCATTCATTTAATTATCCAAATTTTTCAGAAAAACAAATTGTTGCACTAAAAAAATTATTAAGATTTTTAATGAAAAAATATAAAGTTTTAAAAAAAAATGTATTGGGTCATTCAGATATAGCTCCAGACAGAAAAAAAGATCCTGGTGAAAAATTTCCCTGGCATAGACTATCAAAAGGAGGATTTTGTATATGGCATAAATTAAAAAAAAAGAATTTAGAAAAGTTTAGAAAATTTAGTCTTTCAAATTTTGATAAAAAAATATTTATAAATAACTTAAATAAGATAGGATATAATTGTGACAAAGGTTACAGTAATGATATTAAGCAGAGACTATTAACAATAGCCTTTCAAAGAAGGTTTAGACAAGAATTAGTTGATGGCAAAATTGATAAAGAATGCCTCTTAATTAGTAAGAATTTGATTTAATTAGAAATTATCATTGAAATTGCAAAATTATGTTGTACAAGTTAAGTGCCAGATAAATGACTTGTCGCTTTAAGAGATTAAAGAGGAAAGTCCGGGCTCCACAAGGATACAGTGCCAGATAATTTCTGGCAGGGGTAACCCTAGGGATAGTGCCACAGAAAATAAACCGCCATAACATGGCAAGGGTGAAAAGGTGTGGTAAGAGCACACCGGTTCTATTGGTAACAATGAACGCTGGAAAACCCCACTGGGAGCAAGGCTAAGTAGAGATAACATTGTTTAAAAACTAAAAGCCATCCTTGGCTAGTTATCAGGGTTAGCCGCTTGAGCTTAAGAGTGATCTTAGGCCTAGAGAAATGATAAGTTTAAATGACAGAACCCGGCTTACAGTTTATCTGGCACATTCTATTTAAAACTCATCCTAAATGTTCACGTTTTGACTCAATTTTAAAATGACTATCATAATTATTAAATCATAAATTGTATGTATTGACTCTTTTCTTAAAAACCCATAATATCCCATAAATTCCCAAAATTGGGAAAACAATGGATTTTATGGTTTATGTTTTTATCAACCTACGAAAACAAATTAGACAAAAAAGGAAGGGTGTCAGTGCCAGCAAGTTTTAGGTCTTATCTGTCTAATTTGGGTTATAACGGGGTAATTTGTTTTCCGTCCTTTAATAACCAATCTATTGAAGCTTGGCCGCAAGACAGAATAGAAAAAATTTCAAATACAATAGACTCATTAAATCCTTTTGAAGAAAAAAGAGATTTTTTTGCAACATCAATTTTATCAGAAAGTACAAATTTACAATTTGATAGTGAAGGAAGAATTTCATTATCTTCAAAATTACTAAAACATGCAAAAATTAGAAATAGCATGATTTTTGTTGGACAAGGCAAAACTTTTCAAATATGGGAGCCAGCAATTTTTGAAAAATTTAAGGTAAGTGCAAGAAAGAAAGCAAATATTAATCGTGCAAGTCTTAAATGGGAGCAACAACTAAATAAATAACGAGGGGATAACAAAATGACAATAAACTTTAAGGTACCAGAAATAAAAGAGTTAAAACCAAGAATATTAGTTCTTGGAGTTGGAGGAGCTGGAGGTAATGCAATAAATGAAATGATCGATGCTGGTGTAGAAGGTGTTGAATTCGTTGCTGTAAATACTGATGCTCAAGATTTAAAAACAAGTAAATCAAAAACTAGGATTCAAATTGGTTTAAATTTAACAAAAGGCTTAGGTGCTGGAGCAAAACACGAAATTGGCTTAGCAGCAGCAAATGAGTCTTTAAATGATATTGTTGATATTCTTAAAGGTGCCAATATGGTTTTTATTACAGCTGGTATGGGCGGAGGAACTGGTACTGGCGCTGCACATGTAATTGCAAGAGCTGCTAAAGAATTAAATATTCTTACAGTAGGTGTAGTAACTTTACCATTTTTATATGAAGCACCATCAAGAATGCGAAGAGCACATGAAGGGCTTGAAGAACTAAGAAAACATGTAGATACTATTATAGTTATTCCAAACCAAAATTTATTTAAAATTGCAAATGAACAAACTACTTACAAAGAGTCTTTTCAACTATCAAACAGTATTTTAAGACATGGAGTTCAAAGTGTAACAGATTTGATGGTAAAAGATGGTTTAGTTAATTTAGATTTTGCCGACGTAGAAACGGTAATGAGCTCTATGGGTAAAGCAATGATGGGCACAGGTGAAGCTGAGGGGGAAGATAGAGCTGAAAAGGCAACTGAGATAGCTTTAAATAACCCTCTAATTGATGACTATTCACTTAAAGGCGCTAAAGGTTTGTTAATTAACATCACTGGAGGAAATGATCTAAAACTTTTCGAAGTAGACGAAATAGTAAATAAAATTAGATCTGAAGTTGATGCTGAAGCAGAGATTATAAATGGATCAATCATTGATCCATCGTTAGATGGAAAAATTCGTGTATCTATAGTTGCGACTGCTTTAGATGGTCAACATCCTGAATCAAAATCAGTAATAAATATGGTTCATCGTATTCAAAATCGTAATCCAGGATATTCTGATTTTACAACAGCAACAGGAACAACCCCACATAACTTTTCTAATGCAAGTTCTAATCCGGTCTCACATGGTGCTAATGCTTTAAAACTTGAGAATGAAATAGTAAATGAAAGTTTAAACAATCAAACAGTTGATGAGGTGAACAATCAATATCATGAGGAATTACTAAAAGATCAAGAAGCTAAAAGTATAGTTGAGAGCACATCAGATGATGAAGAGAAGTCTTTTTCTCAAGAAGCAATTAGTAATGAGACTGAACACAATGTAACTAATGATCTAAAGGAATTTGGTGTAGATACAGATGAACCAGATTTATTTAGTAATGATAATCAAAATTTATCTTCTCAAAGTTTATTAGGATCTGAAAAAGAAGATCAAGAAGAAGATGATCTTGAGATACCTGCATTTTTAAGAAGACAAAAAAATTAATGGTCTTCGAAAAAATAAATGGAAGCCACCATGGTACTGGATACTCCAAAACATTATCCGGTATTGCTAAATGAATTAATTAGCATTATTTCCCCTCAACATGGTGGCACATTTATCGATTGCACATTTGGGCAAGGCGGATACACAAAAAAAATTTTAAATTTTAAAAATACAAAAGTAATTGCTATAGATAGAGATTTAAAAACTAAAGAAACAGCAGATAAATTTCTAAATAAATTCCATGAAAGGTTTTCATTTAAAAACAAAAAATTTAGTCAGTTAGATAATCTTAAACTTAAAAATGTTGATATTAGAGCAGTTGTTTTTGATTTAGGATACTCATTAGTCCAAATAAAAGATCCTGACAAGGGATTGTCGTTTAACTCCATTGGCGATCTAAATATGCAGATGGGGATTAATAATTTTTCTGCATCAGATGTAATTAATAAATTAAATATTAAAGAATTGGAAAAAATTTTTAAATTTTTTGGTGAGGAGAAAGATGCAAAAAAAATTGCAAATATTATCGTAAGAGAAAGAAAAACTAAAAAAATTGACACTCAAATTTTAGTAGCATTGATTGAAAAAATTAAAAAAAAGAAAAATTTAAAAATACATAATGCAACAAAAGTTTTTCAAGCTTTGAGAATTTTTGTAAATAAAGAAATTAGTGAATTAATATTTGGTTTAATAACTGCATCGAAAATTCTTAAAAAAAATGGAGTATTAGCTGTTGTAACCTTTCATTCTATTGAAGATAAAATAGTTAAATATTTTTTTAAAAGCTTATCCGAAAAAAAAAGTGTCTCAAGATATTTACCAAAATTAGAACAATCTGAAAAATTATTTTATCTAAAAGAAAAAAAACCAATTTTACCATCAATTAAAGAACTAAAAGAAAATATATCTTCAAGATCTGCAAAACTCAGGTATTTAATTAAAAAAGATAATTCTTATCACTTTGAAAATGATATTTTAGATAAATTTGATTATTTATTAAAGATAGAGAGTATTGGAGATAAGTTATGAAAAAATTTTTAATTTTTTTCATTATACTACCCTTAATTTTATTTACCGCTTTCATTAAAAACTCAACAAAGAGAATAGATGATCAAATTTACGTGACCAAAGAAGACATTAGGATTTTAAAAAAAGATTATGAGAGAAATAAATTGGAATATGATTATCTCAGTTCAGCAGAAAAACTTTTGGAGTTCCATCGATTATATTTTGATGACGAGTTGATAAAAAAAGATATTAATCAGATAAGTTTACTTAAGAAAATGAATAATGATCTTCATATTGAAAGATTAAAAATAAGTGTAGATAAATGAAAAATAAAAAACAAAATATTATTTTGGAAGATCAACAAGATGATTTTTTATTCAAAAAAACCAAATCTAACTTAAATATTTCGTTTAACAGGGTATCATTTATTTTTTTTGTTTTTTTTGTTATTTTTTTAATTTACTCAATACATTTAGCTCATCTTGGATCAAGAAAACCAAAAATTGATATAACAAATAATGTTGAGCAACCATTAAATAAACTTTATAGAGCAGATATTGTTGATAGAAATGGAAGATATCTTGTTAAAACTGTTAGTTCTATTGATATAGGTATCAGCACCAAGAAAGTAATAGATCAAAAAAAATTATTACTAAATTTAAGATACATTTTTCCAAACAAAAATTATGAAAAAATTGAGTCTAATCTTAAAGATAAAAATTTTTTTTATTTTGAAAAAAGAATCTCAGAGGAAAAATATGAAAAAATAATGAAATTAGGAGATAAATCTATTCAATCTGAGGAGAGATTGATAAGAGTTTATCCTGAAAAAAACTTGTTTAGTCACATAATTGGTCAAATTGATAATGATAATAATGGAATTTCGGGCCTAGAAAAATCTCTAGATAAACGTCTTAAAAATACTAATGGATCCATTAAGTTGACCGTCGATAAAGATATTCAATTTTTAATTAGGAATGAATTAATAAAATTTAATAAAATTTTTAAAACCAAAGGAAGTGCATCTATTTTAATGGATGTAAATAACGGTGAAATTTTTTCTTTAGTTTCTTTACCTGATTTCGATCCAAATAAAAGAAAAGATATCTCAGACATAAATTTCATTAATAGAGCAACAAAAGGAGTTTATGAATTTGGATCTGTTTTTAAAACTTTAACTTTAGCATCTGCTTTTAATGAAAAAATTCTTGAGCCTGAAAATGAGTTTAATGATTTACCAAAGTCTTTAACTTGTGCGGGTTTTCCCATCAGAGAATATGACAAAGAAATACCTACTGATTTAACTGTTGAACAAATTTTAGTAAGATCTGGCAACATTGGCTCTGTCAAAATTGGTCAAAAAATTGGAGAGGAAAAATTTAAATTATTTTTATCAAAACTTGGAATTCTAAAAAAAATCGAATTCGATATTGAGGAAGTGGGAAAGCCAATTAAATTTAATTGGGGCAAGTGTCCTCTGGCAACAGCGTCTTTTGGCCATGGTATTACAACGACTCTTTTACAATTGGTAAAAGCATATTCCATTATAGTTAATGGAGGGTATGAAGTAAGACCCACTTTGATTAAACAAATAGATAAAAATGAAAAGATACAAATTTTAGATGAAAGCGTGTCAGAAAAAATTCTTCCAATCTTGAGAAAAATTGTGACAACAAAGGAGGGTACAGCCTCGTTAGCAAACGTAGATGGTTACGAAATTGGTGGTAAAACTGGAACAGCTCAAAAAAGTGTAGCTGGTAATTATTCAAGAAAGAAAATAAATTCTTTTATATCAGTCTTTCCAACTTCAAAACCGAAATTTATTTTAGCAGTTATGTTAGATGAACCTCAAATGAATAGTGAATATGTTTATCATTATAGGGATGGTTCTAATATTAAATATAAAGGTACTCCGTTTAATACATCAGGTTGGACCACAGTCGAGGTAACTGGTCAAATTGTTGAGAAAATTGGGCCTATTTTAGCCACAAAATACAGTGAAATTAATTAGGCAATGCAACTCAAAGATTTTATTCCAAATGTAAAAAAAGAATTTGGTAAAATATTTTTTTCTGGAATTTCTTTTGACAGTTCTAAAGTAAAAAAAAACCATATTTTTTTTGCAATTAAAGGTAATAAATTTGATGGAAATAAATTTATTCCTCATGCAATTAAAAACGGTTCAAGAATTATAGTAAGTGAAAATAAGTCTGATAAATATAAAAATGGAATTTTATTCATCAATAAAAAAAATATTCGAAAGTTATTAGCTGAAGTTTCATCTAAAATTTATAACAAAAAACCAAAAAACTTAATTGCAGTAACTGGAACAAATGGTAAATCTTCAGTGTCAGATTTTTATTACCAAATATTAAGATTAAATAAAAAGAGGGTTGCTTCGATTGGGACTTTAGGGGTAAAAGCAGAAAATTTGAATATCAAGTTATCTAACACAACTATTGATCCGATACAACTAAGCCAAATATTACAAAAAATTAAAAATCAAAAAATCGATAATGTGATAATGGAAGCCTCAAGTCATGGACTAATACAAAATAGACTAGATGGATATAAATTCAATTCAGGAATATTTACAAATTTATCACAGGATCATTTAGATTATCATAAAAATTTAGATGCTTACCTTAAAGCAAAACTTTATTTGTTTCAAAATCTTATAAAAACAAAAGGTAATGTTATAGCCGATGAAAAAATAGCACAATTCAATCAAATTAAAAGAATTACTAATAGAAAAAAATTAAAATTGATCACTTTGAATGATAAAAAAAAAAATTTTAAAATAATTTCTCACAGATACAAAGGAGATTCTCAAATTCTCAAAATTGAGTATAAGAAATCACCAATTAAACTGAATGTTAATCTAATAGGGAAAATTCAAATAAAAAATTTATTAATGGCGATTATTGCAGCGAGCAATAGCAACCTAAATTTAAAAAAAATTTTATCTGTAATATCGAAAATTAAACCTGTGAAAGGAAGATTTGAAAAAATTAGTAAAATTAAAAACAAATCTAAGGTTATTCTTGATTATGCACATACTCCAGATGCTCTGGAAACATGTCTTTTAAATTTAAAAGAACAATTTCCAGATAAAAAAATAATTTTACTATTTGGTTGTGGTGGTAATAGAGATCAAAACAAAAGATCAAAAATGGGAAAAATTGCGAACAATTATTCTGATAAAATTTATCTCACTAATGATAACCCTAGATTTGAAAATCCAAATAAAATTAGGCATGACATTAAAAAAGGAATAAAAGATAAAAGAAAAATAATTGAGATTTCAAATAGAGCAATTGCGATTTCAGAGGCAATCAAAAATTTAAATACAGGTGAAGTTTTATTAGTAGCTGGAAAGGGTCACGAAACAACCCAAGACATTGGTAAAAGAAAAATTAACTTTTCTGATAGAAAGTTTATTTTGAAAGCAATCAAAGTCAAGAATAAGTATCTATCAAATGATTTAAAACTAAATATTATTAAAGAGTTATCTGGTTTTAAAAATTTGCCAAATTCTTTATTAATTAAACAAGCAAGAATTAATTCTAAAGAGGTCAAAAAAAATGATATCTTTTTTGCGATTAAGGGAAAAAAAAATGATGGAAATAAATTCGTAGAACAGTCTTTTAAAAAAAAAGCTTCACTAGCTATAGTAAGTAAAATAAAAAAAAAACTAAACTTAAGTCGTCAAATAAAAGTTAAAGATACATTAAAATTTTTAACAAATTCCTCAAATATTTTTAGAAAAAATATTGACGCAAAAATAATTGCTATTACTGGAAGCTGTGGAAAAACTACCTTAAAAGAGTTATTAGGCGACACTTTGAGCCAAATTTCAAAAGTAAGTATTTCTCCAAAATCTTATAACAATAAATATGGAGTGCCCTTAAGTCTTTTGAATTTAGATCATGATGATGATTATGGTGTTTTAGAAGTTGGAATGGACAAGAAAGGTGAAATTGATTTTTTATCTAAAATTGTACAACCTGATGTAAGTATTATTACGAATATAAACTATGCACATATTAAAAATTTTAAAGATATAAAACAGATCGCGTTAGCTAAAGCAGAAATCATAGAAAATACAAAATCAAATGGTCATATAGTCTTAAATGCAGATGATAATTTTTTTAAATTACATAAGAAAATTGCTCTTAAAAAAAATCTCAATGTGAGGTCTTTTGGTATCAAAAATAAAGGATCAGATATCAGATTGTTAAATATAAAAAAAAATTCAAAATTTTATAAAGCTTATGTAAGAATTGATAATTCAAAAAAATATTTCGTAATTCCTAATAATTTTAAAAGTAATATCTATAATATATTAGCAGCTTTAGCAGTAATAAGTCTTTATACAAATGTTTTTCGTTTAAAATTTAATACTTTCTTAAAATTTAAAACACCATCAGGAAGAGGTGATTTTTTAAAATTAAATATAAATAAAAAAATTATTAATTTAATTGATGAAAGTTATAATTCAAATCCGCTTTCTCTTAAATCGGCGATACTAAATTATGATAAGTTAGATAAGAAAAATTCAAAAAAATATCTTTTGCTTGGGGATATGTTAGAACTTGGAAAATATTCAAAACACCTTCATCAATCAATTGCTCCTATTATTAATCGAACAAAAATTGATAAAATTTTTGTTAAGGGAAGAAATGTTGTTTCTATCTTTAATAAACTTTCAAAATCAAAAAAGGGTAAAATACTGGCAAATAACTCTCAAATTATTGAATTGATTAAAAGTGATTTAAATAATAATGATTACTTAATGGTAAAAGCCTCAAATGCAACAGGTTTTAATAGAATAATTAAAAATTTAAGAGGATCTAATTAAATGCTTTACCAATTTTTGTTAAATTTTGTCGATACTTTTGGTTTTTTAAATGTTTTTAAATATCTTACATTTAGAACTGGGTTATCATTTTTTACTTCTTTAATCATAGTTTTATTAATCGGAGGACCGTTTATTAAATTTTTTTCAAGTCAAAAAATTTTAAATCCTATACGTAATGACGGTCCTGAAGATCATATAGTTAAGAAGATTGGAACTCCAACAATGGGAGGTGTTATTATATTATTAGGTTTATTAATATCCGTACTGTGTTGGGGTGACTTGTCAAATATAAATATTTTATTTTGTATATTTATTGCTGTTTCTTTTGGATTATTAGGAGCTTTTGATGATTACAAGAAAATTAAGCAAAGCAATTCATCAGGCATCTCCTCCAAATTTAAGATAATTTCTCAGATTATACTTGCAATAATTGGAATTAGTTTTTTTGTTTATCTTTCAGATTATCAAAAAATAACAAATTTATATTTTCCATTTTTTAAAAATTTGATTTTTGATCTTGGATGGTTTTTTATTCCATTTGCTGTGTTTGTTATAACAGGTTCGTCTAATGCAGTTAATCTTACAGATGGCCTTGATGGTTTAGCCACTGTTCCAGTAATATTAGTTGCAGCGTGTTTTGCTTTTATAAGTTATGTCACTGGAAACATTGTATTTTCAAATTATTTACAAATACCCTACATAGAGGGAACAGGTGAGGTCGCAATTTTTTGTGGAGCTATCATAGGTTCATGTTTAGGTTTTTTGTGGTTTAACGCACCTCCAGCAAAAATTTTTATGGGTGACACCGGTTCATTATCTTTAGGAGGATCTTTAGGTGCAGTAGGTATTATAACTAAACATGAAATTGTATTAGCAATTACAGGAGGTCTTTTTGTTTTAGAAGCAGTCTCAGTCATGGTTCAAGTGATTTCTTATAAACTCACCGGAAAAAGAATTTTTAAAATGGCTCCAATTCATCATCATTTTGAAAAAAAAGGTTGGCCAGAGTCCACTGTTGTAATTAGATTTTGGATAATTTCTATAATTTTAGCAATGATTGGCTTAGCTACTTTAAAATTAAGATAATGAAACAAAATAAAAATATTTTTTTAGGTAAAAAAATATTGATATATGGACTTGGAAAAAGTGGAGTTTCAACATTTAAATTTTTAAAGAACAAAGCAAATATATACTTGTTTGATGATAATTTAAAAAAAAATCAAAAATTTATCAGCTTAGATAAAATTCCCAAAAAAAATTTTGATGCAATTATTGTAAGTCCTGGAATAGATATACATAATTGTAAACTATCAAGATTCTTAAAAAAGAATTTTGATAAAATTTATACTGATTTAGACATTTTTTATTCTTATTTTGATAATGAGAGTATTTCAATTACTGGAACTAATGGAAAATCAACAACTGCAAAAATCTTACACAATGTATTATTAGATCAAAAAAAAGATGTAAGATTAGTAGGAAATATAGGTAACCCATTATTATCTGAAAAAAAAATAAATAAAAAAACAATTTTTGTAATTGAAGCTTCCTCATATCAACTAGATTACAGTAAAATATTTAGTTCAAAGTATGCAATGATTCTTAATATAAGTGTTGACCACATTGAGCGACATAAAAATTTAAAAAATTATGTAAATGCAAAATTTAAATTATTAGATTCTCAAAAAAAAAACTGTGTCGCTTTTGTAAAAAAAAATGACCCCCTTATAAAGAAGAAACTAAATTCTAAAAATTTTAGGTCAAAGATTATTAAGGTAGATACAAAAAAAGGTGATAGTTTTTTTAAAGATATTAAAAATGAGTATTTTTTAACCGAAACCAATAAAGAAAATTTGTCATTTATTTTTGAAATATCAAAAAAATTAAAACTAAAAAACAATTTGCTATTGAAAACAATTAATAAGTTAAAAGGACTCAAGTATCGTCAACAAATAATTTTAAAGAAAAAAAATTTGATTGTCATAAATGATTCTAAGTCTACCAGTTTTGCTTCATCCATAGGCATACTTAAAAATTATCAAAATATATATTGGATAATTGGAGGTATTCATAAAAAAGGTGATAAACTTAATTTACCAAAAAAATATTTTAAAAAGATTAAAGCTTTTGTATTTGGTAAAGACAAGAAATTTTTCAATAATGAACTTAAAGGTAAAATAGTTTATGAAAATTTTACAAATTTAGAATTTGCTTTTAAAAAAATAATTAGATTAATAAAAAAAGATAATTCTCCAGAAAGAACTATATTGTTCAGTCCATCTGCTGCTTCGTTTGATAGTTTTAAAAATTTTGAAGAAAGAGGTTTATATTTTAATAAATTAAGCAAAAAATATTTAAATGGAATATAAAAAAACTGTATTTAATTTTTATTACCAGTGGTGGAAAAATATTGATAAATTCATATTTTCGTTAATTGTCTTGTTATTTTGCACAGGATTATTTTTTTCATTGGTATCAACCTCTTTAGTTGCATCTGATAAATTGAATACCAACGATTATTCTTTTTTTTTTAAACACTTTATTTTTATCCTACTTGGTATATTTATAATTTTTTTTCTTTCCTCAATAGATAAAGAAACCCTTTTAAAGTTTTCGGTAATCTTTTTTTTAATATCATTAATTTTTTTAATTTTAGTACCTTTTATAGGCGTTGAAGTAAAAGGCTCTAAGAGATGGATTGATCTTAATTTTTTACCACGATTTCAACCAATTGAATTAGTTAAACCTTTTTTGATAATGTTTATAAGTATAATTTTAAGTAGTCAGAAATATACAAACATTTACATCAAGTATTTACTCACTTTTTTTACTACTTTAGTTATTGCTTTATTACTGGCTGTTCAGCCGGATATTGGGCAGACATTATTAATTTTTTTTAGTTGGTCAATCTTAATTTTTACATCAGGTATAAACATATTTTTTTTGATAATATTATTTTTATTTTTGATTTTCGCATTTTTGTATTTAATTTTTTTTGTAGAGAAATTCGAATATATAAAAAACAGATTAACTTCCTTTTTTGACTCTGAAAAAGGCACACATAACTTTCAAACAGACAAAGCTATTGACTCTATTACAAGTGGGGGATTTTTTGGTAAAGGAATAGGTGAAGGAACATTAAAAAATCGTGTTCCAGAAGCTCATACAGATTATATTATTTCTGTTATTTCTGAGGAATTTGGAGTGATTGCCATAATTTTAATCTTATTATTGTTTTTAATATTTATCTATTCAGTATTTAAAAAAGTAAATTTTGAAAATGATGAAAAAATTAAATTAATTTTAGTTGGATGTGCAAGTCTAATTTTAATGCAAACAATGATACACATTGGTGTAAATATCAGATTGTTTCCAACTACTGGAATGACTTTACCTTTTATAAGTTATGGAGGATCATCGATAATAAGTATTTCGATATTATCAGGAATAATTTTAAATTTAACAAAGAGAAAAATTGCCTAAAATGAAAAAAATATTAATTTCAACCGGTGGGTCAGGAGGACATGTAATTCCAGCAACAATTTTCTATGAACACTTAAATAAAGAATTTCAAGTTGTGATAAGTACAGATATTAGAGGTTCAAGATTTTTAAGTAAAAATAAGTATGATTTGGTAAATATTAATACACCTAAGTTAAATAATTTATTTTTTCTACCAATAAATATATTTATTATTTTATATCTGACAATTAAATCATATTTTTTTTTGAAGAGAAAAAATATTGAAAAACTTATTTCTACAGGTGGTTATATGTCTTTACCTGTAATATTAGCTGCAAAACTACTTCAATTAGATATTTATTTGTTTGAGCCAAATCTTGTTTTAGGAAGAGCAAATAAACTTTTTCTAGGATTTTGTAAAAAGATATTTTGTTATTCTGAAAAAATTTTAAATTTTCCAATCAAATTTAAAAATAAGATCATTATTCTTGATCCTCTCGTTAGAAAGGAGTTTTATAATCCAAATATGTCACCAACTAAAAAAAGTTTATTTCAAATTTTAGTTGTAGGGGGAAGTCAAGGTGCTAGAATTTTCGATAATGATATAAAGAATACATTTTTAAATATCTCTAAAAAATATCCTTTAAAGATAATTCATCAAACAAGTGAAAAAAATGTTGAAAATTTAAAAAATTTTTATGCATTAAAAAACATTGAAAATTTTGTATTTAGTTTTGATGAAAACTTTATAAAGATTGTTCAAGGAACAGACTTTTGTATTACTAGAGCGGGTGCCTCAACACTTGCAGAGTTATCTATTCTCAACATACCGTTTTTAGCTATTCCATTACCATCATCTAAAGATAACCATCAACTCGAAAATGCAAAATTTTACAAAGATATAAATTGTTGTTGGGTATTGGATCAAAAATTCTTTAAAACTCAAATTGAGAATGTGTTAAAGGCCATATTAGTTAATAGAGTCGATTATTTACAAAAAAAAGATAATCTTAAAAAATTGAATAACAAAAACAGTTGGTTAAATGTAAATCAGAAAATAATAAAGGTAATTAATGAAAATTGAATTAGCAAAAAATGAGATAATTCATTTTGTAGGTATTGGTGGAATAGGAATGAGTGGTCTTTCATTAATTATGAAAGGTAAAGGCTTTAAGGTTCAAGGGAGCGATGTATCTAATAATAAAAATATTGAAAGATTAAAAAAAGAAAAAATAAAAATTTTTATAGGACAAAAAAAACAAAATTTAAAGAAAGCAACTATATTAGTCACTTCATCTGCAATAAAAAAAAATAATCCTGAATTAATTGAAGCCAAGCGTAAAAAATTACCAGTAATAAAAAGAGGTAAGATGTTGGCACATATTGTTTCTTTATCGAAAAATGTAGTTGTCGTAGGGTCTCATGGGAAAACCACCACGACCTCATTAATAGCTTCAATTTTCCAAAAAACTAAATTAGATCCAACGATAATTAATGGTGGTGTAATTAACTCAATTAAAAATTCTGCTAAATTAGGTAAAAGTGATTGGTCTATTCTAGAGGCTGACGAGTCTGATGGTAGTTTTGTTCATATTCCACCAACTTACTCAGTGATTACAAATATTGATCGAGAACATATGGATTTTTATAAATCCATGGATGATCTTAAAAAATATTTTTTACATTTTATAAATAAAGTCCCATCATTTGGTAAATCTTTTATTTGCATAGATGATAAAGTAAATTACATGTTAGTCAAAAAATTAAAAAATCGAAATTATTATACTTATGGTCTTAATTCAAAATCCAATTTTTATATCAAAAATATAAAACAAAATAAAAAATTTTCAGAATTTGATTTAAATATTAATCTCCCAAATAAAAAAAAAATTAAAATTACAAATATAAAAATACCTTTAATTGGTTTACATAATATTAGAAATTCTGTTGCAGCGACTGCCGTTTCATTGACAGTTGGTATTTCTATCCAGGATATTAAAAAAGGTTTGTCAAATTTTGGAGGCGTTCAAAGAAGATTTAATAAGATTTTTACATTTAACAAAATAGACTTCTATGATGATTATGCTCACCATCCAACTGAAATTAGAAACGTATTGGACGGTGTTGAAAAAGTTTATAATGGTTTTGAAAAAGTATGTATTTTTCAGCCTCACCGATTATCAAGAGTTAAAGATTTAAAAAAAGAATTTTCTTTTGCTTTCAAAAAAGCTGACACGGTGATTTTATGTCCAATTTATACTGCTGGTGAAAAAATTAAACTAGGTTTTGGCTACACATCATTTGCTAAAGAAATAATAAGAAATTCAAAGGTAAAATTATTTATGGTTGATAATTTAAAACAATTATCACAATTTATTAAAAAAAATATGTATGGAAAAAAAATTGTAATAGGTATGGGTGCTGGAACTATTTCCAACTGGATGAGACAACTCCCGAATTTGATGTAATGGAAATTGGTAAATTAAAAGAAATATTAAAAGATTTTAACTCAGGTGTTAAATTTGATCATGATTTAAGAAAAAAAAATTGGTTTAATATAGGTGGAAAATCTAAAATTTTTTATCAAGCTAACACATTAAAAGATCTAATATATTTTCTTAAAAAGTTAGATAATAAAGAAAAAATATTTGTTTTAGGTGCAGGATCAAATACCCTTATAAGTGATAATTTATTTGATGGAGCGGTGATTAAACTAAGCAAAAATTTTAGTAATATTTCTTTACATGGCGAAGACATTATAATTGCAGGAAGCGGGGCATCAGATAAAAAATTATCTGAATTTGCATATGAAAATAATTTAAGTGGATTTGAATTTTTATCTTGTATTCCTGGAACAGTAGGTGGCGGAATTAAAATGAATGCTGGATGTTTTGGATATGAAATTCAAGACATATTGTTATCAATTCAAGCAGTAGATAAAACAGGAAATATAATTAATATTCAAAGAAAAGACATAAATTTTAAATATAGAGAAAGTGACTTACCAGAAAATTTAATATTTTTAAGTGCCTCATTTAAAGGTAAAAAAGAAAGACCCAAAAGTATAAAGAACAAGATGGTGGCCTATAAATTAGAAAAAGAAAAAACTCAACCAACAAGAATTAAAACAAGTGGCAGTACTTTTAAAAACCCGTTATCGCAAACCAAAAAAAAGGTTTGGGAATTAATAAAAGAGTCTGTTCCTCTTGATCAAAAATTTGGTGATGCTTATATTTCTGAAAAACATTGTAATTTTTTTGTTAATAAGGGAAATGCTTCTTTTAAAGATATGAAAAGACTTATTGATTTTGTATCTAATAATGTTTTTAAAAAAACTGGTATAAAGCTAGAAAAGGAAATCAAAATTTTGGAGTAATTTGAAAAAGAAAATATTGATAATTTCAGGAGGAATTTCTAAAGAAAGAACAATCAGTCTTGATACTGGTAGGCAAGTTTCAAAAGAACTAAAAAAAAATGGTTACTTAACAAAAATAGTTGAACCAGATCACAATTTAATTAAAGCAATAGACTCATATAAACCAAAAATAATTTTCAATGCATTACATGGCCAATTTGGTGAGGATGGCTATATTCAAACTATTCTAGAGACTACTGGTATTCCATATACACACTCAGGTGTAATCTCTTCTGCAATTGCCATGGATAAAATATTATCTAAGAAAATTTTTATAAAAAATAAAATTCTTACACCAAAATTTATTGAATATTCATTTCGTGAGAATAAAAAACAAATAATAAATAAAATAAAAAAAAAATTAAAGTTTCCTGTGGTAGTGAAACCTATAAATGAAGGCTCAAGTGTAAATGTATTCATATGCACAAAATTAAATGTTTTTAAAAATTTAAAATCTTTAAAAAGTTACAAAAAGATAATTATTGAGGAATTTATATCTGGGAGAGAAATTCAAGCTGCAATTTTAAATTTTAAAAAGCTTGGAGCAATAGAGTTAAAACCTAATAGAAAATTTTATGATTACCAAGCTAAATACAATCCTGGAGCAAAAACTAAACATTTAATACCTGTAGATTTAACAAAAAAACAATATAGTAATTTAATGAATATTGCTCTTAAAGCTCATAAGTTAATTGGTTGTAGTGGTGTTACTCGCTCTGATTTTAAATTTAAAAATGGAAAATTTTATTTGTTGGAAATTAATACACAGCCAGGAATGACCAATTTATCTTTAGTTCCAGAAATTGCTGCATATAAAGGAATTTCTTTTATAAAACTTTTAGAATTAATTTTGAAAGATGCAGCAAAAAAAAAATAGAAAAATTTTATTATATTTTTTTCTTTTTTTACTTTTAGGTACTACTCATAATTTGTACCTTAAAAAATTAGAATTACCGAAAATTAAGAAAATTGAAATAATTGGATTAAATGAGAAAGAAAACAACGAAATAAAAAAAGATTTAAATGCTTTTTATTTGCAGAGTTTGTTTTTTTTAAACAATATAAAGATAGAAAAAATTTTATCATCACAACCAATTATTGAGTCTTTTTCAATTTTTAGAAAATTTCCATCAACATTAAAAATTGATGTTAAAAAAACAAAAATATTAGCAAATAGATATATTGATGGTCAAAATTTTCTAATTGGCTCTAATGGCAAATTAATAACATCTAAAAAACAAATAAATGATATTCCTATAGTTTTTGGAAATTTTGATAATAAAGAATTTTTAAAAATAAAAGAAATGATAGATGCTACTAATTTAGCTTATAAAGATATAGATAGTATTTATTATTTCGACGCAAAAAGATGGGATATTAAAATGAAAGACGGCATTTTAATAAAATTACCAAATAAAAAAGCTCTATCTGCTTTAAAATTTGCTGTCGATTTATTATCAACAAAAAAATTTGAAGATATAAAAATTATTGATACAAGAATAAATAATCAAATTATTTTAAATGAGTAGTGATCAAAATTTTGAGACTTTTCTTTTAATTAGTTCAAAAGAATTTTTAATATTTTCAAAAGATAAAACAAATAATAAGAAATTATTTGAAAAAAAATTAATTTTTGAAGAAATTGAAAATGAAAAGTATTTTCATACTTTAGACAAATTTCTTGAAGAAAATATTTATAAAATTGAAAAAATTCTTAAGAATTTTATTAATAAGATTATTGTCATTGTGGACAAAAAAAACGACTTAATAGTGGGAACTTCCTATAAAAAAAAAAATTACAATAATCTGCTAAGTAATGATGATTTACATCATCTATTAAGAGACTCAAAAAATCAAATTAGAGAAAATTACAGTGATTGGTTAATAGTACATATGATGATTACAAAATACATGATCAATAACGAATTTTATAATCATCTACCCACAAATGTAAAAAGTGAATATATTTGTTTAGATATTAACTTTATTTGTTTTTCAAAAGATTTTACTAATAAAATAGAAAATATACTTAATAAATACCATATTCAGGTCAAACAATTTTTATGTGGCAAATACATAAGAAATTCTTTTGAAGAAGATCAGACTAATATTTTTTTGATGTGTGAGAAGATTATCGATGGGCATAATGAAAATGAAATATTTTCAGTTCCAAAATTTCAAAGAAACAAAGGTTTTTTTGAGAAATTTTTCAATTTTTTTAATTAATTCTGTATTTTCTGGTAATATTTGTTGTTTTTGATCCATAGGATTTTCATATTAAAAAAGTTTTCATGTCATCGTTAAATCAGAAAACTATTAAAGCTCCAATAAGTTTTGAGGGTGTAGGATTACATACTGGAAAAAAAGTCTTAATGACTATTTATCCAGCTCAACCTAATTCAGGGATTATTTTTAAAAGAGCAGATATTAAGAAAGATAATTTAATTGTCCCAGATGTTTATAATGTTAGTAACGCGTTATTTTGTACAACTATTTCAAACGAAAGTGGAGTTTGCGTCTCAACTATTGAACATTTAATGGGCGCCTTTTATGGACTAGGAATTGATAATGCTTTAATAGAAATTGATAGTCAAGAAATTCCAATTATGGACGGTTCTGCAAAAATTTTTGTCGAAAAAATATTAAAAACTGGAATTGAAGTCAGCAAAACCCCAATAAAAATAATTAGGATTGAAAAAGAAATAAACTTATCAGTTGATAAAAAAAATATATTAATCAAGCCTAGCAAATTAAGTTTAGATATAGATTTCGAAATTCAGTACAAAAACACTTTTATAGGAAACCAAAGAAATTGTATTGATGTTTATAAGTCAAATTTAAATGATATTTTTAATTCAAGAACTTTTTGCCTATATGAAGATATTGAAAAACTTAGATCAATAAATTTAGGATTAGGTGGTTCATTAGATAATGCAATTGTTGTGAAAGATAAGGATATTTTAAATAAAGAAAAATTAAGAAATGAAAAAGAATTTGTAAATCATAAGATACTAGATTGTATGGGTGATCTATATCTTTCTGGTTATAAGATTTTAGGTAGCCTTGTATGTTCTCAAGGAGGACATAGTCTGACAAATCAACTTCTTAGAAAAGTTTTTGCTGATGATAATAATTTCTCAATTTTAGAGGTAAGTGAAAAAACTATTCCAAATAGTTTACTTAATATAAACAGAAGACAACTTCGATCAATAGCTTAACAGTTTAGTTTTATCAAAAAAACTGATAAATATTCTCATTCAATATGAAAAATATTTTTTTAATAATTTTTTTTACTTTTTTAATTTCATGTGCACAAAAGTCTGAAGAGGTTGTTACTAAAATTGAAAGTAAGGAATTAGATGAGCAAATGATTGATGCTTATAATGAGGGCCTTAAAGCTTTGGATGAAGGAGATGTTTTATTTGCTACTAAAAAATTCAATGAAGCAGAATTGCTTTACCCACAATCTGATTGGGCACCTAGAGCATCATTAATGGCAGCTTATGCTTATTGGACACAAAATTACTTTAGTAATTCAGTAGACGAATTAAATCGATTTATAAAACTATATCCAAAAAATAAAAATCTTGATTATGCCTATTATTTGTTAGCAATGAATTATTATGATAGCATTGTAGATGAAAAGAAAGATTTACGACCTCTTATACGTGCTAAAGAATATTTTACTCTTGTCATTAAAAAGTATCCAGAAACAGATTACGCACTTGATGGTAAATATAAATTAGAGTTAATAAACGAATTTTTGGCTGCGAAAGAGATGTATATTGCAAGACACTATATCAAAAAGGAAAAATGGATTGCTGCAATAAATAGATTAAAGTTTGTAATTAACAATTATGGCACAACAATTTACGTTGAAGAGGCGCTACATAGACTAGTCGAAGTATATTATACGATAGGTTTAGAAAATGAGGCCAAGAAGTATGCTCAAATTTTAGGTTATAATTATCAATCTGGTGAATGGTATAAAAAATCTTATAAAATTTTTAATTCAAATTATGAAGTTTCCAAAAAAATTGATAAAAAGGAAAATAAGAAATTAATTGATAGAATAAGATCTTTCTTTTGATAATGAAAAAAGAAGAAATTAAGAAATTATATAAAAAGAAAATCAATCAATTTAAAAAAAATAATTTTTTGTATTTTGAAAAAAATGCTCCAAAAATTAGCGATTCAAATTTTGATCAATTAAAAAGTGAAATCTTAGAGCTAGAAAAAAAATTTTCTTTTTTAAAAAGTCAAGATTCACCTTCAAAGGTATTAGGCTTTAAACCATCTAAAAATTTTAACAAAGTAAGTCATAAAAAACCGATGCTTTCATTAGCTAATGCTTTTTCAGAGGAAGATTTAAAAAATTTTGAAAAAAAGATTTTTAATTTTTTAGACCAAAGTCAAAATACAGCATTAGAGTATAGTGCAGAGCCTAAAATAGACGGAATTTCCGCCTCTCTACTTTATAAAAACGGAGAATTCGTCCAAGGATTGTCTAGAGGAGATGGAAAAGAAGGAGAGGATATCACCGCAAATTTAAAAACTATTAAAGACATACCAAAGAAAATTAACTCTAAAAATTTTCCAGAAGAAATAGATATTAGAGGAGAAGTATTCATTCAAAATAGTGATTTTGAAACTATAAAAGAAAAATTTGCAAATCCAAGAAATGCTGCATCAGGTACATTACGACAAAAAAATCCTGAAGATACAAAAAAAATTCCTCTAAAGTTTATTGCCTATACCTATGGTTTTGAAAAAGGGATGAAAATAGAAAACCAGTCGGAGTTTTTAAATTATTTAGATAAATGGGGCTTTAAAACAAATCCTTTTAATAAAACTTTAATTGGGATCGAAGAGTTAATGAAAAACTATATTTCAATTGAAAAGATAAGAAATGAAATTAATTTTGATATTGATGGTATTGTCTATAAAATTAATGATTTTAAAATTCAAAAGAGATTAGGTAATGTTGCAAATGCACCAAGATGGGCAATAGCTCACAAATTTTCAGCTAATAAAGGTGTATCGAAAATTTTAGATATTGATATCCAGGTTGGTAGAACAGGGGCTCTCACACCTGTTGCTAAAATTAAACCAATAAATATTGGTGGTGTAGTAGTTTCTAATGCAACATTACATAATGAAGATGAGATCAATAGAAAGGACATTAGAATAGGAGATGTAGCAATAGTTGAAAGAGCTGGTGATGTAATCCCTCACGTTGTTTCAGTCGATAAAGATAAAAGAAATAAAGACATAAAAAAATTTATTTTTCCAACGAAGTGTCCTTGTGGATTCAATACAGTAAAGGAATTTAATAAAATTACAAAAAAATATGATGCAGTAAGAAGATGTCCCGATAGAGGTTTTGATTGTGATAAAATGGCTATAGAAAAATTAAAACACTTTGTTTCCAAAGAGGCTTTTAACATTGATGGATTAGGAAAAAAGATAGTTGAACAATTTTGGGAATTAAAATTGATAAAGCTACCACAAGATATTTTTTCTTTAGATTATGATAAAATTGAAAAATTAGATGGATGGGGAAAATTATCAATTGCAAATCTAAAATATTCTATAAAAGAAAAAACTAAAATATCCTTTGAGAGATTCATATACTCACTTGGTATCCGACACATAGGTTTAGAAAATGCTAAATTGATTTCCAAAAACTTAAAAACATCCTCAAATTTTCTTAATTTATTAAAAAATAAAAAATTTGAAGAGTTAGTTAATATTGATGGAATTGGTGAAACACAAATTAATTCAATTAAAAATTTTTTTTCAAATAAAACTAACCTAAATATAATTAATCAACTAAATAAAGTTCTTAAGATTAGTGATGCGTCTGTAATTAAAAAATATGGGCCTCTAGCTAATAAAACTTTCATGTTAACAGGAAAATTAAATGGTATAAGTAGAGCTGAAGCTAAATCTCTCATAGAAGAAAATTCCGGGTCAATAGTAAGTAATGTTTCAAAAAAGCTTGATTACCTTATTGTTGGTGAAAAACCTACTAAAAGAAAAGTTGAAAGTGCTAAGGAGCTTAAAATAAAAATTTTAAATCAACAAGAGTGGTCAAAAATATTAAATAAAAGTAGCTAACCAATTTCTCTCATTAATTGATAAAAATTTATAAAGTTTTAAGTAAACATTTAAATTGTAATCTGATAAATAATCTTTTTCAAATTTAGTAAGTTTTGTAAAATCAATAAGGTCTTTATCAATTGGTGCTAATGTAAGGTTTTCAAAAAAAAGTTTTCCTAAAGATTTTTTTACATAAACTAAATTTTCAATACGAATACCAAAATAGCCTTTTTTATAATATCCAGGTTCATTGCTCAAAATCATCCCCTCCGAAATTAATATTTTATTAAATTTTGATATTGCTTGTGGTCCTTCATGAACATTAGAAAAAAAACCAACACCGTGTCCGGTGCCATGTGAATAGTCTAAATTGCTTAAATTTAAAAATTTTCTTGCTCTTTTGTCAATTAGATTTCCAGTTTTAATCTTATTAAGATTTGTAGTTGCAACAGCGATGTGACCTTTTAAAACTTTTGTAAAAACGCTTTTTATAAATTTTTTTGGTTTAGAAAAACATATGGTCCTTGTAACATCTGTTGTTCCAAATTTGTATTGACCACCAGAGTCACATAAAAATATTTGTTTTTTTGAGATAGTTTTAGTATTTTTTTTTGTAGCTCTATAATGAACTATCGCTCCATTGCTACCTGTGCCAGCGATTGTATTAAAACTTGGATAGAGATAATCCTTGTTTTTTTTTCTAAAACTTTCAAGTTTATTTTGCGCATCGTATTCGGTAATTTTTTTTTTATTGATGTTTTTAATCCAAAAAAGAAACTTTGTTAAAGCAGCTCCATCAGAAATATGAGCTTTAATCATATTATGAATTTCTATCTTATTCTTAATTGCTTTAAACATGTAAATTGGATCATCTTTTTTATGAACTTTTAATTTTCTTTTAAAAAAATTTTCATAGAATAAAGAACAAGTTTTTCTATCTATAATAATCTTTTTGTAAGGATATTTTTCAACAAATGAGTCTAATTCCTTAAAATCAATTATCTGTTTTTGAGTTAATTTTTTTTCGAGAATAAGTTTTTTGGTTTTAGTTTTGTCAGCTATTAAATAAATTTTTTTTTTATTATCTAACAATAGATGACAATTAGGTATTGGACTGTGTGGATTATCACGACCCCTAATATTTAAAAGCCAAGCAACGTTTTCTGGAGCAGAAACAAAAATTGCCTCAGCCTTTAATTTTTTAAGTGATTTTAAAACTTTATTTATTTTGCTTGAATGACTTTCTCCACAAATATTTTTTGAAATCGAAAAAAAATATTTTTTGCTTTCTTTCTTTCTTTTTAAATTTTGTGATATTATGTCAGAATTAATCATTTTGATCTTATTATTTTTTAAAAAAAATTTTTTTATTTGATCTGAAGTAAAAAGTTTTGGATTTAAACCAATTGTAAGTTTTTGAAATAAATTACAATTGAAAATTTTATGATAATCAGTTATTTTGAAATATTTACCAGACTCAATTTTCGCTTGAATTGTGTATCTTCCATCAACAAATAAATAATTTTTGTTTTTTAAAATAATTGCATATCCAGCAGATCCACTAAAATTGGATATAAATTTAAGTCTATCTATTCCAGCATATTCAGAAAAAAATTCATCATTTTTTGGTATGACATATCCATCAATATCAAATTCTTCAAATTTTTTTCTTAAATTTTGAATTTTTTTTTTAATCATTTTATTCTTTTTTGATAACGTATCCAACCTGGACTTCTGTAATCTTCATCACTTTCAAAATCTTGATTGAATTCAAAATCATTTGCATCATCAACCACCTCATCAAAAGAAGAATTCTTTTCTAAAAATTCCTCCGGTAATTCATCAATAAATCTTGAAGCCATACTATCTATCCAGTCTCCTTGATAAAATCTATTCATAGAAAATGATATTATTGCTTTTTTTTTTGCTCTAGTAATTCCTACATAAGCTAATCTTCTTTCTTCCTCTAAACCACTTTGACCTTTTTCCTCAATAGACTTTTGATTGGGGAAAAGCCCTTCCTCCCAACCTGGTAAAAAAATTACATCAAACTCCAAACCCTTTGAAGCATGAATTGTCATCATATTTATTTTTTCTCCATCCCAATCTTGGTCTACAGATGTAGCAAGTGAAACGTGTTCTAAAAAGCTCTCTAAATTATCAAATTCTTTCATAGCACTTAAAAGCTCTTTAATATTTTCTAATCTATTTTCATTTTCTAAATCTTTTTTATTTTTGAGCATTGATGAATATCCTGACTCATCTAGTACTATTTGTAGTAATTTGATATGATTAATCTTATTTACTTTAATTTGGTTCCTCCATTTAGAGATGAGATTTAAAAAAGAGCTTAGCCCGATTTTTGCTTTTGGTTTAATTAAGTTTTCTTGAATCATTTTCTTTGAAGACGACTCTAAATTTAAATTATTTATTTTTGAAAATTCATGTATAGATTTAATAGTACTTTCACCAATTGCACGTTTAGGATTATTTACTATTCTCTCAAAAGCTAAATCATCTTTATCTTGGTGAATTAATCTTAAATAAGCTATACAATCTTTAATTTCGGCTCTTTCATAAAATTTTGTACCACCTAAAATTCTGTATGGAATCCCTATCTTAAGGAATCTTTCTTCAAATTCTCTAGTTTGAAAAATAGCTCTCACAAGAATTGCAATATTATTTAATGAAAATTTTTTTTTAATTTTTTCTATTTCGTCTGATACACCAACCGCTTCGTCTTTACCGTTTTTATAACAATTGAGTTTTACTAGATCACCTCCTTCCATCACAGTTTTAAGTGTTTTACCTACTCTATTTTGATTATGTGAAATAAGATTAGAGGCGACTGATAAAATATTTTGAGTTGATCTATAATTCTGCTCGAGTCTGATTACTTTTGTATTTGTATAAATTTGATCGAATTCTAAAAAATTTTTAATTTCAGCGCCTCTCCAACTGTAAATAGATTGATCATCATCACCTACACAACAAATATTTTGTTTATTATTTGCTAGAAGATTTAACCATTTACTTTGTATAAAATTTGTATCTTGATATTCATCGACTAAAATGTATTTAAAATTTTTCTTATATAATTCCTGAATATCAGAATTTTTCTCTAAAATTTTAACTGTGTGTAAAATGAGATCTCCAAAGTCACAGCTATTTAACCCAACTAATTTTTGTTGATAGATTTTATAAACAGGTAGTATAATTTTTTCATATATATCTTTATAATTAATAACAACTTCATTTGGGTAGAAACCTCGATTTTTCCATTTATCAATTATAGCAATGATGTATTTTGGTGATATTTTTTTAATATCAATATTTTCAGATTTACAAATATTCTTAATTAGTCTCATTTGATCGTCTGTATCAATAATAGTAAAATTAGAATTAAGTCCTGCAGCTGATGCATGTTTTCTTAAAAGTTTCGCACAAATAGAATGAAAAGTCCCCAGCCAAGATAGTCCAGTCGCACTGGATCCAAGAATCTTACTTACTCTATTTTGCATTTCTTTTGCTGCTTTATTTGTAAAAGTGACAGCAAGTATTTGGTTTGGAAATGCTTTTTTTTGTTTAATGATATTTGCGATCCGACTTGTAAGAACTTTAGTTTTGCCTGAACCAGCGCCCGCAACGATTAATAATGGTCCATCTAGATAGTTTACAGCATCTTTTTGCGATTTATTAAGATTTTTTAGAAAATCAGAGTTTACCATTTAAAATTATTTATTATAACTCCTTTAAAACATTATGCCTAAACATAATCAATTTATTAAAAAACTACATTCTAAGTTTTTAGCAGCAAATAACAAATTAGAAAACTTCTTTAATGGTCTCAGGTCTTTAAAATCGAATATTAAAAAAATCAAGTTTACTAACAATAGTAAAGCAATTTTATTTCTAGGTATTTCAGTTATTTTGATATTATCTTATTTTTTAATTCCAACATTTTATGATAAAAATGAAGTTAAAGATAAAATACAGAATCAAATTTTAAAAAATTATAATATTGAAATTAAGATTAATGAAAAGATTGACTATAGTCTTCTTCCAAAACCTCACTTTGTAGCAAAAAATATAGTAATCTTGCGGAATGAAAAAGAAATAGGTTTAGTAGAAAATTTTAAGGTTTTCATTGCTACAAACAAATTTTTTTCAAAAAATAGTTTTAAAGTAAAAGATTTAGTATTTCATAAAACAGATTTTAATTTTTACAAAGATGATTTAATTTTTTTTCAAAAACTTTTGAAAACAGAACCAAGTGATAATAAAATTATTTTCAAGAACAGTAATATATTTTTTAAAGATAGTTACGATGAAACGCTTTTTATAAATAAGATTAAAAAAAGTGAATTTTATTATGACTCAATAAATTTGGTAAATGTTTTATATTCTGAAAATGAAATTTTTAATTTGCCTTACAAATTAGTAATTAAAAATGACAAATTTAATAAATTAGTTGACTCAAAATTTAACTCAAAAAAAATAAGACTAAATGTTGAAAACATTGTGTACTATGATGAAGAAACTAAAAATGGATTATTAGATATATTATTTATTAATAAAACTACTTCACTAAAGTATGAACTGAAAAAAAATTCTTTAAATTTTGTTACTCAAAATCAAAAAAATATATATGACGGTCTTATAGAATTTAAGCCATTTTATTTGCAAGCTAATTTTAATTATGAGGGATTAAGCACAAAGCATTTATTCAATAACGACTCTATTTTAATTGAATTGATAAAATCTGAATTACTAAATAATCAAAATTTGAATATAAATATTAATTTAAATGTTAAAGATATAATAAATATCGATGAACTAAATGATCTTTTTTTGAAATTAGAAATAGAGAGTGGAGATATAAATCTTTCAGATTCTTATGTAATGTGGAAAGATGATTTGATAGTTAATCTTAACGAGAGTTTAATAAGTTATGATCAAGGCGAGATTTTCCTAACGGGAAGAATCAATGTGGATATAAAAGATATAAATGATTTTTATAGCTCTTTTCAGGTAAATAAAAAATTCAGAAAAAAAATCAAACAAATTCAATTTGATTTTAATTATAATTTTACTCAAGAAAAAATTAACTTTGACAATTTGATAATTGATAAAAAAAAAAATGAAAACATCGAGGAATTTATTGATAATTTTAATTTAAATACTAAAGTTTTCAATAAAGTTACTTTTAAAAATTTTATAAATGAATTCTTTAAAATTTACTTTGGATAAATCATTTTTTTTGGAACAACAATTTTATCATAATCTTTTTCATTAATAAGACCTGATTTTAAGGCTTCAATTTTCAAAGTAGTTTTGTTCTTTAATGCTTTTTTTGCAATTTTTGCTGCGTTATCATAGCCAATTCTTGGAGCCAAAGCAGTAACTAACATTAAAGAATCATCTAAGTAGTTTTTAATTTTTTCTTTATCAGCTTTAAGTCCTTTAACACAATACAAAGAAAAATTTTTTGAACTATCAGCCAAGAGATCTATAGATTGTAATATGTTATGAGCAATTAAAGGTTTAAATACATTTAATTCAAAGTGGCCATGTGAACCAGCCATTGTAATTCCGTTGTGATTTCCAATTACTTTTACACAGACCATAGTAACTGCTTCAGATTGCGTTGGATTTACTTTACCAGGCATAATTGATGAGCCAGGTTCGTTAGCCGGTAAGATAAGTTCTCCATATCCAGCTCTAGGTCCAGAGCCTAAAAATCTAATATCATTTGCTATTTTCATTAAACACACTGCTGTTGTGTTTAAGGTTCCAGAAAAATTCACTATTTCGTCATGAGCAGCTAGAGCAGCGAATTTATTCTTAGTAGGTTTAAATGGAATTCTTGTTATTTTTCTTATTTCATTAATAATTTTTTTATCAAAACCTTTTTTGCTATTTATTCCAGTTCCAACAGCTGTTCCACCTTGAGCCAAAAAATATATTTCATTTAAAGCATTTTTAATTCTTATAATGCACTCTTGGAGCTGTGATTGATAACCAGAAAATTCTTGTCCAAGAGATAATGGAGTTGCATCTTGTAGGTGAGTTCTTCCAACTTTAATTATGTTTTTAAATTGAGAAACTTTTTTTTTTAGTTCTTTATTTAACAATTCTAAAGAAGGCAGCAATTTACCTCGAGTTTCCAAGGCTATTGCGATATGCATAGCTGTGGGGAATACATCGTTTGTAGATTGAGATTTATTAACATGATCATTTGGATGGACTGGTTTTTTTGTACCTTTTCTGCCTCCTAAAATTTCAATAGCTCTATTAGCTATGACTTCATTTACATTCATATTAGTTTGTGTACCAGATCCAGTTTGCCAAACTTTAAGTGGGAAATGCTCATTTAATTTACCAGAGATAACTTCATCAGAAGCTTTTATTATTGCTCTTGAGAGATTTGAAGCGATTTGTTTTTCTTTTGCATGAACTTTTGCAGCTGCTTTTTTGATTATAGCAATAGATTTGATTAAAACTGGCCTTACTAAAAATTCACCTATATCAAAATATTTTTTCGATCTTTGAGTAGAAGCTCCCCAGTATTTATCATTAGGAACATTTATTGAACCTATACTGTCGAATTCTTTTCTTAATTTCATTGATAGATGTTATTTATATATAATAAAATTCGATTAACTTACAGGAGCAAAATGACAAATTTCAAAAAAGTTGGTGTATTTATGAAAACTTTTGGACAAGAAGTTAAAAATAAACCTTCATTTAGTACTGAAAAAATCAACCAACTAAGAATTAGCTTAATTCAAGAGGAACTTGATGAATTAAAAGAAGCTATGACTAACAATGATTTGTTAGAAGTTGCTGATGCATTGACTGATTTATTATATGTAACTTATGGTGCAGGACATTCTTTTGGCATAGATTTAGACAAATGTTTTAATGAAGTTCAAAATTCAAATATGAGTAAATTAGGTGAAGATGGAAAACCTATTTACAACGAATTTGGTAAAGTTATGAAAGGACCAAATTATTTTAAGCCCGATTTAAGTAAATTTGTTAATAAATAAAATTAAGATTTGTCTTTTAGTTTTATAGATTCATATCTGGCCAGTCTTTATCTTTATACCTTTCCAGTTCATTTTTTGAAAAGGGTCTGAAAAGTACCCAAGCAACAACTATTACAAGTGTTAAAATAATTAATGTTTGCATTTATCTATCTTTTATTAACAGGGGCGTTCTGTGTCCCCCGATAACCAAATCATACCAAAATACCTAGGTTATTTAAATACTTCATTGAAGACTTCATTGAAAGTTTGACCTTTTTTCAAAAACCTTGTTTCTAGACTTCATTGAGAATTGGGGCAATTTCAAAAGAATGTCATAATTAGAGTTTAATATCTTATTATGAAAAAAAAATTAAAAATTATATTTTTTTCATTTTTATCATTTCTTTTGCTGTTAATAATTATTTCTGGTGAAGATCCAGCATGGGTGGAATGCTCAGATGAGAATGATTTATATAGATATGTCTATGATGGTTGGAAGGTAGATGAAGTTATGAAAAATTATAAAGGAGAATATCCTCGGATATATTTATCAAAGAACGATAGAATTAAAGCATTGAACTTTGGTTGGAGATGCTATTATCTTGAAGGCGCAGAATTGAATTATAGAAAATCAATGTAATGATTGAAAAATTAAGAACAATTATAGCATATGTGTTAGCGTTAACTTGGAGTTCTATTGTAGTTTTATTCATGGTGCTTCCTTTTTATGCTCTTTATTTAAATAATTTTTAAATCCTTATGTTGAATGAACCATCACAACAAATTAAAGAACAGATTTACAAATTTTATATTCAAATTTTTGAGTCATCTTTTGATGTTCAAAAAAAGAAAAATCTCTTAACGTCAATCGCAGGTTGGGAGGAATGGAGTTGGAGAGTAGTTGGTATATCAGTTAGAGCAGTAGGTAAAATTTTAGATCAAAAGGGTCATGCTAGAGTAAAGTCAGAACTTGTTAGAGATCATTTTTTTCAAGGTAGATCTGTGACATATAATAATATGTTAAAAACAAAACTTAACTTCGAAGATTATTGGAAAGAATTTTGGGATAATGATCGAACAATTTTAATGACAAAAGATGAACATAATAAGATTAGTACTGATAAATTTACTGGATTGTGGGAAAATATTTCAGATAAAGTGTTTGAAATTGATTGGAAATTAGGAAATTTTAAATCAAACAAAGTTGCTGGATTTCATTTCACAAAACAAAAAGAAGGATTTTTTGTATTACAGAATTTTGAATTTAAAGTTGAAAAAAAAACAGATAATTCAAACAGTGGTGAGGAATTTTATTATGTTAAAAAAAAAGGTTATTAATTAAATCTAGTTTCTAGACTTCATTGAAACTTCATTGAATCTTCATTGAACTTTATTTTTATAAAATGAGTATGGATAAGGGAATCCTTTAATAAGGGGCGTTCTGTTGCCAGGTGCCCCGAACCCCGTTTACTTAATTAACAAAGTTAATTAAGCAGCAAGTGCGTAACTTTCGTTAGCAATTATAAATTAGCCCGTTACGGTGGAACAATTCCGAACGAAAGAATAGCCTTTAGTCACCCGTCGAATCTGGTTCACCCCCATAAGTTGTAAATGGTGGAGGTGGTGGGTACTGCCCCCACGTCCGCAATGGTTATTACGAAATTCGTTTATCGTCATAGTTGGAAAACCAACATGTTTAATATAAAAGTAATTGATTAAGATTCAATAAATTATTCATGAAATTAACTCAAGAACAACAACAAGAAATTAAAGATCAACAGTCTCAAGAAAATAAAACTAAAAGAGTAACAGTAGCGGAACTTGAAAACATATTATATGAGGCGATACCAATTTTAGATCACGGTTTTATAAGAGTAATTGATTACATGGGAGATGACACATCAATTGTTCAAGCAGCTAGAGTTTCTTATGGTAAAGGCACAAAAAAAGTATCAACTGACTCAGGCTTAATTAAATATTTAATGAGGCACTGGCATAGTACTCCTTTTGAAATGTGTGAAATTAAGTATCACGTAAAGCTTCCAATTTTTATTGCCAGACAATGGATCAGACATAGAACTGCAAATGTGAACGAATATTCAGCAAGATACTCTATTTTAGATAAAGAATTTTATTTACCTGCTGTTGAAAATTTAGCAGCACAATCCCAAAGCAATCGACAAGGAAGAGGAGATATACTTACCGGAGATCAAGCAAAAAAAGTTCTAGATTTATTAAAAAAAGATGCTGAACAAACATACGATAATTATGAAACAATGCTTAATGAAAGATACGATGGTTCAGTCATTGATGAAAAACAAGTTGGTTTAGCAAGAGAGCTTGCAAGAATGAATTTAACTCTAAACACTTATACGCAGTGGTACTGGAAAACAGATCTTTTAAACTTAATGAATTTTTTAAGATTAAGAGCTGATCATCATGCACAATATGAAATAAGAGCTTATGCGGATGCTATGCTTGATACAGTAAAAAAATGGGTCCCAATTACATATGATGCATTCATGGATTATAGAGTGGGTGGAACTGAAGTATCCTCAAAAGGCAAAAAGATAATTCAAAAATTGATTGGTGGGGAAGAAATTGATGCTGAAAAATCAGGATTATCTAAGCGAGAATGGAATGAGTTAATGACTGCTTTTGATCTAAAAGATAAGTTGATATAGTCCGCCAAAAAAAAATATAAACTATAAATGAAACTTATAAAAAAAATAACTTTCATAATCATTTTCCTCTCATTGAATTTTAATGCTTTTGGAGCTGTAAGTGGATTTGTTGACAACAAAGATATTGTTCAAAGAATTGCTCATGGGATAGCATTTAACGCAAATGGAACCAAAATGTTCATCTCTGGCTCAAGCCAAAATAAAGTTTTGGAATTTGATTTAACAGTAGGTTTTGACGTCTCAACAGCTACGAAAAATTCTAACGAATGTACTCATTCAGACGAAGATGAAGATGTAATTGGTTTAAAATTAAGTTCAGATGGAACTAAAATGTTTTTAATCGGTTCAGATTCTGAAGCAGAAGGAATAGAAGAGTATAAATTAGATACTGCTTATGATGTCTCATCTTGTGACTTTGTGACTACACACTTTGAGGGAGAGATGAATATAAGAGATATTGCATTTAACAATAGTGGAACAAAATTATTTATCTATGATGGAACTGGGAATGACTTTATCAAAAAATATTCACTTACTAGCCCTTTTAATATTTCAAACGCTACTTTTGAGCAACAATCTACCGGAACAAGTAACAAAACCTTTTCACAACTTGAAGGTAATCCACAGGGATTAGCATTCAGTTCTGATGGTTCTAAAATGTATATAACAGGACATGGAAAAGATAAAGTTCAAGAATTCAATTTAAGTACACCATTTGATTTATCTAATGTAACAAAAAAAGGGGGTTACGATGTTTCAGATGATGGAGTTGAGCAAGTTTCAGGTATAGCATTCAGTTCAGATGGTTTAAAAATGTTTGTTTTAGATTTTAAAACAGGCAATAAAACTGTTAGTGAATATAACTTAACTTGTGGTTTTGGAGTGATCAATTGTATCGATCCAACAGCAAATAAAGATGATGTTGCCTCTATTGAAACTCAGTCTGAAACTACGAAAAAACTTATACAGCATACAACTTATCCAGTGCTCAATCGTATGGAATGGTTAAGACGAAATACTGGAAGAATAAATTTAACAAATCAAAATATAAAGTTCCAATTTAACAATGAAATTTTGAATTCCTTATCAGATACTTTGATCCCTCTTTATCTTTCAAATGATAATTCAAATGATTTAAATGATCAAAATTCAAGCTGGTCTTTTTGGAGCGAAGGCACTATCAGTATTGGTAAAGTTGGGGACGACTCAGCTTCCTCTGCAAAAAATATCAATACATCCGCAATCACACTTGGTGCAGATAAAAAAGGTGAAGATAATATCATGAGAGGTATTGCATTAAGATTTGGTACTGATGATATAGATGTTGGTACTTTAGGAAGTGCACTTGATATGAGCTCTTTTGGTTTAACTTTTTACTCAAGTAAACCAAAGGGAGAACAAAGATTTACAGATCACTTATTAGGTATGAGTTTTATTAATTCTAATTTAATTAATAATAGTGGTTCTGCTTCAACAGATGGTGAAAGATACGGTGAACAATTATATGGTTCTTTAAGTTTAAGAGATACATTTTCAAAAAACCGATTAAATTTTACCCCTAAATTAAAGATTAATTATGGAATAACACATTTAGGAGCTTATAAAGAAACTGGATCTACAGGATTGAACTTAGAATATGAGGATCAATATATTGGAAACTTTACATCATCTTTAGGAACAAGTTTAGATAATACTTACGATTTTGAAGTTGGATCTTTTATTCCCTATTTTGATTTTGAGTATTATGCAGATATGAGTCCAGCTTCAAAACAAAAATTCTCTTATGTATCTAATGGTGAGAGTTTTACTTTAGAAAATATTGAGAGCTCTACTCATAATTTTTCGAGTGGTATTGGATTTGATTTTATCTCAGACAATGGATTAACCTTAATGACGAAATATACTAGAGACCAAGCTCAAAACCATAAAAATGATAGTTTTATAATTGCTTTGGATTACAGAGGTTCTCAAAGGTCTTCTTATGCCATGTCTTTTCAAGATAGTTCAGCTCAGCTTTCACACAACAAAGAAATAGATGACTTCAAAATTAATATAGATAGCCATTATGATTTTTTTAAAGATGACCCAGATTATGGAGTGTATTTAAAAATTTCTAATGTTAATTAATTTTTAAAATAATTAGACTTAATTTTATTAGCTAAATCTAGGTATATTTTAGAAATTCTATTTTCTGGATTACTCTCTACAATTGGTTTTCCTTGATCTCCAGATTTACCAACTTCAGGATCAATAGGTATTTCACCTAAGAATTCTTTATTAAATTCTTCTGCTGTTCTTTTAACTCCACCTTCACCAAAAATTGCATATTTTTTTCCATCCTCTCCAGTAAAAGAACTCATATTGTCAATTAATCCTAAAATTTGAACTCCAAGTTTATCAAACATTTTAATTCCTCTTTTAACATCTAATAAAGCTACTTCTTGAGGGGTTGAAACTATAATTGCACCATCCATTTTTATCTCTTGTGAAAATGTTAATTGGGTATCACCTGTGCCTGGAGGCATATCAACAATTATAAAATCCAAATCTTTCCAATTTACTTTTTGAGTGAATGTTTTAATTGCACTTGTTACCATAGGACCTCGCCAGATCATGGGAGTTTGTTGATCAGCTAAAAATCCAATCGACATACATTGAATATCATATTTCATAATAGGCTCTAACTTTTGACCATCACTTTTAGGTTTTTCATTAATACCAAACATTTTTGGTATTGATGGTCCATATATATCAGCATCTAAAAGACCAACTTTGCATCCAATTTTTTTTAAAGCCAAAGCTAAGTTAGTGGCAAATGTAGATTTACCCACTCCTCCTTTAGCACTTGAGATTGCTATGGTAAATTTCGTTCCAATGATCGGATTTTTTTTAAAAACCTTAGGTTCTAGCTTACTTTTCATTGCGGCACTAAGTTCAGGCTTTTTATCGGTCATAAATTGATCTTAACTTGTTTTTAGTAAATTAGACACTATATAGATAGTGTATGTCGGACGATTTTCAACAAAGAGGCGGAAGTCCCTGGGGAAGACCACCAGGAGGAGGAGGCGGTAATGGTTCCGGCAGAGGACCAACTCCACCTGATATCGATAAAATCATAAGAGAATTTCAAGAAAAAATAAAAAAATTTTTACCAGGTGGTAGTTCATCTGGAGGAAAACAAGCAATATTAGTTTTATTAATTTTAGGTTTTGTGTGGTTAGCAAGCGGTCTTTATAGAGTGTTACCAGACGAGCAAGGTGTAGTTTTAAGGTTTGGAAAATTTGTCAAGACAACACAACCAGGATTAAATTATCATATTCCTTTTCCAGTAGAGTCAGTTTTAACTCCTAAAGTAACAAAGGTTAATAGAATTGATATTGGTTTTAGATCTGAGAGAGATAGTGGATTTTCTTCATCTGGTGGAGTAGCTGATGTACCACAAGAAAGTTTGATGTTAACTGGTGATGAAAATATTGTGAACATAGATTTTTCAGTTTTTTGGGTAATTAAAGATGCAGGTAATTTCTTATTTAAAATTCAAGATCCTGAAGGTACAGTAAAAGCAGCTGCTGAAACTGCAATGAGAGAAGTTATTGCAAGATCAGATATTCAACCTATTTTAACTGAAGGAAGATCATTAATTGAAACTGACACTCAAGAAATTATTCAAAAAATTTTAGATGAATACACTAGTGGTATTCAAATCACTCAAGTTCAAACCCAAAAAGCTGACCCACCAGATCAAGTTATTGATGCATTTAGAGATGTGCAAGCAGCAAGAGCTGATATGGAGCGATCGAAAAATGAAGCTGAGGCTTACGCTAACGATGTAATTCCAAGAGCACGGGGTGAAGCTGCAAAAATATTACAAGCTGCAGAAGCGTATAAGAAAGAAGTTGTAGCAAAGGCTGAAGGTGAAGCTAGCAGGTTCCTCGCAATTTATAATGAATATAAAAATGCAAAATCTGTAACACAAGAAAGAATGTACTTAGAGACAATGGAAAAAGTTTTAGCTGATATTGATAAGGTAATTATTGAAAAAAATGCGGGTTCAGGTGTTGTACCATATTTACCATTACCTGAATTAAAAAAGAAAGTGACTAACTAAAATGAATAATATTAGTAAAGTAATAGCTGGTTTAATAGTTGCAGTTTTGGTTGTTGCATTCTTCTCGATCTTTATAGTAAAAGAGGTCAACCAAGCTATTGTACTACAATTTGGTGATCCAAAAAGAATAATTTTAAAACCAGGATTAAATTTTAAAATTCCATTTATTCAAAACGTAGTCTACTTAGATAAAAGAATTTTAAATCTTGATACTCCTCCAGAAGAGGTTATTGCTTCAGATCAGAAAAGATTAATTGTTGATGCGTTTGCAAGATTTCAAATTGTAGACCCTCTAAAGTTTTATATTTCAGTTGGAAATGAAAGAGTTGCGAGATCAAGATTAGCAACAATTATCAATTCAAGAATAAGAAATGTACTTGGTCAGCAAGAATTACAAACATTATTATCAGAGGATAGAACTAAACAAATGGCTCTAATTCAAGAGGGAGTTAATACCGAAGCTGAAAATTTTGGAATTAAAATTGTAGATGTAAGAATTAAAAGAGCAGACCTTCCTCAAGCTAACAGTGATGCAATTTTTAGAAGAATGCAAACTGAAAGGGAGCGAGAAGCAAAAGAATTTAGAGCAAGAGGAGCAGAGATGGCAGTCACCATAACATCAACTGCTGATAAAGAAGTAACAGTCATATTGGCGGATGCTCAAAAAAAATCAGAGATTATGAAAGGTGAAGGAGATGGTAAAAGAAATAATATCTTTGCTGCAGCGTTTGGACAGGATCCAGAATTTTTTGCATTTTATAGAGCAATGCAAGCTTATGAAAAAGCTCTGATAGGTGGAGAGACGTCTTTAATATTATCACCTGATAGTGAATTTTTTAAATTTTTTGGAAACATAAAACAGCCTACTAAACCAGAGTAATTTTTATATGAAGGAGCTGATCATAGCCTTCGGTCTATTCTTATTTATAGAAGGCATTTTATATGCCATATTTCCATCAAAAATGAAAAGTATGTTGAAAAAGTTAGAATTAATACAAGCTAATCAGTTAAGAATAGGTGGATTAATTTTTGCAATAATTGGATTTGTTATAATTTATTATACAAAAAATTAAGATGTATATGATCAAAAGATTAATATTTACTTTTATTCTAATTTTCGCTTTTCCTGTAAATTCCTTCTCAAAAAGTGTTCCTGCATCTTTTGCAGATCTAGCTGAAAAATTAATGCCATCAGTTGTAAACATTTCAACAACTCAAACTGTTGTTACTAGAAGTAATCCATTTCCTGGTTTTCAATTTCCACCAGGATCTCCTTTTGGGGACATGTTTAAAGAATTTGGTACACCACAAGAGAGACAAACATCTGCTTTAGGATCTGGATTTATAATAGATGCAAAAGGTTTAGTAGTAACAAACAATCATGTAATTCAAGATGCAGAGGATATAATTGTTAGAGTTAATGGTGATAAAGAATACGAGGCAAAAGTAATTGGTGCTGACCCTTTATCAGATATTGCAGTTTTACAATTACAAACTAATGAAAAGTTTACTCCAGTAAAATTTGGAGACTCTGATAAAGCAAGAATTGGTGATTGGGTGATTGCAATTGGAAATCCTTTTGGCTTAGGTGGAACAGTAACTTCTGGAATAATTTCAGCAAGAAATAGATCAATAGGATTATCAAGATATGAAGATTATATTCAAACTGATGCCTCTATAAATTCTGGAAACTCAGGGGGGCCACTGTTTGACATGAATGGAGATGTAATTGGAATCAACACTGCCATATTGGGTAGAAGTGGTTCAATAGGTATTGGTTTTTCAATACCAGCTAATAGTGCAAAAATTGTAATAGATCAATTAATTGAATTTGGTGAAACTAAAAGAGGTTGGCTGGGAGTTAGAATTCAAGATGTTACAAAAGAAATAGCTGAAGTAGAAAAATTAGACAAAGCCAGAGGAGCTTTAGTAGCAAGTGTCGCTGAAAATAGTCCATCAGATAAAGCGGGTGTAAAAGCTGGCGATATTATTCTTGAGTTTGATGGAGAACCAATTCAACAAATGAAAGAACTTCCGATTATTGTAGCAAGAACAGAAGTTGGAAAAAAAGTGAAAGTAAAAATTTGGAGAGATAAAAAAGAAATTGAAAAAAAAATTACACTTGGAAGATTGGAAACATCTGAAGATTTTAAAGTTGCTGATCAAAAACAACCTTCAAAAGAAACTGAAATTAAAGAATTAAAGATCTCTGTGAAAAAATTATCAAAAGAAGATATACAGTCACGAAATTTACCAAATCAAACTACTGGTCTAATTATAACAAAAATTGAAAACGACAGTCCGTTAGCAAACTCTATTGAAGTAAATAGTATTATTTTGGAAGCTCAGAAGAAAAAAATAAGATCAATAAATGATTTTACTCAAGTTATAAAACAGGTTTTAAATAGCAATCAAAAAACCATTTTATTGGTAATCTACAACAGTCAAAATCAAAGAAGATATATAGGTATTAAATTAGATTAATTATGGATTTTAAATCCAAAATTGTTTTAATTTATGGACCAACAGCATCAGGTAAATCAATTTTTTCTGTAAGACTTGCA
The DNA here is from genome assembly GCA_902565935.1 of uncultured Pelagibacteraceae bacterium. GTDB lineage: Bacteria > Pseudomonadota > Alphaproteobacteria > Pelagibacterales > Pelagibacteraceae > Pelagibacter. Next base: position 41,393 of record CACFGT010000003.1, read on the forward strand.
AAAAAAATTAATGGTGAAATTATTAATGCAGACAGCATGCAAGTTTATAAAGATCTTAAGATCTTATCTGCAAGACCATTAAAAAAGAATTACCAAAAAATAAAGCATCATTTGTATGGTTTTATAAGCGCAAAAAAAAATTTTTCTTCAGGAGATTGGCTAAAATTAACAAAGAAAAAAATTTTCGATATAAGAAAAAGAAAAAAAATACCAATTCTTGTTGGTGGAACAGGTCTATATTTTAAAGCCTTAACTGACGGTCTAGTTAATATTCCAAATATTCCAATAAAACATAGAAAACAGATAAGAATTTTATATAAAAAACTAGGATCTAAAAAGTTTTATTCAAAATTAATAAAATTAGACCCTTTAGTAAGAGGTAAAATTAATCCATCAGATCCGCAAAGGGCTATACGCGCTTATGAAATAAAATTATTTACTAAAAGATCTATGTATGAATGGTTTAAAAATACTAAGTCAGACTATGAAAAAGATGACTTTTATAAAATTTATATAGACTTTCCGAGAGATAGGCTCATTAAGAGAATTCATGCTCGAACAACAGATATGATAAATCGAGGAGCAATAATGGAGGTAAAAAAATTTTTAAAATTAAAAATTCAGTCATCAAAAACTGCTCATAAAGCAATTGGGATCCAAGAAATTAGGGAATTTCTTAATAAAAAGATCGAGATTTCAGAGGTTATTGAGAGAATATCAATTAAGACCAGACAATATGCTAAAAGACAGGTTACCTGGGCAAGGGGGAACATGTTTGATTGGAACAAAATTAACTCAAACGCTCTCAATAAATTTTTAAAAAAAATTTAGATATTACTCACTTAGCCTTGACCAATCAGCACAACTTCAGCTAGATTGGATGAATGTCTAAATTATTTACAGGAGCTGAAATCGTATTTAAATGCCTTGAAGATCAAGGAGTAGATTTTATTTTTGGATATCCTGGGGGTGCAGTTTTACCTATTTATGATGAGTTAAAAAATCATAGTTCAATAAAACATATTTTAGTTAGACACGAACAAGGTGCAGGTCATGCAGCAGAAGGGTATGCAAGATCATCAGGAAAACCTGGTGTAGTTTTAGTTACTTCTGGTCCAGGAGCAACAAATGTTGTAACTGCTTTAACAGATGCTTACATGGATTCAGTTCCATTGGTATGTATTTCAGGACAAGTACCAACACATTTAATTGGCACAGACGCTTTTCAAGAATGCGACACTACAGGAATAACTAGACCGTGTACAAAACATAATTGGTTAGTAAAAGATATCAAAGATTTATCAAAAACTCTTCACGAAGCTTTTCGAGTTGCCACAACAGGAAGACCCGGTCCAGTTCTTGTCGACATTCCAAAAGATATACAGTTTGCAAAAACAAATTATTCAAAACCCAAACCTGTAAAAAAACTTAATGGGAAATCAATTAACTATTTTTCTCAAAGAGACATAGATGAATTAATTAATCTAATGAATAAATCAAAAAGACCAATTATTTATTCTGGTGGTGGTGTAATAAATTCAGGTCCAGAGGCAAGCGATGTATTGAGAGAGTTAGTTCAATTAACTGGGTTTCCAATTACTTCAACCTTACAAGGCTTAGGTGCATATCCTGGTGATGATAATCAATTTTTAGGAATGTTAGGAATGCATGGAACTTATGAAGCTAATAACGCTATGCATGATTGTGATTTACTTATTAATATTGGAGCAAGATTTGATGATAGAATAACAGGTAAGATCGATGAGTTTTCCCCGAAATCGAAGAAAGTACATATCGATATAGATCCATCATCAATAAATAAAATTATTAAAGTTGATTTATCACTTGTGGGTGATGTTAAAGATGTTTTGAAAGGCATTAATAAAACATTAAAAAAGAAAAATATGAATTTGAATAAATCAAACAAACATCAAATATCAAAGTGGTGGGAACAAATTCAAAAATGGCGAACTAAAAACTCTCTACACTTCAATAACAGTGATGAAACAATTAAACCACAACATGCAGTGCAGAGACTGTATGAACTTACCAAACATAAAGATACATTTGTTACCACTGAAGTCGGTCAACATCAAATGTGGGCTGCCCAACATTATAAATTCAATAAACCAAACCGTTGGATGACTTCTGGCGGCTTAGGAACTATGGGATACGGCCTTCCAGCAGCTGTTGGGGTTCAAATAGCTCATCCTAAAAAATTAGTTATTGATATCGCTGGGGAAGCATCTGTTTTGATGACAATGCAAGAAATGTCGACTGCGGTCCAATATAATCTACCAATTAAAATTTTCATTTTGAATAATCAATACATGGGAATGGTAAGACAATGGCAAGAATTACTTCATGAAAAAAATTATTCAGAAAGTTATTCAGAAGCTTTACCAGACTTTATTAAATTAGCTGAAGCTTATGGTTGCAAAGGTATAAAAGCTGAAACACCGAGTGAGCTTGATGAAAAGATTAATGAAATGGTTCAATTTGATGGACCTGTGATTTTTGATTGTCGTGTAGATCCTAATGAAAATTGTTTTCCAATGATCCCTTCGGGAAAACCTCACAATCAAATGATATTAGGACCTTCTGAAAAAGAAGAGAACAAAATTACAGGCAAAGGCAAAGCTTTAGTTTAGATATGGCAAATCCAAAATCAGCATATAGTGTTTCTACAAAAAAAGAAAAATCAGACACACATATAATTGTTGTTTGGGTTGATAATGAAGCAGGTGTTTTAGCAAGAGTGGTTGGACTTTTTTCTGGTAGAGGATACAATATTGAGTCTTTGGCAGTTGCAGAAGTTGATGCTAAAAGAAATATATCAAGAATAACTATTGTAACAACTGGCCCACCACAAGTTATCGATCAAATTAAACTCCAATTAAAGAAATTAGTTCCAGTTCACAAAGTGGCTGATTTTAAAAGGAATGATAAAAGCGTAATTTTTAAAGAAATGGCTTTATTTAAGATTGTTGGTAACACTAACAAAATTAAGAAAGCTATTAACGCTTGTAAAAAATACAATGCTGTAATATTGGATAAGACAAAAAAATCTAATGTTATTCAAATTACTGCATTAAGAAGAGAAATAGATAAAATGTCAAAAAACTTACGAAAATTTGGGCTAGTTAGTGTTTCCAGAACAGGTGCTGTTGCAATGACTAGAGGAGACAAAATATTTAATTAAAAGGGGAGAATATTATGAAAATGTTTTACGAAAAAGATACAGATGTAAATCTAATTAAGGATAAAAAGATCGCTATTTTTGGTTATGGTAGTCAAGGACACGCCCATGCGCTAAATTTAAAAGACAGTGGTGTTAAAGAAGTAGTTGTTGCTTTAAGAGAAGGATCATCAAGTAAACCAAAAGCAGAGTCAAAAGGTTTAAAAGTAATGAATCTTTCTGATGCAGCTGAGTGGGCAGATGTAGTAATGATTTTAACACCAGATGAATTGCAGGCATCTATATATAAAAATCATATTGAACAAAGAGTAAGAAAGGGAACTTCACTTGCTTTTGCTCACGGATTGAATGTGCATTACGACTTAATTAAAGCTAGAGAAGATTTGGACGTATTTATGGTTGCTCCAAAAGGCCCAGGTCACTTAGTGAGAAGTGAGTATGTAAAAGGTGGTGGTGTCCCTTGTTTATTTGCTGTTCATCAAAATGGCTCTGGTAAAGCTAGAGATCTTGCAATGTCTTATGCTTCAGCAGTGGGTGGTGGAAGATCTGGAATTATAGAAACAACTTTTAAAGATGAAGTAGAAACAGATTTATTTGGTGAACAAACAGTTTTATGTGGTGGTCTAGTCGAATTGATTAAAAACGGATATGAAACATTAGTTGAAGCTGGTTACGAACCAGAAATGGCATATTTTGAAACTGTTCATGAAGTAAAACTAATAGTAGATTTAATTTATGAAGGTGGAATAGCTAACATGAATTACTCAATCTCTAACACTGCAGAGTATGGAGAGTATGAGTCTGGTCCAAGAGTTATTAATAAAGATGAAACTAAAAAAAGAATGAAAGAAGTTTTAGCTGATATTCAATCAGGAAAATTTACAAAACAATGGATGGAAGAGTGTAAAAATGGCCAAAAAAATTTCCTTGCAACACGAGCAAAATTAGCCGAGCACCCTGTTGAAAAAGTAGGAGCAAATTTGAGAGCTATGATGCCTTGGATTGGTAAAAAGAAACTAGTGGATAGTGACAAGAGCTAGTAAAATAGTTTTTTTTATAAATATTTTGCAATTTCTAATATAGATTGTATTATACTTTTTCCAAATTTATAAAGTTATGGCAAGCAAAGATAGAGTTTTTATATTTGATACTACGATGCGAGATGGTGAGCAATCGCCTGGTGCTTCAATGAGTTTAGAGGAAAAAATTTCAATCTCTCGAGTATTCGATGAATTAGGTATAGATATTATTGAGGCAGGTTTCCCAATTGCTTCACCTGGAGATTTTGAAGCTGTATCAGCAATAAGTAAAGTTTTAAAGAAATCGATTCCTTGTGGATTAGCAAGACACTCAAAAAAAGATATAGATAGATGTTATGAAGCTTTAAAACATGCTCCAAGATTTAGAATTCATACTTTTATTTCAACGAGTCCACTTCATATGAAACATAAACTTAATAAAACACCTGAGCAAGTTTATGAGTCAATTAAAGAACATGTTACTTATGCTAGAAATTTAACTGATGATGTTGAATGGTCTTGTGAAGATGGCACAAGAACAGATATGGATTATATGTGTAAGACAGTTGAACTAGCAATAAAATCTGGGGCAAAAACAATTAATATCCCAGATACAGTTGGTTATACAGTTCCATCTGAGTTTACAAAAATTATAGAAACTTTATTAAATAAAGTACCAAATATTGATAAAGCAATTTTATCAACACATTGCCATAATGATTTAGGTTTAGCAGTTGCAAATTCTTTAGCTGGCATACAAGCAGGTGCAAGACAAATAGAATGTACAATTAATGGAATAGGAGAAAGAGCTGGAAATGCTGCTTTAGAGGAAGTTGTAATGGCAATTAGAACTAGAAATGATTTAATGCCATATGAAACAGGAATAAATACAACTTTGTTAAGTAAAGCATCAAAATTAGTATCAAATGTTACTGGTTTTCCAGTTCAATTTAATAAAGCAATTGTTGGAAAAAATGCGTTCGCTCACGAGTCAGGTATTCATCAGGATGGGATGTTAAAAAATAGAAACACCTATGAAATAATGACTCCTGAAAGTGTTGGAGTAAAACAAACATCATTGGTAATGGGAAAACATTCAGGACGTCACGCATTTAAAGATAAATTGATTAGTCTTGGTTATGCAGACTTAATGGACGATGTTATAGAAAATGCCTTTGGAAAATTTAAGATTTTAGCTGACAAAAAAAAGCATATATACGATGAAGATATAATTGCTTTAGTTGATGACAGTTTGGTTTTAGATAACAAAGCTAATACTATTATATTAAAATCATTAAAAGTGTTTGCAGGAACTGGAGAACCTCAGAAAGCAGAGATGACATTGGATGTTAATGGTCAAATTAAGTCAGCTTCTGAGACCGGAGATGGACCTGTTGACGCAATCTTTAAATGTATTAAGAATTTGTATCCGCACGAAGTTAAACTTCAATTATATCAAGTGCATGCTGTGACAGAAGGAACTGACGCTCAGGCAACAGTAAGTGTTCGTATTGAGGAAAATGGAAAAACTACAGTTGGTCAAGCTGCAGATACAGATACATTGGTTGCATCAGCAAATGCATATATTGCTGCATTAAATAAAATGGTTATTAAAAGAGAAAAAACAGCTCCAGCCATGGAGATAGAAAAAGAAAAAATGAGAGGTATTTAGATGGGTTTATTTGAGAGAATTAAAAAAGTTTGGAGCCAAGATATGGCTATTGATTTAGGAACCGCAAACACATTAGTTGTAGTTAAAGGTAAAGGCGTAGTTTTAAATGAACCTTCAGTAGTGGCAATTGTAGATCAAGGAGGAAAAAAGCAGGTATTAGCCGTTGGAGATGAGGCAAAAACTATGCTTGGACGAACTCCTGGTAACATACAGGCCATTAGACCACTAAGAGATGGTGTAATTGCAGATTTTATAGTTACAGAGGAAATGATTAAACATTTTATTAAAAAAGTTCATAAAGGAAGTTCGTTTGCTAATCCAAGAATTTTGATTTGTGTACCTACGGGATCAACTCCAGTGGAAAGAAAAGCAATTCAAGACAGTGCTTTAGCAGCAGGCGCAAGAAGAGTCCAACTAATTGAAGAGCCAATCGCAGCTGCTATTGGAGCAAATTTACCAATATCTGAAGCAACTGGTTCAATGGTAGTTGATATCGGAGGTGGTACTAGTGAGATAGCTGTTATGTCTTTAGGCGGTTTGGTTTACTCAAAATCTTTAAGAGTTGCTGGAGATGCAATGGATGCAGCTATGATAAATTATATGAGAAAAGAATATAATCTTATGATTGGAGATAGTACTGCTGAAAAAATTAAAAAAGAAATTGGAACAGCAATACCAACTAATAATAATACTTATGCTGTAAAAGGAAGAGATTTAAGATCTGGTACTCCAAAGGAAGTAAATATTACAGAGGAGGATACAGCTGCAGCTCTTAATGATATTTTAAGACAAATGGTGAACGGTATCAAGGATGCGTTAGAAAGTACGCCACCAGAACTTTCAGCAGACCTAGTGGATATGGGCCTTGTTTTGACGGGTGGGGGCGCACTACTAAAAAATATTGATAAAAGATTTTCTAAAGAGACAGGATTACCAGTTCATATAGCTGATGAACCTTTATCATGTGTTGCTGTTGGAACAGGAAAGGCTTTGGATCAAGAACAAACGTTCTCGACTATGTTGACTGAATATTAAGAGCAATGGCATCAAGCAGAGATGATTTTATAATTGCGATTAGATCTGCTTTTTTAAAAAAAAGTACTCAGCAAAAATTTTCATTATTAACATTAGCTTCTATATCTGTTTTTATAATTGTTCTCTCTAGTTTAGATTTTAAAGCTGTGAAATATCTTAAAGCAGCAATAAGTGAAATTGTTTATAGATCATCATTTGTTGTATCGATCCCTGAAAATATAGCCAAAAGTGCTTTTACAGAAGTAGTTGAATACACAACTTTTTTTAATAGTTTTAAAAAAAATAGAATGGAATTAGAAAGTTTAAAATCAGATTATGTATCAAATGAAATTATTCAATATGAAAATAAGGAATTAAAAGAATTAATTAATGATTATGTGTCGAGTTCAGATAAAATATTAGCAAAAATTATTGTTGATCATGATAGTCCTTTTTTAAAAAGTATTATTATAAATAAGGGCAGTAAAGATAATATCAAAATTGGAACAAATGTTTATGACCAATCGTATTTAGTTGGAAGAGTTATTGAAGTAAACTATAAAACCTCAAGAGTTTTATTGTTATCTGATTTGAATTCAAATGTTCCAGTTACAATCGCCCCTCAAAATATTCAAGCGATAGTCACAGGAACTGGAAGTGATTATGGTCAAATCAAATATATAAAATCTGGTCTCACAGAAGATTTAGTAAATGAAAGTATAGTTTATACATCAGGAACTGGTGCAATTTTTAAAAGTGGCGTCCCAATAGGGATATTACAATCTTTTAAAGAAAATTCTGTAAATGAATATAAAGTAGAATTTTACACTGATTTTTCTCAACTAAAATATGTTTTTGTTGAAATAGTTACTAAAAAAGAAATTTCCCAAGCAGTTGAAAATAACAATAGCAATGAGATTAACAACCCTATTGATGCAAAACTAAAAATTTTAGAGGATGAATTAGAGATTATTGAAGATTCAAATCAAAAATTTCAAGTTGAAAATGAAAATTTAAAAAATGAAATAAATAATTTAAATTTTAAAATTTCAAATTTAAATAATGAGATATCATCAAAAGAAAGAACAATTAGTCAGTTTAATTTAGATAATAAGGAATTAGAGTTTTTAAGATTAAATTTAGAATATGGTCATAAATGTAGAAAATCATTTTTAAATAATAAAGGCTATATTGTTGGTAGTGAGAATTATAAAGCATGTGTTCTAAACAAAGGAAAAATTGATGGCTAGTTTAAGAGCAAAAGGATCATTTAAGAAATTATACTCTTGGTTACCAATATTAATTTTGTATATTTCTGTATTAAATGAGTTTGATTTAAATTATTTAAATCTAAAATATTTTTCTTTTAATTTTCCATTTATTTTAATTTTTTTCTTTACGCTAAAAGATTTTAAACATTTTGATTATATATTGGTATTTATTGCTGGTCTATTTAATGACACAGTTGTAGGTTTGCCTTTAGGATTAAGTAGTTTATCATACACATTAATATGTATCTCTGCAGCCTACATAAGGAATATTACAATCAGACCTAATCCTGTTAAAGATTGGTTTTATTTTTTGTTTATCATAAGTTTGATTAATTCTTTAAATTACTCTCTATTGTCACTATTCTTTGAATTTGAATTAATTTTGATGAACTTTATAGTAAATACATTTTTTACATTTTTGTTTTATATAATTTTTGTGTCCGTTTTTAAATATTATCTAAAAGGTTTAAATGATTAATTCCTCAAGTGACAATGTAAAAAAACTTAATTCCATTAATAGAAGAATGTTTATAACTGGTTCTTTAAAATTTTTTATAATGGTAGGTATAATCAGCAGGTTATTTTTTTTACAAGTTAAAGAAAACAAAAAATACTTAACACTTTCAGATAAAAACAGAATTAGAGAGTGGAAACTTGCTCCAATAAGAGGTGAATTTCATGATTACTTTGGAAATGTTATTGCTGGTAATTTTGAAGCTTATCAACTTCATATAATTCCTGAACAAGTTGATGATTTTAGATATGTGATTTATCGAATAAAAGATTTGTTAGAATTGTCAGATAAAGAGTTTAAAAAAGTATTAAAAAAGAAAAATGAAATAAAGCCATGGGAAACTCTAATTGTTTCAGATAATTTAAGTTGGCAAAAGTTTTCTAAAATTAATAATCATTTATATGATTTAAATGGAGTAAAGCCTGTTATTTCAATTTCAAGAAGTTATCCGTTTAAAGAAAACTTTACTCATTTAATTGGTTATGTAAGTCAAGCAAATCAGAATGATATTGAGACAACTGAGTCTATCAAAAAAAATTTTGTTCCTGGTCTTAAAGTTGGAAAAGTTGGTTTAGAGAAAACATTTGAAGAAAAGCTTATTGGTACTAATGATATTGAGAGATATGAAGTTAATGCTTATGGCAGAAGAATAAGTCAATTAGAGTTTCAAAAAGGTGAAAAAGGCCAAACTTTAAGGTTAACTATCGATACAGAAGTTCAAAAATTAGCTAATGAACTATTAAAAGATCAAGCTGGCTCAATATGTGTAATGGATATTTATACAGGAGCAATAATAGCGATGCACTCTTCTCCATCATTTGATCCAAATTTATTTGTTTTTGGGATTAGTAAAGATGATTGGCAATTAATTCGGAATGATCCAATGAAACCTTTAGTTAACAAAACTTTACAAGGTAATTACTCTCCAGGTTCAACAATTAAACCAATTGTGGCTCTCTCAGCTTTAGAGAATGGAATAATTGACACTAATTTTACAGTTAAGTGTACTGGTAAAAATGAAATGTATGGTCAAACTTACCATTGCTGGAAAAAGAAAGGTCATGGCTTTGTCAGTTTAAGAAATGCGATGAAACAATCATGTGATACTTATTTCTATGAAATTGCTCGTAAACTTGGTGTTGATAGATTAAGTGAGACAGCAAAGAAATTTGGATTAGGAGAAAAAGTTTTTGGAGATTTATTTGATATTGAAAAAAAAGGATTGATACCGAATACACAATGGAAAAAAAATGCATTAGGCAAGGGATGGTTATTGGGAGAAACAATTATTACAGGGATTGGTCAAGGTTATATCCAAACTACACCAATTCAATTATGTTTAATGACTGCTCAAATTGCAAACGGTGGTTATAAGATTTATCCATATATTGTTGCTGGAGATGAACAAAAAAATCAACCTGCTGATAAGTACACACCTTTGTATGAGAATTCAAAAAATATAAGAATTATAAAGGATGCAATGTTTGGTTCAACCAATGAAGTTATGGGTACATCTTATAAGTCGAGGATTGATAATCCGAAATACCGATTTGCTGGAAAAACTGGTACTGCCCAGGTTAAAAAAATTACAGAGCGAGATAGAGAATTGGATCTTAAAACTTTTGAAATTCCTTATGAAGAAAGAGATCACGCTCTGTACGTAGCTTTCGGTCCATATAAAAACCCAAGATACGCATTAAGTGTAATAGTTGAACATGGAGGAAATGGTAGTACTACAGCTGCTCCTATGGCAAAAAAATTATTTAAACTGATTATTGATAGACACAATTTAAGACAATCTATGGATGATAAAAGATATTTGGAGATTTAAAAAATGTACATGTACCAACATTCGAGATTAAAAACTAACAGATTAGGTTTTTTTCAAAAATTTAGAAATTTTGATTACATTTTACTATTTTGTATAATTATATTGGGCTTTGTCAGTTTGGTAACAATGTACTCCACTGATGGTGGTCAAGTATTATTTCATACTAAAAGTCATTTTACAAAATTAATTGTTTTTACAATTATGATGTTAATAATTTCATTTATTAATATAAAATATTGGTTTGCATTAGGTTATCTATCATACTTGGTAGTTATTGGTTTGTTAGTAGGCACCTACCTATTTGGAATTACATCATCTGGTTCACAAAGGTGGATAAACCTTTATTTTATAAATCTGCAGCCATCTGAATTAATGAAAGTGTTTATAATTTTGTGTCTTGCGAAATATTTTCATCGAATGAAATTAGAAAATGTTAACTCTATCTATACCATTTTAACCTCTTTAATAATAATTATGTTGCCAATGGGTTTAGTAATTGTACAACCAGACTTAGGAACATCTGTTCTTATTGGAATAAGTGGAATAGCAGTTTTATGGTTTGCTGGAGTTAATCACAAATATTTTATTTACACTATGTTAGGTTTTGTAATTTCATTACCGTTTATAATTGCTTTTTTAAAGCCGTATCAAAAGCTAAGAGTATTAACTTTTTTGAATCCTGACAGAGATCCTTTAGGAGCTGGTTATCAAATTATACAATCAAAAATTGCTGTTGGTTCAGGAGGAATTTTTGGAAAAGGATTTTTAAAAGGAACACAAAGTTATTTAGAATTTTTACCTGAAAAGCATACAGATTTTATATTCACACTTTTTTCTGAAGAGTTTGGATTTGTTGGCTCAGCTATACTATTGATAATTTATGCAATTATAATTTATAGAATTGTTGTAATCGGAGCTAGCTGCAGAAGTTATTTTGCTAAAATATTTTGTTACAGTTTTGGTGCTGCAATTTTTGTATTTATAACAATAAATATGAGCATGGTATTGGGTTTACTACCTATAGTTGGCTCTCCTCTTCCTATTATGTCTTATGGAGGATCCTCGATGTTAGCAACAATGATTGGTTTTGGAATAGTAATGAGTGCTAGAGTTCATAATCAACAATTAATTGCTTAAGTATAATTTGTCGCTTAACTTATTTTAAAGATAAATTGTATAAATTTTTATGAGCGAAAAATTAAATGTTGGAATTGTGGGAGCTGGTATTCAAGGAATATCTAATGCATTATTCTTACAAAAAAAAGGTTTTGAAGTAACAATTTTCGACAGAGATGAACCAGGCAGTCCTGCTGCATCCTATGGAAACGCAGGTCATTTTTCACCTTATGCATCTTTATCATTAAATAGAACTGATGTACTAGCAGATGTGCCAGCAATGTTATTAAGTTCAACAGGACCTTTGGCACTCAAATGGAACTATGTACCAAAAATGTTACCGTGGTTTTTCAAATTCATTTTGAATACCAGTAAAAATAAAATGATGCATACTGCTAAAAATATGCACCAAATTTTAGATTTGGCCTTACCTGCATATGATGAGTTATTTGATGAAATTAAACTAGATGGCTTAGTAGAAAATAAAGGAATTTTATATATTTGGAATGATAAAGATTTAAAAAGTAGAGAACTAGAAATCAGGGTAAGAGATGAGTTAGGAGTTAAACAACAATTAGTTAACAAAGATGAGATCCGTGATTTAGAACCAAATATTAAACCATTTTATCATGCAGGGGTGTATTATCCTTATGCAAGACATGCAAGAAATCCAAAAAAAATTTTATTAAAGTTTTTTGAACTATTTTTGAAAAAAGGTGGAAAATTTGAAAAGAAAAATATCAATGATATCCAATTTAATTCTGAGAAGCCAATTTTTGTCACTGATAATGAAAGATATAGTTTTGATAAAATTGTAATTGCTTGTGGGGCTTTCTCAAAAAGATTAACAGACAATTTAGATGAAAAAATACCTCTTGATACTGAAAGAGGTTATCATGTTCATTTTAAAAATTGTGATCATCTTTTAAGCAGACCAGTAATTTTTTCTAACAGAGGTTTTGGTATTACCCCTATGGAGCAAGGACTAAGAGTAGTTGGTACAGTTGAATTTGGTGGGTTAGATAATCCTTTATCAAAATCAAGAATAAAAAATTTGATCGATAATGCAAAGTATATGTTGGGCGATCTTCCTGAACATGAGGATGAGTGGTTAGGTTTTAGACCAACATTACCTGATTTCTTGCCTGTTATGGGCCCGTCAAAAAAATATAAAAATGTATTCTATTGTTTTGGCCATCATCATTTAGGATGGACTTTAGGACCGATATCTGGAAAGATCGTTTCTGGAATGATAGCTAAAGAAAATACAAATTTAAATTTAGACCCCTATAGCTCAACAAGATTTAATTAATAAAATGCAAAATACTAAGGCATATATAATGCTAGTATGTGCAACATTATTTTGGGCAGGAAACTTTACATTAGCAAAGCTTGCTTACTTAGAAAATATACCTCCAAACTCACTCGCATTTTTAAGGTGGTGCCTAGTATGGATAATATTACTTCCCTTCACCTATAAAGAGATATTAAAATTAAAAAATCAAATTAAAGGAAATTTATCGTTATTTCTTATTCTAGGTTCTACTAGTGTATGTATATTTACTTCTTTTACTTATAACGCTTTAAATTACACTCAAGTAATTAATGCATCACTTTTCAATACCGCAATACCTGTAACAATAATTTTAGTTTGTTTTTTATTAAAAATTGAAAAAACAAATATTTTTCAAATATCTGGATTACTTATTTCAGTTTTAGGAATTTTAGCTATTATTACTAAACTTGATCTAAATATTTTACTTACATTAAATTTTAACAAAGGAGATTTATTTATGGTCGGAGCAATTATTTCTTGGGGAATATATTCTGCGTATTTGAGAAAAAGAACCTTCGAAGTATCTTTACTTGCTCTTATCCAAATAATTTGCACATTTGGATTAATTTTTCTTTCGCCTCTATTTATTTTAGATATGACACAAGGCAAAATTATTGTGATGAGTAGTAATTTTTTTTATATTTTAGCTTATGTTGCAATATTTCCAAGTATTGGATCTTATTATTGTTGGGCAGGAGCTGTTTCTATCATTGGAGCAAATAGAGCTGGGATATTCTTATCTTTAATTCCATTATTTAGCACTTTGATGGCAATATTCTTTTATAGTGAACAATTTCAATTTTTTCACTTGATTGGAGCGATTTTAATTATATTAGGTTTATTTTTATCAAATAAGGAAATTAAAAATGCTTAAAGTTGCAATTTTAGACGATTATCAAAAAGTTTCTGAACAATTTATAAATATTGAAAAACTTTCAGGAAAATATGAGATAAAAATCTTTAGTGAACCATTTGTTGATGAAGCTGATGCTCTTGAAAAATTATCTGGTTTTGAAGCTTTATTAGTTATGAGAGAAAGAACTCCTATTACTAAAAATTTAATAGAAAATTTAACTAAATTAAAATTTATTATTACAAGTGGATTAAGAAACAAATCTATTGATTTAGATACTGCAAAAAAAAGAAAAATTATTGTAAGTGGAACAGAAAGTAATTTAAACCCAACACCAGAATTAACTTGGGCATTAATATTAGGTTTAGCTAGAAACTTGAAAGAAGAAATAGATAATATGTATCAAGGATATTGGCAAACAACCATTGGCGTTGAATTGAAGGGCAAAATTCTTGGATTGATTGGTCTTGGTAGAGTTGGATCTCAGGTTGCAAAAATTGGAAAAGCATTTGGTATGGAAGTTATGGCATGGAGCGAAAATTTAAACTTAGATAAATGTAAGGAGTTAGAGGTTTTACCGTGTAGCAAAGAGGATTTAATTAAAAATTCTGATTTTTTATCTATTCATGTTCAAGGGGGTGAGAGATATAAAAATTGTATAACTTTAAAAGAATTAGATAAAATGAAAAAGTCAGCCTATTTAATTAATACATCAAGAGGTCCAGTTATAAATGAAGATGATTTAATCATTGCTTTATCTACTAATGAAATTGCAGGTGCTGGTCTTGATGTTTATGAAAAAGAACCTTTACCTGAAAATAACAAGTTAAGGTTTTTACCCAATGTGTTACTGACACCTCATATAGGTTACGTGACTGCAGAAAATTATAATATTTATTATACTCAAATGATCGAGTCACTAGAAGCCTGTGTAGAGGGAAAGCCAATTCGTATAATTGAGTAGATATGAATTTATCTGTTGTAAATCATGAAGATTATTTTGCTAAAATTGGAGATGATCACAAATTTCCTATAAATAAATTTGGTGAACTTGCAAATTACCTATTAAAAAAAAAGATAGTAGATAAGTTTTATAAACCATACGCTTGTTCTGATGAGACTTTAAAAAGAGCACATTCAGAAAGTTATATTAGAAGTGTAAAAAATAAAACTTTAGATGAAAGTATTATAAGAAAAATTGGTTTTCCATTGATTGATAGCGTGGTTCAAAGATCCTTAGTTGCAACAGGGGGTACAGTGCTTGCATCAAAACTTGCAATTACAAATGGTATTGCATGTAATACTGCTGGAGGAAGTCATCATGCAAATTTTGAGGGCGGAGCTGGTTATTGTGTATTTAATGATGTAGCAGTAGCAGCCCAATATTTACTTGATAGAGGGTTAGCAGGAAGAATTTTGATTGTTGATTTAGATGTTCATCAAGGAAATGGCAGTGCAGATATTTTTAAAGATAACAAAAATGTATTTACATTTAGTATGCATTCTAAATCTAATTACCCAGCCAAGAAATCAGTGAGTGATCTTGATGTTGAGCTTGAAGATAACATGGAAGATGTTCAATATATCAAGTTACTTAAATTTTATTTACATCAATTAAATGATGAAAATTTCGATTATGTTTTTTATGTAGCAGGTGTAGATATTCATTTTAATGATCGATTAGGAAAATTAAAGATTTCAGATGAAGGTATCAAAAAAAGAGATGAGATTGTTACAGAAAATTTCTTCTCAAAAGGAATTCCCTTATGTGGTGTTTTAGGAGGTGGTTATAATAAAGATTTTAATAAATTAGTTGAGTTACATTCATATTTACATCAATCATCTGCTAAATTATTATAAAAAGATGAGTAAGAAAAACCCAAATCTTTCTGCTGAGCAAAAATTAGTTATGTTTGAAGATGGTACGGAACCACCAGGTTCAAGTGAATTAAACAATGAGAAACGAAAAGGAAGTTATCACTGTGCTAATTGTGGAATAAAATTATTTGAGTCTGAAGCAAAATATGAAAGTGGATCAGGCTGGCCATCTTTTTATGAGTCATTGCCTGATGTATTTGAGACAAAAACTGATCACTTAATAGGTTATGCTAGAACAGAATATCATTGTAAAAATTGTAACGCCCATCATGGACATATATTTGATGATGGACCAATGCCAACTGGTAAAAGATATTGTAATAATGGTGTTTGTTTAGTTTTTAAGGAAATTGAATAATTAGTTATGAGTAAAATTAAAATAGTATTCTACTTAGTTTTAATTTTTATTGGATATAAAGGATTTGTTGCTTTTAAAAATTTTGAAATTGGTGTTGGTGATAGAGTAGCGCAGTTAGAAGAGGCTGCAGATTTTGAGAGAGAAGGTGAAGTCATTGGTTTAATGATGTACCTAGGAGACCCTCCAGAATTAAAAGAGCACTTATTAACCCCAGGTAGATCTAAGTGTTTGGAAATGAAAAAAAATGCAGAAGAAAGCTCTTTTGCATATTATGAATGTGCACGAGTTAATGCTGTACTTGTAGGTAAAAAAATTGTGAGTATCATAGACGAAATTGAGGTTATTAATTGATAATAAAGTATATAACTTTCTTAACAGGAATCATTTGGTCTTATTCAATTATAAAAACTCAGTCAGTATTTAGTAAAAAAGCCGGTTTAATTTTTAAAGTTTTTGTTTCAAAGGTTTCTTGGCTGACATTAATTGCAGCTTGTTATTTTGGATATAAAAATTTTTCAATTCAATATACAATAATTGGTATCGCATGCGGGATTATACTAGTTCATTTAGGTTTTTATTTTTTGAAGAAATTATTAATATCGAAGTTTAGTGAAAAAAATATTTTGTTATTTAAATCTTTTTTTGAATACACTTTAATTGGTTGGGTAATTTATTATATATTTTTTTAAGAAGAACCTCTTAATTAAGCTTACCGGTAAAGCTATTTACTAATACTACTCCTATAACAATTAAAAATAATCCTAATATTGCCTGCCAAGCAAGGGTTTGTTTAAAAAAGATATACCCAAGTATTGCAATTGTAAATATACCAAGACCACTCCATGTTGCATAAACTATAGCTATTGGAAGTTTATTAACCACAAAAGTAAGCAAATAGAATGCTGTTAAATAAAATATTGCAAGCAAAGTTGTAGGAATTACTTTTGTAAAATTCTGTGAAACAGGCAAGAGCATTGTTCCAGCTACTTCACAGAATATTGCTCCTATAAGAAAAAGATAAGTTTTAAGCACTTTTTAGAATATTATTTTTGATCAGATCTTCTTTAATTTCATCTAAAATTGCAGGATCATCAATTGTGGGAGGCATTTTATATTCTACATTGTCTGCAATTTTTCTTATTGTACCTCTTAAAATTTTACCTGATCTTGTTTTTGGGAGACGTTTAATTACTATTGCAACTTTAAATGCAGCAACAGGTCCAATTTTATCTCTGACCATTTGAATACATTCTTTTGATATTGTTTCATTGTTTTTATCAACACCAGCTTTTAACACAATTAATCCTATTGGTAATTGACCTTTTAATTTATCTGCTATTCCTAAAACAGCACATTCTGCAACTGATTGATGTTCAGACAAGACTTCTTCAATTGCACCGGTAGATAATCGGTGACCAGCTACATTAATAATATCATCAGTTCTAGACATTATCCAAATATAACCATCATTATCTATGTGGCCTGCATCGTAAGTTTGATAATAACCTTTATAATTACTCATATAATTTTCTTCGTATCTTTTATCTGCATTCCAAAGAGTTGGAAAAGTTCCTGGGGGCAGTGGTAGTTTAACAACTATATCTCCCATCTCATTAGGTTTTGCTAAAGTCTGATCTGATTTTATGATCTTAACATCATAACCTGGAACTGCTTTACACGCAGATCCATATTTTGTTTGCATCATTTCAATTCCTGTACAATTTGAACTTATCGCCCAACTTGTTTCAGTCTGCCACCAATGATCAATTACAGGAACATTCAATAAATTTTCTGCCCATTTAATTGTATCAGGGTCAGCTCTTTCTCCAGCAAGAAACAAACTTTCAAATTTACTTAAATCATATTTTGAGAAAAATTTACCTTCAGGATCTTCCTTCTTAATAGCTCTAAAAGCAGTTGGAGCTGTAAATAAAGATTTTACTTTATAGTCAGAAATTATTTTCCAAAAAGCCCCAGCATCAGGTGTACCAACAGGTTTACCTTCAAATAATACAGTTGTGCATCCTTTAAACAATGGCGCATAAACAATATAAGAGTGACCAACAATCCATCCAATATCACTTGCTGACCACCAAATATCGTCTTCGTCTATGTTGTAAATATTCTTCATTGTCCACTTCAGAGCAACAATATGTCCACCAATATCTCTAACAATGCCTTTTGGTGTTCCAGTAGTTCCTGATGTATAAAGTATATAGGCAAACTCATTCGAATTCATTTCAACACAATCAGCATCTTTTGCATTTGCTAAAGCTTCATCCCAACTTATCTCCACTGGTGCATTTAATTTTACTTCATGACCAGATCTTTGAAATAAAATCATTTTATTAATCTTATGTTTTGCTTGTTTAATGGCTTCATCCACTAAAGGTTTGTACTCAACTGTTCTTCCTGGTTCAAAACCACACGAGGCAGTTATCAATAAATTTGCTTTACTATCATCAATTCTGCTTGCAAGTTCATTAGAGGCAAATCCCCCAAAGACTACTGAGTGAATTGCTCCAATTCTTGCGCATGCAAGCATTGCAATAACAGCTTCAGGTATCATTGGCATGTATATAATTACTCTGTCGCCTTTATTTGTTCCTTGTTCTTTTAAGGCACCCGCAAATTTTGATACTTTTGATTTTAATTCTTCGTAAGTAAATTTACTTTTGTTACTTGTGATTGGACTATCGTAAATTAAAGCTGTTTTTTTCCCTTTACCCTGGTCAATGTGAAAATCTAGAGCATTATAACAAGTATTTGTTACTCCATCTTCATACCATTTATAAAAAGGTGGATTAGTTTTGTTTAAAATTTTCGAGGGTTTTTTAAACCAAAATATATCGTCAGCTGCTTTTTGCCAAAAAACTTCAGGATTTTGAATAGACTCATTGTAAATTCTATTAAATTTGTCAGACATATTAATTTGATTCGATAGTTAAATTTCTTGTGGTTTTTAAATCACAAATTGTATTTAATTTTAAAAAATGAGGAAAATCAATGAAAATTAACCAAATTTAAGCCTTCTATAAACTGTTTTTATTTGGTATCTAACCACAACTTTTGCTTAGTGAAAGCTAAGCTTAGTTTATATAAACTAAATAAAAACTAACTAAAGAGGGAGTTTTTTATGAAAAAACTTAAATTGTTTGCTCTAGCAGCTGTTGCCCTAATCGGGATCACAGGTGTAGCAAACGCAGCTTCTGCTACTATGTTAGCTCAAGATGACTTCGTTGGAATATCTTTTTGGATAATTTCAATGGGTATGTTGGCTGCTACAGCATTTTTCTTTATGGAGAGAAATACTGTTGCTCCTGGCTGGAAAACGTCAGTAACTGTTGCAGGGCTAGTAACTGGTATTGCATTCATCCACTATATGTACATGAGAGAAGTATGGGTGATGACTGGCGATTCACCAACAGTATACAGATATATTGACTGGTTAATTACTGTACCATTACAGATGATAGAGTTTTATTTAATTCTAGTAGCTGTAAGAAAAGCAAATTCTGGAATTTTCTGGAGATTGTTAATTGGTTCATTAGTAATGTTAATCGGTGGATATTTAGGAGAGGCTGGATACATCAACGCTACACTTGGTTTCGTAATCGGTATGGCAGGTTGGGTATACATTCTTTATGAAATATTCTCAGGTGAAGCTGGAAAAGCTGCTGCTAAGAGCGGAAACAAAGCTCTAGTAACTGCGTTCGGTGCAATGAGAATGATTGTAACTGTAGGTTGGGCTATTTACCCATTAGGTTATGTATTTGGTTACCTAACAGGTGGTGTAGATGCAAACTCATTAAACGTAGTTTACAACTTAGCTGACTTTATAAACAAAATTGCATTCGGTCTAGTAATCTGGGCTGCTGCAGTAAGTTCAGCTGGTGCAAGAAGCAGATAATTACTGTTTAAATTAAATTTATAGGGCGAGTATGTTTTTACATACTTGCCCTATTTTTTTTTAAGCCTATATATAACTCAATGGCTAAAATTACTTATATAACTGATGACAATAAAGATCATACTATTGAAGTTCAAAATGGACTTACAGTTATGGAAGGTGCTGTTCAAAATGATATTCCAGGTATTGATGCTGATTGTGGAGGAGGCATGGCGTGTGCAACTTGCCATGTTTACGTCAAAGATGAATGGTTTAATAAAATTCCAAAAAAAGAAGACGGTGAAGAAGATATGTTAGATATGGCATTTGAACCAAAAAAAAATAGTAGATTAAGTTGCCAGATAGTAGTTTCAGATGAATTAGATGGTTTGACTGTAAATATTCCGTCCAAACAAGGATAAGATGATCAAGACAGATGCACTTATAATTGGAGCAGGTCCGACAGGTTTATTCACTGCACATCAACTTAAATTAATAGGTTTAAGTTGTGAGATAGTAGATAATTTAGATAAAATTGGTGGACAATGTATCGAGCTCTATCCTGATAAACCGATATATGACATTCCAGCTGTGCCAGAATGTACTGGTGAAGAATTAACTAATAATCTAATTGATCAAATAAAACCCTTTAATATAAAATTTCATTTAGGTGAAAGAGTGGATCAAGTTAAAAAAGAGGCCGATAATTGGAATGTAAAAACAAGTAATGGTACAATATTTCAAACTCCTAATGTAATTATTGCTGGTGGTGTTGGCTCATTTGAACCAAGAAAATTTCCTGTAAAAGAATGTGAAAAATTCGAAAATCAATCATTATTTTATTCAATTAAAGACAAAAAGATATTTGAAGGTAAAACTGTTAGTATTTTTGGTGGCGGTGATAGTGCTTTAGATTGGGCAGTTGAATTGTCAAAAAATTCAAAAGTAAATCTAATTCATAGAAGAGATGAATTTAGAGGAGCTCAGGCGACTGTAGATAAAGTACATCAGCTAGCAAAAGAGGGAAAAATAAATCTTTTAACCAAATATCAAATGACCGCAATAAAAGGAGAAAATAGATTAGAAAGCATAGATATCAAAAGTGATGATAAAGAATTTAAAACACTTAAAACTGATTATGTGTTAGGTTTTTTTGGTTTAATAATGCAGCTTGGTCCCATAGCTAATTGGGGGCTAAACATGGATAAAAAAACTATAGAAGTTGATACAGAAAAATTCGAAACTAACCAAAAAGGTATTTATGCTGTAGGTGATATATGTAGTTATCCTGGAAAATTAAAATTAATTCTTTCAGGTTTTCACGAGGGTGCCTTAGCAGCAAGAGCTTGCTTCAAATTGGCAAGGCCAAATGAGAAATATCGATTTGAATTTACAACTTCATCAAAAACTATCAAAGAGCGTCTTGGTGTGAAAAGTGATTGAACTTTTTTCAGCAAATACTCCTAACGGAAAAAAAATTAGTATTATGCTTGAGGAGATTGGTTACAATTTCAAGGTAACCAAAGTAAGTATTGATAAAGGTGAACAGTTTAAAGAAAGTTTTAAAAAAATTAGTCCTTTCAGTAAAATACCAGTTATTATCGATCACAAAAACAATACGTCTATTTTTGAATCTGGAGCAATTCTTATTTATTTAGCAGAACAAAGCGGAAAATTTTACGACAAAAAAGATCGAACAATAATAAATCAGTGGTTGATGGCACAGATGGGCTATATTGGACCAATGTTGGGTCAGCATCATCAATTTCATCATTACAACCCTGGTAAAAGTGAATTTGGAGAAGAAAGATATTTTAAAATTTCAAAAAGAATTTATCAAGAACTTGATGAAGTTTTGTCAAAGACAAAATTTTTATCAGGAAGTGATTATACAATTGCAGATATTGGAACTTTTCCATGGATTGCACGTCATGAATGGCATGATATAGGTCTTAAAAAATATGAAAATTTAACTAGATGGTATTTAGAAGTATCTAAAAGGGAAGCTGTAAAAAAAGGTTTTTCTTTTATGAATAAAGATGAATTTCCACCTTTGCCCTAATTAATTCATAGAATTTAGTAATCTAAACAAAGAAGCAAAAATTCCATGCCCTGAAAGCTCAATAGCTATGATGGCAATGATTATTAAGATAAATTTTTTATTCATCTAGTAAATACAAAAACTAACAAAAGTATCCAAAAAAAAGCATAATAAAAATAAATATATTTTTTTGTAAAGTTATAAGTTATTGGGTTATGTACTTTTTTACTTTTTCTTTTTTTTTTAGTCATCAGCGTGAACTTTCTCGTCTTTCTCGTGTTTTTCTTGAGCAGCAATTGTATATTTTGCTACAGGTCTTGCCATTAGTCTTTTTAGCCCAATTGGTTCAGCTGTATCTAAACAATAACCATATGTATCTTCTCTTATTCTGGCTAAGGCTTTATCTATCTCAGAAATTAACTTTATTTGTCTATTGATTGCTTTCATTTCGACATTTTTATCTGTGTATGAACTTGCTTGGTCCACTATATCTGCTGAAATACTGTTATCATCCATGCTGCCATTATAAAGCGCTTCATTATTAGATTTTACTAATTCTTTTTTCCATTCCTGTAACTTCATTCTGAAAAAAACTTTATGTTTTTCACACATATATTTCTCGGTTTCTTTTGGGATATATGTTTTTGAAATCTTTATAGGTCCTTTATCTACAATCTTTGGCTTTGCTAAAGATTTTACTTTAGATTTAGCTGGCGATTTAACTTTTGATGTTTTCTTTTTTACTTTACTCGCTTTAGGCATATTAAAATTGAATTCGAGGCAGTATATTCAGCAAATTAGGGGTGTCAAGTAAGCTTAATTATTGTAAATAATTGATAATGATTGTTTTAAATAGAAATATTAACAACATTTTTTTTATTTTCGCATTATCTCATTTAATAATTTGGACTCTTATTCCAACTCTTACAAATAAGAATCTTCCGTTAGACACTATCGAAGCTTTAGCATGGGGTAGTAACTTAGATTGGGGATTTAGTAAGCACCCTCCAATGAGTGCTTTTTTTACAGAAGTTTTTTTTAATATCTTTGGTGCGCAAGACTGGGTTTATTATTTATTAAGTCAAATTTTTGTTTTAATTGCTTTTTATTTTGTATTTAAATTTGCTCATGAGATTTTAGGGGACATGAAGCTTAGTCTGTTGTCAGTTTTGTTAATAGAGTCTATTTATTTTTATAATTTTACCACTCCAGAATTTAACGTAAACGTCTGTCAATTACCTTTTTGGTCGTTAGTTATTTATTATTCTTGGAAAATATATGAGTCAAAAGATATAAAGTTTGCTGATTGTTTTTTTGTTGGATTATTTGGAGCTGCAGGATTTTTATCTAAATATTTGTTTAGTTATTTATTAGTTTCGATTGTTTTATTGTTTTTTTATTTAATTTTTATAAAGAGACTAAAAAAATTTGATTTTAAATACTTAATCACAATTGAGATATTTCTAGTTTTATTGGTTCCACATATTATATGGTTATTTAATAATGATTTTATAACAATTTTATATGGTCTAAAAAGAACTGGAATAAATGAAGCTAGTATATTAAATCATTTTCAATTTCCTCTAATTTTTCTTTTTAAACAAATCGTTATTCTTATTCCATTTTTCTTTCTAATTGGATTGTTAATAAAAAAATTCAAAACTAGAATTAATTTTAATGATAAAAAAATATTATTTTTAATCTTCATAAATATTTTACCAATTTTTTTGATGTTTTTAACTTCCGTAATTACAGGATCAAAAATTAGAACGATGTGGATGACACCATTTTATCTATTTTTTGGAGTTTTTTTAATTTATTTGTTTAGAGCTCAAATTAATTTGAAAAAAATAAATCAATTTTTATACAGTTTTCTTTTCTTATTTTTTCTATCACCTGCGCTATACTCATATGTTTCAATTTCACAAACTGATAAAAGAACTGATTATCCTGGTAGAGCGATAGCTGCTAAAGTCCAAATTATTTGGAACATGGATTTTGATAAGGAAATTGAATTTGTAACTGGCGATGAATGGAAGGCAGGAAATCTTTCTTATCATTTAAAATCTAGACCCAAATGGGAAGGATTTACAAATAACGAAATTTTAGATAAATCTTCACAATTTATTTGTGTAGATGATGTATGTTTGGGAAGATATTAATATTGAATTATGAAAGCAAAAATCCTTGTTCCTGTTTATAATGATTGGCAATCTGTCTACAAGCTATTAGATGAAATAGATAATTTGCAATTAGAAAAAAATTTTGAAATTTCTATCTTAATAGTCAATGATGCATCAAATCATGATAGACCAGAAGATGAAAAAGTTTTTGAAAATATTCATTCAATTAAAATTTTAAATATGAAAAAAAATCAAGGTCATGCAAGATGTATTGCTACAGGACTTAAGTATATATTTGAAAAAGAGGATTTTGATTATGTAATTCCAATGGATGGGGATGGAGAAGATAGACCTGAAGAAATAAAAGATTTTTTAGAACAAACAAAAAAATCAAACAATCAACCAATAGTTGGTGAAAGAATTAAAAGATCAGAGAACATGATTTTCAAATTATGTTATCAATTTCATAAAATGATTACTTTCACTTTTACAGGTAAATCTATTAAATTTGGAAACTTTACTTGTCTGCCTAAGTCAACAGTTGAAAAATTGGTCAATGAAAAGGCAACTTGGAATAGCTTTTCGGGATCTTTAAAAAAAATAGAAGATAAATTATTTTCAATTCCATCAATAAGAGGAACGAGATATTTTGGACCGTCTAAAATGAGCTTTTATAATTTGATAAAACATTCTTTGTCTATAATAAGTGTTTTTCGAAAAACATTTTTAATTCGTTCTGCTCTATTTGTAATTCTATATATCTTATTAATAAAAAGTAATGCCTCAATTATAACTGCAATACCATTATTTTTATTATTAATTGCAGTTTATTTAATTTCAAATTTAGCATTGAGAGAAAATATGGAGGAATTTGATAAATCTCTTTCTAATATCAATGATGTAGAAAATGTTAAATAAAGTTAAAAAATTTCTTGTAGTAATAATTTCATTATTTTTTTGTTCAAATATTTCGTACGCTGATTTCAAACAAATAAAAAAAAAAGCTGTGATTAATAATCCAGAGATTATTTTTCCGATACCTAAAAAATTAGATAAATGTATTTCAAATATGTATGTCAATTCACAAAATAATTCTGTTTTACCGGTAATAAAGGTTGATGCTCCATCAGGTTATGGTCTTGATAATAGATTTATGTATGCATTAAATAATTTTGAAAATTTCAAACGTCCATGTGGTGGAGGGAATGTTGAAGCATGTGAAAATGTTAAAAGAGTAATTTTAGATTGGGCAAAAGCAGATGCAGCTCAAAGAATAGGTGCGGCTAACCATGAAGCAAAACATTGGAATGATACTTTAACAGTTAATCTTTGGATTGCTTCGCCAATGATGGCGGGATATTCATTTGCGAAACAGCGAATAACTGTCCCTCATGAAGAAGACAAAATTATTAAAGAATGGTTTAAAAAGATTGTTAAAAAAAATCAGCATCTTATGTATGAATTGAATAAATATAAACAGGGTACTCAAGCAGCTGGAGTTCCTAGAAGTGCACATAATCATGCATTATCTTCGGCAATTAGCCATATGCAATTAGGTATTCTACTAAATGATAACAAGTTATTTAGAAAAGCATTCAAAAATTATGAATATGCAATTAAATTTCAAAGAAAAGATGGCAGCATGCCGATTGAAACTCGAAGAGGGGGCAGGGCAATGTTTTATCAAGGAAGAGCTATGACCGCATTAACAGTCATTGCGATTATTGCTGAAAATCAAGGTTACAATATTTGGGATTACGATCATAAAGGAAAAAATTTTCATAATATTGTTAAATTTTTTATAGATTTTACTGAGAACAATGAGATTGTTTTTAAATATGCTAAAGAAATGAAAGCCCCTGGTCCAGCTAAAGATTACAAAAGACAAGATTTAGACGGTAGCTCAAGTAGTCATTGGGGTTGGCTTTCTGCCTATGCCACACGATTTCCAAATCATGAAAATATTCAAAGGCTTAAACAATGGTCCAGTAATGATAAAGATTTAAATAATTATCAAAGAAAAATAGTTTCTAATTTTGATAATTATTTAAAAAGAAATTCAGGCACATCCTCATGGACTGTAGTAGAGCCAAGATGTCATTTTACTAGGTAGCTCTAATAGTCGGTAAACAATAAAAATCAGCTGTATCTATTTTCGAAGAATATTGTCTTCTCATATTCCATTTTTTATGTACACCAGCACTAGCAAGACTTAATGTGGATCTTCCATATCTATAATTAGTATTATCTATTGATCTCATTAAGCTTTTTATTTTTTCATCTTTTTCTGATGAAAATAAATTTTTTCTATTATCATCATTACGTAGTCCTGTAAGCATGACACCTGCTTTTTGATAGCGATAACCGTTTTTGAATATACTCTCAAGTATTGAAATCGCAGTTTTCACAGTCTCAATACTATTGTTTGTTGCAATTGGAAAATCAATTGTTTTAGCATTTGAATAATAACCATAATCTCTTTGAAAAGGACTAGTTCTAACAAACACTGTGATCGCTTTTGCAACTAAAGACTCGGATCTAATTTTTTCAGATGCATTTAAACAATAGTTCGCAACTGCTTCTTTTAATTCTTGAAATTTTTCAATTCTTTTTCCAAATGACCTTGAAACAACACAACTTTTTCTTTTAGTTTGTGTGGTCTCTAAATTAATACAAGGTACTCCTCTAAGCTCCATTGCGGTTCTAGAACTTAAAACATTGGAACATTTTTTTATCCAGGTATTAGATTTATTTTTGAGTTGTTTGGCATTATAAATTCCGTTTTTTTGATAAAATTTAGTAAGCTGTTTTCCAACCCCCCACACATCATTAATTTCAACTTTTTCTAAAATCGGGTCCAAATTTTCTACACCAATTAAACTAACAACACCAGATTGTTTTTTCTTTGCAATATGATTTGCGACTTTACTCAAAGTTTTAGTTTTAGCAATTCCTATACTAGTTGGAATGCCTGTCCACTGTAAAACTGTTTCTCTAATATCTCTTCCAACTTCTTCAACTTCAGAGTCTGGAAAATTAGATAAATCTATAAATGCCTCATCAATTGAATATACTTCTATTTCTGTATTAAATCTTTTAAGAGTTCTCATCACTCTTCTAGATAAATCTCCATACAAAGAATAATTTGACGAAAAAACCTCGACTTTATTTTTAACAATAATATCTTTCGCTTTAAAATAAGGTTCACCCATTTTAATTCCTAAAGCTTTTGCTTCGTTAGATCTAGAGATAATACAACCATCATTATTTGATAAAACAACTACAGGTTTTTTTCTTATTTTTGGATTGAATAATCTTTCACATGAAACATAGAAAGAATTACAATCAACTAAGCCTATTTTTTTAGTACGTTGAATGGATGACATAAGTTACAACCCCCCAAATAAAGACATCTTCTTCTTCATTGATTAAAATTCTATTAGAAAAATCTTTAGATCCAGATGTTAGGAATTTTTTATCTCTTTCTTGAACTAAAGTTTTAACTACAAGCTCATCATGAACATTTGCTATAACTGTTGAAAAGTTTTTTGGTTTTAAACTTTTATCAACAACTAATAAATCTCCATCATTAATACCAACATCCACCATGGATTTTCCTTGAACTCTGATAATAAAAGTAGCTGGAACATTTTTGATTAGATGCATGTTTAGATCGATATCTTCCTCGATATAATCAGTAGCAGGTGAGGGAAAACCAGCACCAGCTTTATGTAAATAATAAGGGACAGTTAGTTTCATGTTCTTGTTTTGTTCTTATTTATAGAGCATTTATACAATACATTCAAGAGGTTGTATTTTGAGTCTGTAACTGAATCAAAAGTGAATCAAAACGTGAACATCAAAACTACATTTTGTATGCTTGTGGATAACTTCAACCAAGGATAGTTTAAAATATCAAATGAAAAAACTAATTTGTCATTGTGGAGCTGTTGAAGCAGAAATAAATTTAGACGGAGATTTGGCCAAGGTAATAAAATGTAATTGCTCTATTTGTAAAAGAAAAGGAGCAATCATGTCGATGGTAAAAAATGAGGATTTTAAAATTGTTAAAGGGGAAGATAAATTAAAGCTTTATCAATTTCACTCAAAAGTCGCTAAACATTATTTTTGCTCAGACTGTGGAATTTATACTCATCACAATCCAAGAATTAATCCAGCCATGACAGGATTTAATGTTGGATGCATTGATGAAATAAATACTTTTGATTTAAAAGAAATTCCTGTAAACGATGGTCAAAATCATCCTTTGGATAAAAAATAATTTTCATGCAACAATTTAGCTTATGCTTTGGTAAGGTAAAAAAAGATTGTTTTAAGTTTATTAAGTCTCAAGAAACAAAAGCTGATAAATTCAAAAATAAAGAAAAAATGATTAAATCTTTCTTAATTCCTTTATGTTTTTGGATAAGCAAAAAGAGCATTAAAAAAAGACCTTTTTTTGTGGGTTTAGCAGGAGGTCAGGGAACTGGCAAAACAACTATAAGTTCACTTATAAAAATAATTCTTACTAAATATTTTAAATTGAAGGTCTTTAGAATTTCTATTGATGATTTTTATAAAACAAGAAAAGAGAGAATAAACTTATCAAAAAGAGTTCACCCAATGCTTTTGACAAGAGGAGTGCCCGGAACTCACGATATCAATATGATGTTGAATTTCTTTAAAAAAGCTAAAAGTAAGAAATTCAAAAGACTCAAACTTCCAACTTTTAACAAAGCTATTGATGATAGATTTTCAAAAAAACACTGGTATGATTTAAAAGTAAGGCCTGATGTAGTTATTTTTGAAGGTTGGTGCGTTGGAGCAAAATCAGAAAAAAATAACACATTAAAAAAAACAATTAATTCAATGGAAAAAGCAAAAGATCAAAAACAGATTTGGAGAAAGTATGTTAATCAACAATTAAAATTAAAATACAAAAATTTATATTCTCAATTAAATTGTTTAATTTATTTAAGAGCAAAAAATTTTAGTTTGTTACAAAAATGGAGATTAAAACAAGAGCGTAAACTTTGGATTAAAAGTAAAATCAAATCTAACTTAAAAATTATGAGCAGAGGAGATGTTATTAATTTTATGCAAACTTATCAAAGAATTACTCAAAATATGTTTAGGCATATGCCTAAATATGCATCAATAATTTTCAATTTAAATACTAACCATCAAATTAAATCTGCGTTATATAAAAACAAATGAAAAAAATTTTTATAACATTCTTTTGTATTTTGTGTTTAATTTCAAAAGTTAATGCTGAAACATTTACTCAAGCTTTAAAAAAAGCTTATGAAGATAATTCAGAACTTAATGCAGAAAGAGAAAGTATAAATATTTCAGAACAAGAATTAAAAGTTTCTAGAAGTGCTTATCTTCCGACA
Source organism: uncultured Pelagibacteraceae bacterium (assembly GCA_902565935.1). Classification (GTDB taxonomy): domain Bacteria; phylum Pseudomonadota; class Alphaproteobacteria; order Pelagibacterales; family Pelagibacteraceae; genus Pelagibacter. The sequence goes on from CACFGT010000003.1 coordinate 70,903, forward strand.
ATTACTTTAAGTGGAACACAAAGTGAGGAAAGTACTGAAAAACTAACTAAACAGAGTGGAGGTGATGCAAGATTAGATGATGTTGATCCAACAGAACAATCAATTACCATTACACAGACACTCATTGACTTCGGCAGACGAGCAGAGCTTGAAAAAAGTAAAATTGGTTTAGATTTATCAAAAGCAAAATTATTAAAAAAAGAACAAGATATTTTATATAAGTCTATTGAAGCTTACACTGGTTTGATAGCTGCCAATGAAAAATTTAAGATCAATCAATCAAATGTAAATTTATTAGATAGACAGGTTGAAACCGACAGAATTAGGTTAGAAAGAGGTCAAATTACTTTATCAGATGTTGCTCAATCAGAGTCATCTTTAGCTGAAGCACAGGCAAAATTGATACAGGCAGAAAGCAATCTTCTAATTGGTTTACTCAATTATAAAAATGTTATAGGTGAAATATCAGATCCAGAATTGTTATCTAAATCCTCAATAATTGAAATAGATTTACCTAGTACTCTTGAGGCAGCAATTGAGCTGTCAAAGAAAAATAATCCAGATTTAAAGATATCTGAATTTGAATATCAGCAATCAAGAAAAGATACTTCAAATGCAAAATCAGATTTAGCACCAACTGCTACTCTTTCATTCGATAAATCCAAAACAGAGGATTTAAGTGCAACTTATGATGAAAGAGAAAAAGATGTTTTAAAAGCTACTGTTACTTGGCCATTTTATTCAGGAGGAAAAAATATTGCTACATTAAAAAAAAATCAAAGTTTAGAATTACAAAAAAGTTTATTACTTGATGACATGATTAAAGAGAACCAAACAAACGTTGCTAGTGCATGGTCTAGCTATCAGTCAAATCAAAGCTTATTAAATTCTGTTAGATCTCAAGTGAACGCCGCTGAAATTGCAAGTGAAGGAATTCTTGCAGAATATAATAGTGGTTCTAACAAAAGAACCACTTTAGAAGTTATACAATCAAATTCCCTTTTGCTTGATGCACAAATTTCATTAGCTGATTCTGAGAGAAATTACATTCTCTCACAATTTAACCTTCTTAAATCTGTTGGATTGTTGAATAGTACTTATTTAAAAATCAAGTAATATAAGGGTTTTTTGAGTTATACTAATTAAATCTTGCAAATGAGAACAAAAGTAGTACATAATAATTTTATGATTCGAGTGTTAATAATTAATAAAAAGGAAGCTTTAAATGACAAAGAATAATTTAAAAGTAGTTAAATCTACTAAAGACCAAGAAATGGATATTAAAGAAAAAAACAAAGCATTAGATGCTGCAATTAGCCAGATAACTGACAATTTTGGAAAAGGTTCGGTTATGAAGTTGGGTGAAAAAAGAGCAATGGATATCGAGTCGATATCTACAGGTTCTTTAAGCTTAGATTTAGCTTTGGGAATAGGTGGTTTACCTAAAGGAAGAATTATTGAGGTTTATGGACCAGAGTCTTCTGGAAAAACAACATTAGCATTACAAGTAGTTGCTGAAGCTCAAAAGGCGGGTGGAATTTGTGCCTTTGTTGATGCAGAGCATGCTTTAGATCCAGTTTATGCAAAAAAATTAGGAGTAAATACTGAAGAGCTTTTAATCTCTCAGCCAGATGCTGGTGAGCAAGCTCTAGAAATCGCTGATACACTAGTAAAATCAGGGTCTATTTCAGTTATAGTAATTGACTCTGTTGCTGCTTTAACTCCAAAAGCTGAAATTGAAGGTGAGATGGGAGATCATCATGTTGGTCTTCAATCAAGATTAATGAGTCAGGCTTTAAGAAAATTGACTGGTTCAATTTCAAATACAAACACAATGATGATTTTCATTAATCAAATTAGAATGAAAATTGGAGTTATGTTTGGAAGTCCTGAAACAACATCAGGTGGAAATGCTCTTAAGTTTTATTCATCAGTAAGAATGGATATTAGAAGAATTGGTGCCATCAAAGATAAAGATGAAATTATTGGAAATACTACAAGAGTAAAAGTAGTTAAAAATAAAGTTGCACCACCATTCAAAGTTGTTGAGTTTGATTTAATGTATGGAAGAGGAATAAGCAAAATGGGTGAGTTAGTCGACCTAGGTGCTAAAGCTGATATTATTGAAAAA
>CACFGT010000004.1 GCA_902565935.1 uncultured Pelagibacteraceae bacterium
AAAATTTTAGATAATAAACGTAAAGAATTTGCAAGAGGGTTAAGTTCCTTTTCATCAGAGGAAATAACCAAAATTTTAGGATGCCATTCTAATGAAATTCAAAAAATTCTTGGTTATATTACTAAGTCCGAAGTCGTTCATAAAGATGATATGGTTAAAATATAATGAGAAAAAAATTAAATATTATTGGACAAAAATCAAAAAAAGCTTTTTCTTTAAATGTAGAAACAAAAAAAAAGAATAAAGTTTTGAAAGATTATTGTTTATTGTTAAACAAGAGAAAGAAATTAATTATCAATCAAAATAAAAAAGACATCAATAATGCACAAAAAAAAGGGATTAAGAGCAATTTAATAGATCGATTGATTTTGAATGAAAAAAAAATTTCTGATATTATAGACACTATTAAGTCAATAATTAAACTAAAAGATCCAACAAACATCATATTGGAAAAATGGAAAAGGCCCAATGGCCTCACTATCTCCAAAATTTCTATACCGATGGGTGTGATTGGAGTAATTTATGAAAGTAGACCTAATGTTACTTCAGATGTTGCATCATTATGCTTTAAATCTGGAAATCCGGTTATATTAAAAGGAGGAACAGAAGCATTTTACTCAAATAAAATTTTATCTGAATTGTTTAGAGAGTCTTTGAAAAAAAACAAAATAGATAAAAATTTTGTGCAGTTTATAAATATAAAAAATCGAAAAGCAGTTGATTTTATGTTGACTAATATGAATAAATTTATTGATGTAATAATTCCAAGAGGGGGGAAGGAATTAGTTAAAAAAGTTCAATTATTGTCTAAGGTACCAACTATTGGTCACTTAGAAGGAATTTGTCACACTTTTATTGACAAAGATGCAAATCTTAAATTAGCAAAAAAAGTTGTTTTAAATGCAAAACTTAGAAATACTGCAATATGTGGAGCTACTGAGACAATATTATTCCATAAAAAGATCATAAAAAAGATGATTAACCCAATTTTAAAAAATTTAGAAAACCATGGTTGTAAAATTATTGCTGATAATGAAACAAGAAAATTTTATGAAGGAAATATACTTAAAGCTAATGATAAAGATTGGTCAAAAGAATACCTTTCAGCAATTGTATCGGTAAAAACAGTTAAAGATCACAATGAAGCTGTAAAACATATTAACAAATATGGAACTATGCATACTGATTGTATTATTACTCAAAACAATATGACTGCAAAAAAATTTTTGACAAATATCAAAAGTTCAATAGCAATGCACAATACATCTACACAATTCGCTGATGGGGGTGAATTTGGATTTGGTGGTGAAGTTGGTATATCAACAAGTACTCTTCCACCAAGAGGACCTGTTGGATTAAATCAATTAGTTTCTTACAAGTACTTAGTAAGTAGCAATGGAAAAATTAGGAAATAAATTGAAAATAAAAAAAAAATTGGGTGTTCTTGGTGGGTCTTTTGATCCAGCCCATAAAGGACACTTAGCGATATCAAAAGAGGCTGTTAAAAAATTTAAATTAAAGAAAGTTATTTGGGCTATTACAAAAAAAAATCCACTAAAAAAAAGTAGTAAAAATACTATCAATAAAAGAATTAAAAGTTGTAAAAAAATTATAGGAAAAAACCACTTTATAAATGTAAAATTCTACGAAGATTTAATAAGATCGAATAAAACAATAAATCTAATTAATTATATAAAAAAAATTACTAAATCAGAAATTTATTTTTTAATGGGAGCTGATAATTTAATTAATTTTCACAAATGGCATAAATGGAAAATAATTTCACAAAAATGTAATATTGTTGTATTTGATCGCCATGGCTACAAAAAAAAATCATTAAATTCATTATCATTTAAAACATTAAAAGGTAAAAATTTGAAATTTGTTAAGTTTAATAAAGTCAATATTTCATCTTCTCAATTAAGAAAAATTTGATAATGTTTAGCATAATTAATGGACAAAATATCTGATCTAAAACGAATCATTATTAGCACTCTAGATACAAACAAAGCTCAAGATATAATAAGCATAGATTTAAAAGATAAAAGCTCTATGGCAGATTATATGATCATAGCTAGTGGAACTTCCTCAAGACATATACAATCATTGTCAGAACAAGTACTTGAGAAATTGAAAGACAACGGGATTAAGAATTCTAAGATCGAAGGTAAAGATAGTAATGAATGGAAATTGGTTGATGGAATTGATTTGATCATTCATATTTTTCATCCTGAGAAAAGAAAATTTTACGAACTAGAGAAAATTTGGTCTGAGTTAATTCCAAAAGAGAAATTAATCATATGAGTAAAAGATTATTTGTAACAGCATTTATTATCAATTTTTTTTATTTTAGTTTTGCTTTTTCATCTGAAAATGAAATTTATAAAAAAATAGATTTATTTGGAGAAGTGCTTGAAAAAATTAATAAAGAATATGTTGATGAAATAAACCAATCTGAAAGTATGGACTCAGCAATTAATGGTCTTTTGCAATCTTTAGATCCATATTCTTCATATATGTCACCTGAAATTTATAATGAAATGCAAACTGAAACTAGTGGTGAATTTGGTGGTCTTGGAATTGAGGTAAGTATGGAGTCTGGAGTTGTAAAAGTTATATCTCCGATTGATGATACTCCTGCATCTAAAGCTGGAATTAAAGCTGGAGATTACATTGTAAAAATTAATGATACTCAAGTACAAGGAAAATCTTTAACAGAGGCAGTGGAATTAATGAGAGGTCCAGTTGGATCTAGTATAAATTTAACAATTAGAAGAAGAGGAGAAAAAAAAGCACTTACATTCAATATCATAAGAGAAATAATACAAATAAAATCAGTCAAATCTGATTTATTAGAAAAAAATATTGGTTATATTCGATTAACTTCTTTTAACGAAAATAGTGGAAAACAAATTGAGAGAGAAATAAATAAATTAGAAAAAGATAAAAAGGTAAAAGCTTATATTTTAGATTTAAGAAATAATCCTGGTGGTCTGCTCTCTCAGGCAATTAGAATTTCAGATTTTTTTCTTGAAGATGGAGAAATTGTATCCACTAAAAGTAGAAAGACGTCTGAAAATAGAAAATGGTTTGCAAAAAAAGGTGATCTCACAAATGGGAAAACTTTAGTGGTCTTAATTAACTATGGTTCAGCATCTGCGTCTGAAATTGTAGCTGGTGCTTTAAAAGATCATAAAAGAGCAATTCTTATAGGTGAAAATAGTTTTGGAAAAGGTTCAGTTCAATCAATAATTCCACTTAAAAATGAAGGCGCAATAAGAATCACTGTTGCAAAATACTATTTGCCATCAGGGAAATCAATTTCACAGGTTGGCGTATCGCCAGATATAGAGGTTGATGAGGACTCTGATGACTTTCTAATAAAAACTGAAACTGATAATCAATTAAATTACGCTATAAAACTTATTAACGGTTAAAATGGATAAAAAACTTCGAAATTTACCACTAAGAAGTGGTGTTGGAATTGTAATTTTGAATAAAGAAAACAAAATTTTTGTTGCAAAAAGAATTGATAATCCAAAAAACTTTTGGCAAATGCCTCAGGGGGGTGTAGATAAAGATGAAGACTTTCTGTCAGCTGCTTTCAGGGAGTTAGAAGAAGAGACAAGTATTAAAGATGTAGAATTGATTAAAGAAATAGATGAAATACTTACCTATGAACTACCAAAACATTTACTTGGGATAATATGGAAAGGAAAATATAAAGGTCAAAAACAAAAATGGTTTATTATGAGATATTTGGGAACTGATGATAAAATAAATATTAATACGAAGAAACCTGAGTTTTTAGAATGGAAATGGATAGATTTAGATATGATCACAGAAGTTGTAGTAGATTTTAAACTTGAAGTTTATAAAAAATTAAAGTCTCAGATAAAAGAAATAATTAATTGATAGATTTTAAAACTTCAATTTTTTGATCCACAAGATATCTTGATTGATCATTTAGATCTGATTTTCCAACATCTTCTTCGGCTAATTTCATTAATTCTTGTATTTTACTTTTCTCTAAATCTTTTACATTTATTATTGAACTAGTTAGAACAGATAAGTTATTATTTTTAAACTCTAAAATCCCGTCCTCTATATAATACTGAGCCTCACCAGACTTTGAGTAAACTTTAATTATACCTGGTTTTAAGAACGAAATAATTGATATATGATCTTTCAAAATACCCATTTCACCCTCTAGTGCTGGAACTACAACTTCGGTAACATCTTTTTTATTTAAAAAAGACTTATCCGGATTAATAATTTCTAAATTGAATTCTTCACCCATCAAGCAGCATCTTTTTTAATTTTTTCAGCTTTTTCAATAGCCTCTTCAATTGTTCCAACCATATAAAATGCGGCTTCTGGAAGGTGATCATATTCACCTTTGCAAATTGCATCAAACCCCTTGATGGTAGACTCTAAATCTACTAGTTTTCCAGGAGAACCTGTAAAGACTTCTGCAACAAAGAAAGGTTGAGATAAAAATCTTTGAATCTTTCTTGCTCTTGCAACCACTAATTTATCTTCCTCTGATAATTCATCCATTCCTAGAATTGCAATAATATCTTGAAGAGATTTGTAAGTTTGTAAAATTTTTTGTACCTCACGAGCTACTCTGTAATGTTCATCACCAACTATTCTGGGATCAAGAATTCTAGATGTAGAGTCTAGAGGATCTACAGCTGGATAAATACCTATCTCAGCAATTTGTCTCGAAAGAACTGTTGTAGCATCTAAGTGAGCAAAAGATGTGGCTGGCGCTGGATCTGTTAAGTCGTCTGCAGGAACATAAATTGCTTGAACGGAAGTAATAGACCCCTTATTAGTAGTTGTTATTCTCTCTTGCAAATTTCCCATATCAGTCGCCAAAGTTGGTTGATATCCAACCGCTGAAGGAATTCTTCCCAAAAGTGCTGAAACTTCTGAACCTGCTTGAGTGAATCTAAAAATATTATCAACAAAGAACAAAACATCTTGACCTTCTTGATCTCTAAAATATTCTGCAACGGTCAAACCTGTTAAGGCTACTCTTGCTCTTGCACCTGGAGGTTCATTCATTTGACCATATACCAAAGCTGCTTTCGAACCAGGACCTTCTGGTTTTATTACACCTGACTCCATCATTTCATGATACAAATCATTTCCTTCTCTTGTTCTTTCTCCAACTCCAGCAAAAACGGAAAAACCACCATGTGCTTTTGCAACGTTATTAATTAATTCCATAATTAAAACTGTTTTACCGACTCCAGCTCCACCAAATAATCCAATTTTTCCACCTTTTGCATAAGGAGCTAGTAAATCGATTACCTTAATGCCTGTAACTAGTATTTCTGTTTCAGTCGATTGATCATTAAATTCAGGTGCAGGTCTATGGATTGGCCAACTTTCTTTTGTTTTTACAACTCCTCTTTCATCGATTGGCTCTCCAACCACATTTATTATTCTACCAAGTGTTTCTGGCCCTACTGGCACTTTAATTGGTGCATTAGTATTAATTACCTCATCACCTCTTTTTAATCCTTCTGTAGCGTCCATTGCAATTGTTCTTGCTGTTGACTCACCTAAGTGTTGAGCTACTTCTAATACAAGTCTATTGCCACTATTTTTACATTCTAAAGCTGTTAAAATTTCCGGTAACTCTCCATCGAATTTTACATCCACAACTGCACCAATAACTTGTGTTATTATTCCTTTGCTCATAATTATAAACTCTCCGCTCCTGATATAATTTCTATTAGTTCTTTTGTAATTGCTGCTTGACGACTTCTATTATATTCAATAGTAAGTTTATCAACCATTTCACCCGCGTTTCTAGTAGCATTATCCATCGCACTCATTCTTGCTCCTTGCTCGCTAGCTGAATTCTCTAACATTGCCTTAAAAATTTGTGTTGAAATATTTTTTGGCAACAAATTATTTAAAATTTCATCTTCATCAGGCTCAAACTCATAAGTCTCCTCAGATTTATTCTCCTCATCAATATCCGTGTTTAGAGGAATTATTTGTTGAGCTTGTGGTATTTGAGTAATAACGTTTTTAAATTGATTATAAAAAATTGTACAAAAGTCAAATTCATTTTTTTCAAATTTTTCAATAATAATTTTACCAACTTTTTCAGCATCAAAATAATTTGCATTTTTTGAATTTTTAAAAGAGATATTCTCTATTATCTTATCTCCATAAAGTCTTTTCAATTGATCATTACCTTTAGATCCAACTGTAATTATTTTGAGCTCTTTATCCTCTTTATCCAATTTTCTAAAAAAACTTTTTGCCTTTTTAATAATATTTGCATTAAATCCACCACATAAACCTCTATCTGAGGTCAAAACAACGCAAAGATGCGTCTTATCTTTTCCAGTTCCAGACATTAACTTTGGCGCATTTTCTTTGTCTGATATTCCGTTAGATAAATTTAGAATAACATTGTTCATTTTTTGAGAATATGGTCTTCCTCTTTCTGCACTCTCTTGGGCTCTTTTTAATTTAGCAGCAGCTACCATTTTCATAGCTTTTGTAATTTTTTGCGTGGATTTAACACTCGAAATCCTTTTTTTTAAGTCATCTAAACTAGCCATAAATTTATCAAGATTTAAAAGTTTTTTTTAAATTAGTTATTACCTCTATTAATATTTTTTCAGAATTTTCCTCTAGTTTACCTGAACTAAAAATAGACTCTATAATTTCTGGTCTATCAGATTTGCATCTTTCAATGATTTTACTTTCAAAATCTGATATATCTTTTAATTCAATATCATCTAAATATCCTTTTACACCACAAAAAACTGAAATTACTTGCTCAGCAACTGTCATTGGAGTGTATTGTTTTTGTTTAAGAAGTTCCGTTAATTTTGATCCTCTATTTAAAAGCTGTTGTGTTGAAGCATCTAAATCAGAACCAAATTGAGCGAAAGCAGCCATCTCTCTATACTGAGCTAATTCAAGTTTCATTGAGCCTGAAACTTTTTTCATAGCTTTTGTTTGAGCAGCAGATCCAACCCTAGAAACTGATAATCCAACATTAATCGCGGGTCTTATACCTTGATTAAATAACTCAGTTTCTAAAAAAATCTGTCCGTCAGTTATTGAAATGACGTTGGTAGGAATATAAGCAGAGACGTCCCCACCTTGTGTTTCAATTATTGGCAGAGCTGTTAAAGAGCCGCCTCCATGTTCATCACTTAATTTAGCAGCTCTCTCAAGCAATCTGCTATGAAGATAAAAAACATCACCAGGATATGCTTCTCTTCCTGGAGGTCTTCTAAGTATCAATGACATTTGTCTGTAAGCCACTGCTTGTTTTGATAAATCATCATAGATAATTAAAGCATGCATTCCATTGTCCCTAAAATATTCACCCATCGCACAGCCAGTATATGGCGCTAAAAATTGCAATGGAGCTGAGTCAGATGCTGTTGCGGCAACAATAGTTGTATATTCCATTGCTCCAGCCTCTTCCAGTGTTTTTTGAATTTGTCTAACAGTTGATCTTTTTTGTCCAACAGCTACGTATATACAATAAAGTTTTTGTTTTTCATCCCCGCTTTCATTAATTTTTTTTTGATTAATGATTGCATCTATTGCAACTGCTGTTTTTCCAGTTTGTCTATCACCAATAATTAATTCTCTTTGTCCTCTACCAATTGGTACTAAACTATCAATCGATTTTAAGCCGGTTTGCATTGGTTCACTTACAGATTGTCTTGGAATTATTCCAGGAGCTTTTACTTCTACTCTGCTTTTTTTAATTCCCTTATCTAAAGCACCTTTTCCATCAATAGGGTTACCCAATCCATCAACAACTCTTCCCAATAATTCTTTACCAACTGGTGTATCAACAATACTACCTGTTCTTTTAACAACGTCACCTTCTTTTATGTTTCTGTCATCTCCAAAAATTACAACTCCAACATTTTCACTCTCTAAATTTAAAGCCATTCCTTTTGACCCATCAGAAAATTCAACCATTTCTCCAGCTTGAACATTATCCAAACCATAAATACGAGCAATACCATCACCTACAGATAAAACTTGTCCAACTTCAGAAATTTCAGCTTTTTCACCGAAATTTTTTATTTGTTCTTTTAAAATTTTTGTAACTTCTGAAGGATTAATTTCCATATTATGCCTCTATCATTCTATTTTCGATTTGTTGTAATTTGTTTTTAATAGAGGTATCAATCATCGTACTTCCTACTTGTACAACTAAACCTCCAATTAAACTTTTGTCGTGATTATAATTTAATTTTATCTTTGATTTAAAAGTATTAGATAGTTCTTCTGTAATTTTATTGATCTCTTGCTGAGAAAGATCTTTGGCTGATTTGATTTCTGCTTTTAACTCTCCTTTTTTTTCAGAACAAATTTCATTAAAACTAATTAGTATTTGTTGAATATAAAAAAATCTTCTTTTTAGAATTAAAAAATTTAAAAAATTTTTAAATAAAGTCTCAAGATTAAAATTTTCAGACATTTTGTTCATAACATTTTTTAAAATTTCTTGACTTAAAGTAGGGTCTTTAATTAAATTTCTAAAATCTTTACTATTCGATATTAATTCTAGAAAACTATTTGAATTTTCTTCAACTTTAGTTGTCAAACCAGCCTCAGAGGCAAGCTCATATAAAGCTAAAGAATACCTATTAGCAGACGTATCAGAAAATCCCTTGTTTTTACTCAATTTATAACCTTTAAATGTCTATGATTAATTTTAAAATCACGATTTAATTAACACATGCAATTATAGTCTTCAAGCAACACATTAGCTAAAAATTGTTTTTTTTGGCCTTTAATTGAAGCTTATTGGATCAACATCAACTGAAAGTTTTATTCCAGACAAAAATTTAAATTTTGGAATAATATTAGCTAAAGAGTTTTGTAATTTTAGAGTTTTAGGTCCTCTAATTAATAATCTTATACGAAATTTTTTCTTTAATCTAAAAATAGGTGCACTCACCGGGCCTAAAATTTTCCCATTAATCTTATTTTCTATAAAACCTTTAAAACGTAAAGCTTCTTTCTCTAATTTATTTTCATTTTCACCTGTTAAAATTAGAGATATAAATCTTTGAAATGGTGGAAGATTGTTTTGTTTTCTAATTTCTACTTCTTTATCTAAAAAAATACTAGGATTTTCATTTGTGATATCAGATATCATTTTTGTGTTAGTATTATAAGTCTGAAAATAAACAGTAGATGGCTGACCTGTTCGTCCAGCTCTCCCAGATAATTGATGATATAATTGTAAATTTTTTTCTGCAACCCTTAGATCATGTCCGTTAGATGACAAATCAATGTCAACAACAACAATACAATTTAAATTAGGGAAATGAAATCCTTTTGAAATTAATTGGGTTCCAATCAAAATGTCAATCTCACTATTTATTATTTTTTCGAGTTTTTCTTTTGAACTTTTCTTATTCATTGTATCGCTTGAAAAAATTTCAATTTTTTTCAGTGGAAAAATTTTTTTCACTTCCTCTGAAATTCTTTCAACCCCAGGTCCGCTAAATATGAATTGACAATTTCCATCTTTTACACAACTTCTATTTAGAGAAGTTTTAAATCCACAATAATGACATAGTAAGTAATTCTTATTCCTATGGTAAACCAAATTTATTGAGCAGTTAGGACAAGAAAATTTATTAAAACATTTTTTACAAAAAACATTTGGTGAAAATCCTCTTCTATTCAAAAAAAATAAAACCTGGTTTTTTTTATCTAAATGATAATTAACTTTTTGAATAATTTCATTTGAAAGCCAAGATTGTTTTTCAAGTTTCGCGTTATTCATATTTATAATTTCGTAATTTGGTAATGATGCGTTTTGATATCTTTTTTTGAGTTTTGAAATTTTGTATTTACTCTTTTTTATATTTTCATAAGTTTCAACTGATGGAACTGCTGTAATTAAATTTATTGGAATATTTTCAAATGAGGCTCTAGATATTGCCATATCTCTTGCATTATATATTATTCCTTCATCTTGTTTGTATGATTGATCATGTTCTTCATCAATTATAATTAGTCCTAGATTTGTAAATGGTAAAAACAATGATGATCTTGCACCAATCACAACCTTTATTTTTTTGGAAATTATTCCGCTCCAAATAATTTCTTTATTTTTTTTTGTAATTCCGGAATGCCAAATTGCTGGTTTAAAACCAAAGAATTCAATAAATTTATTTTCAAACTGACTTGTTAAACCTATCTCAGGTAGTAAAATTAAACCCTGATAGTTTTTTTCCAATACTTTTTTTAAAGCTTCAAAATAAACAATTGTTTTACCTGACCCAGTGGTACCCTGCAAAACATGAACATTAAATTTTTTATTTGAAAGATTTATTTGATCTAAAGCTTTTTTTTGTTCTAAAGTTAATTTAATCGAGTTTTTTTTAAATTTTAAATCAAAATTTTGATAGAATTTTTCTTCTAAAAGTCCAACCGGTTTGCCACCTAACAACACTAACTTTAAAGCCATTCCTTTAGGCACAATATTATAATTAGAAAACCAATTTAAAAATTTTAATGTATTTTTTTTTAAACTTGGAATTTCTAATTTTCGAATTATCTTTTTGATTTCAAAATTTTTATTATTTTTCTTTTCAAATTCATTCCATACTACACCAATTGATTTAGATTTACCAAATGGAACTTCTACAAAATCTCCAATTTGTAATTTAAGATCACTTTCATAGGTAAAAGGATAATTAAATATATTAGGTATAAGAATCGGAAATTTCATTTTTTGGATATTAAGATATACTTAGAAATTCTAAAATATACTTAAGAGTGTATTGCTCTTTTATCAACAGACAGTGCTGCTTCTTTAACAGCTTCAGAAAAAGTAGGGTGAGCATGGCAAGTTCTAGCTATATCTTCTGAACTTGCACCAAACTCCATTGCAATACCAATTTCGGCGATCAATTCTCCAGCATGAGGACCTATTAAATGAGCACCTAACACCTTATCAGTTTTTTCATCTGCTAAGATCTTCACAAAACCCTCAGCATCATCTATAGCTTTTGCTCTAGAATTTGCCATAAATGAAAATTTACCAATTTTATATTGGATATTTTTTTCCTTTAATTGCTCTTCAGTTTTTCCGATAGAAGCCACCTCTGGTGTTGTATAAATAACACCTGGTATCGTATCATAATTTACATGACCTGATTGGCCTGCAATATTTTCTGCAACTGCAATTCCTTCATCCTCTGCTTTATGAGCAAGCATTGGTCCTGATATTACATCTCCAATAGCATAAATATTATCTAAATTTGTTTGAAAAGCTTTACTAGTTTTAATTCTATTTTTTTCATCAATCTTCACACCAATTTTTTCCAAATTTAATCCATTAGTATTGGGTTTTCTTCCGACAGAAATCAGAACAACATCGCACTCAAAATCTTTTTTATTTCCATCTTTGTCAGATGTTGAAACAACCGCACCTAATTCATTTTTTGTTACTTTTTCGACTTTGTGCTGTAAATGAAATTTAATCCCTTGCTTTTTGAGAATTTTCATGAACTCTTGTGAAATTTCTTTATCCATTCCTGGAGTTATGTGATCTAAAAACTCAACAACATGCACTTCTGCTCCAAGACGAGACCAAACAGATCCCATTTCTAAACCAATATATCCACCACCTACAACAACCATTTTTTGTGGTACTTTTTCTAAGTTTAAAGCACCTGTAGATGAGACAATAATTTTTTCATCAAAATCAATTTTTGGTAAAGATACAGGAAGAGATCCAGTAGCAATTATTACTTTTTCAGCTTGAATAATTGTTTCTTTATTTTTGTCATCTCTGATTATAATTTCTTTTTTTGATTTAAAACTTCCAGTTCCTTTAAAATAAGTTACTTTGTTTTTTTTTAATAAAAATTCCACACCCTTAGTGAGAACTGTAACTGCCTTTTCTTTACTTTTCATCATTTTTGGTAAATTCAATTTTACGTCACCAACTTCAATGCCTTTATTCGATAAATTTTTTACTTTACTAAATTCTTCTGACAAATTTAATAAACTTTTTGATGGAATACATCCAATATTTAAACAAGTGCCTCCTAGAGAACCCCTAGACTCTATACATGCAGTATTAAGACCCAATTGAGCAAGCCTGATGGCACAAACATAACCTCCAGGACCACCACCAATAACAACTGCTTGAAATTTATCTGACATTATATATCTAAAAATAACCTTCTTGGTTCCTCTAAATTTTCTTTAACCATCTTTAAAAATGAGACAGACTCTTTTCCATCTATAATTCTATGATCATAAGAAAGCGCTAAATACATAATTGGTCGTATTTTTATTTCACCATTGACTACAACTGGTCTATCAACAATGTTATGCATCCCTAAAACACCTGATTGAGGCAAATTTAATATTGGTGTTGAAAGCATTGAGCCATAAACACCACCATTGCTAATAGTAAAAGTTCCACCTTGAAGATCTTCAATTGTTAATTTCCCATCCCTAGCTTTTTCTGAAATTTCTTTAATATTTTTTTCTATGTCTGCGAAAGATAATTCGTCAGCATTTTTAAGGACCGGAACTACAAGACCCTTATCAGTACCAACCGCAAAACTAATATTATAATAATTTTTATAAACAATTGTATCGCCTTCAATTTCAGCGTTAACAGCTGGAAAATTTTTCAGTGCAACTACACAAGCTTTAACAAAAAATGACATAAACCCTAATTTAATGCCGTATCTATTTTGAAAATCCTCCTGGTTATCTTTCCTCATGTTCATCACATTCGACATATCAACTTCATTGAAAGTTGTAAGTAAGGCAGCATTTTCTTGAGCTTGTTTTAATCTTTTTGCTATTGTTTGTCTAAGTCTGGTCATTTTAATTCTTTCCTCTTGACCATATTTAATCTTTCTTTCAGAAGGAGGTGGATTTACACCCATAAGATTAATCAAATCTCCTTTTAAAACTCTTCCATCTTTACCTGAGCCCTTTACTGAGTTAATATCAATATTATTTTCAGCAACAATTTTTCTAACAGCAGGAGATAAGGTTTCTTGTTCACCTTGTTTTTCTAATTCATCTTCTTCTTTTAACTCATCAGTTAATACTAGCGGTTGCTCTTGGGGTTTTTCCTCATCAATTATTGGTTCTTTCTTCTTTTCCTCTAAAACAATAACATTCTCTTTTTTCTTGGTAGGTTTAATTT
This sequence comes from uncultured Pelagibacteraceae bacterium, assembly GCA_902565935.1. GTDB lineage: Bacteria > Pseudomonadota > Alphaproteobacteria > Pelagibacterales > Pelagibacteraceae > Pelagibacter. The sequence goes on from CACFGT010000004.1 coordinate 13,208, forward strand.
TTTTAATAATATGGTCTTTAGGTGAGCCTGAACCATTTTCAGATACTGAACCTAGAAGAGCCCCAACCTCTACTACTGAACCATCTTTTGAAATGATTTCAGTTAGAACTCCTGAAATAGGGGAAGGCACCTCTAAATTTACTTTGTCTGTTTCAAGCTCGACAATTGGCTCGTCAACTTCCACATTATCACCTTCTTTTTTTAACCACTTTGAGACAGTTGCTTCAGTGATACTTTCACCCAATACTGGAACGACAATTTTTTCAATCATTTACTCAAAAACTTTCTCTATTATTTCTTTTTGTTGAGAAATATGCCTTTTTACATATCCAGTTGCCGGAGATGCGTCTGGGCTTCTTCCAATATAAGAAATCTTATTATTATTAGCCTTAATACTATCCAATGTCCATTGTATATAATCTCTTACAGAGAACCATGCGCCCATATTTTTTGGCTCTTCTTGGCACCAATAAAATTCAGCATTTTTAGCATATGGTTTCAATTCTTGTACAAGACTTTTAGCTGGAAATGGATAAAGTTGTTCAATTCTAAAAAATATAATGTCATCTACTTTCTTATTTTCTCTCGCTTCTAAAAGGTCAAAGTAAATTTTTCCTGAACATAAAATTACTTTTCTTATTTTTTTTGATTTTTTAAGTTTTATAAAACCACTCACTTGTGGGTCAACAGCATGATCCCATAAAACTCTGTGAAATGAATTTTTTTTACTAAAATCTTTAAGACTAGATACACAGTACTTATGCCGTAACAAAGACTTAGGTGTCATAATAATTAGTGGTTTTCTAAAATCTCTGTGCATCTGTCTTCTTAAAGCATGGAAATAATTAGCTGGAGTTGTACAGTTCATTACTTGCAAATTATCATTGGAACATAGTTGCAAAAATCTCTCTAATCTTGCAGATGAATGTTCAGGTCCTTGACCTTCATATCCGTGTGGTAAAAGCATGACTAAACCGGATGCTCTAGACCATTTTCGCTCACCTGATGCAATGAATTGATCAATTACGACTTGTGCACCATTAGCAAAATCTCCAAATTGTGCTTCCCAAAGAGTTAAAGTATTTGGTTCAACTAAACTATATCCATACTCAAATCCTAAAACTGCAAGCTCTGATAAAAAACTATCTACTACTTCAAATTTTTTTTGATTATTTGATATATTATTTAAAGGAATGTATCTGGAATTATCTAATTGATTACGTAAAACAGAATGTCTCTGACTAAAAGTACCTCTACCAGAGTCTTGGCCAACTAATCTAACTGGGTACCCTTCCTCCAAAAGAGATCCAAAAGCTAAAGCTTCCGCACTTGACCAATCAATATCTTCACCTTTTTCAATACAAATTCTTCTATTTTCTAAAATTTTTGAAATAGTTTTATGTATATTTACATCCTTAGGAATTGAGTTTATTTGATTTGAAATATTCGTTAATATTTTTATATCTGCGCCTGTCACACCTCTTTTATCTTTACCTCTTTCGGGCTTATATCTAGACCAAGTACCTTCAAACCATTCAATTTTAGGTTTATAATCTTTAGCAGTTTTAAATTGCTCATCTAACAAATCTTTGAATTGCTTAATTGAATTATCTAAAAAACTTTTAGTTATTGATCCTTCATTTATTAATTTTTTTCCATATACTTTTATCGATGATGGATGAGATCTTATTTTTTTATACATTAAAGGCTGAGTGAATGATGGCTCATCTCCTTCATTATGTCCAAATCTTCTGTAACAAATTAAATCTATGACTACATCTCTATTAAATTTTAATCTGAAATCAGTTGCAATCCTTGCTGCATATACAACTGCTTCAGGATCGTCACCATTAACATGAATTATTGGGGCCTCTACCATTTTTGAAATATCTGATGGATAAGGCGAAGATCTAGCGAATCTAGGACTTGTTGTAAAACCAATTTGATTATTTACTATGATATGAATAGTACCACCAGTATTATGGCCTGGTAATCCTGACATTGCAAAACACTCTGCTACAACTCCTTGTCCAGCAAAAGCTGCATCACCATGAATTAAAATTGGTATTACTTTTTTTCTTTCTTTATCTTTATGAAAGAATTGTTTAGCTCTAGTTTGTCCAAGTACAACTGGGTTAACAGCTTCCAAATGCGAGGGGTTATCTGTCAAACTTACATGGACTGAATTTCCATCGAATTCTCTATCAGATGATGCTCCTAAATGATATTTTACGTCTCCAGCACCATCTTCTGAGGAGCTAATTTCACCCGCAAATTCATTGAAAATTCTTTTATAAGATTTTTGCAATACATTTGCTAAAACATTCAGTCTTCCTCTATGAGACATTCCGATTTTGACTTCTTTCACTTTTGATTGTCCACCAATTTTTATTATTTGCTCTAACGCAGGAATTAAACTTTCACCGCCGTCAAGTCCAAATCTTTTAGTACCAACATATTTTGTATGCAAAAATTTCTCAAAACCCTCGGCCTGGATCAACTTATTTAAAATTGCTTCTTTACCATTTTGTGTAAATTTAAAATCGTCAGCTTTTTCTACTCTATCTCTGAACCATTTTCTCTCTGTTGGATTAGATATATGCATATATTCAAAACCAAGGGGTCCACAATATTTCGTTTTTAAAAAATTTAGTATTTCTTTTATGTTTGAGTATTCCTTATTAATAACTCCATTTAAAAAAATTTTTTTGTCATATGCCTCTTTTTTAAAACCATAAGACTCTGGGTGTAACTCATCTAAATATTCTGTTTGCATCATTCCTAAGGGATCTAATTTCGCAATCAGGTGTCCTCTTTGCCTATACGACCTGATCATCGCTACAGCTTTTATTGAATTAGCGTTTGATTTAATTATTTCTAACTCATTGGTTTCAATATTTTTATCAATTTTATCATGAAATTTTTTTAATGAAGCTTTATTTTTTTTTGGGTTCCAGGATGGCCCATTAATTTCTTTAATGATAATATCTGCCTCATCTCCTATTTCATTAAAGTATTCTTTCCAACTCTTGGGTAAATTAGGATCATTATTTAAATACTGCAAGTACATTTGCTCAATAAACGCACTATTTGATTTACTTAAAAATCCTGATTTTTCAAATTCTAAATTTTTAGAAGAAGACATTTTTTAAACAATATAAACTTAGAAAAGATTTTTTCAATTAGACAATTTATCAAAAAGGGTTTTTCCAATTTTTGAAGGTGAGTTAGCAATAGTAATACCACAATCTTCCATCTTTTTAATCTTATCTTGAGCAGTACCTTTTCCCCCAGAAATTATCGCTCCAGCATGACCCATTCTTCTTCCTGGTGGTGCTGTTACACCTGCTATAAATCCAACTATTGGTTTTTTGATTTTATGATTATTAATAAATTCTGCAGCCTCTTCCTCGGCAGTGCCTCCAATTTCACCTATCATTAAAATTGATTTTGTTTCCTCATCATTTAAAAATAATTCTAAGCAATCTATAAAGTTAGTACCATTTATTGGATCACCACCAATTCCAATACAAGTTGATTGCCCTAATCCGTTTTCAGTTGTTTGGGCTACCGCTTCGTAAGTAAGAGTACCTGATCTAGAAACAATTCCTACACTTCCTTTTTTATGGATGTTACCTGGCATAATTCCAATTTTACACTCATCAGGAGTAATTATTCCAGGACAGTTAGGACCTATTAATCTACATTTTGAGGTAGATAAACGTTGTTTAACTTTAAGCATATCCTGAATAGGAATACCTTCAGTAATACAAACAATTAACTCTATTGATGCATCTATTGCTTCAATAATTGCAGCTGCTGCAAATCTTGCAGGCACATAAATCATAGTTGCATTGGCACCCTCAGATTTTTTTGCTTCACTCACAGTATTAAAAACTGGTAATCCTAAATGCTTTTGACCACCTTTTTTTGGTGTAACTCCACCAACTAATTTTGTTCCATATTTAATTGCCTGCTCAGAATGAAATGTTCCATGTGACCCAGTAAAACCCTGGCAAATCAATCTAGTGTCTTTATTTACTAATACAGACATTTAATTTATAGCCTCAACAATTTTTTTTGCAGCATCATCAAGATTTTCAGCAGAAATTAATTTTAAACCTGAGTTGTCTAATATTTCTTTTCCCTCTTTGAAGTTGGTGCCAGCCAATCTTACTACAAGTGGAACATTAATATTTATCTCTTTTGCAGCATCAACTACACCCTGTGCCAGGACATCACATCGCATGATACCACCAAAAATATTGATCAATATCCCCTTAACGTTTTTATCAGATAATATTATTTTGAAAGCAGCTGATACTTTTTCTTTTGAAGCTCCTCCACCTACATCTAAAAAATTTGCTGGTTCTTCACCGTATAATTTTATTATGTCCATTGTTGCCATAGCTAAACCAGCACCATTAACCATGCATCCAATACTTCCATCTAATTTAATGTAAGCAAGATCGTGTTTGCTAGCCTCAATTTCTGCAGGATCTTCCTCATTTAAATCTCTGAGTTCTAAAATTTCAGGATGTCTAAATAAAGCGTTACTATCAAAATTTACTTTTGCATCTAAACAAATGATCTTTTTTTCTTTTGTCAATATTAATGGATTTATCTCAACCATATTTGCATCAGTTTTAATAAACATTTTATAAATTGATTTTATTAAAGAAATCGCTTCATCTTTAGCGCTGCCTTCTAGATTGAATATCTTTATAATTTTTTCACATTCCTCAACTGAAATTTCATCGAATAATTTAACTTTAGTTGTTATAATTTTATTTGGGGACTCTGTTGCTATTTTTTCAATATCCATTCCTCCTTGATCACTAGAAATAAATGCAATTTTTGATGAAGCTCTATCTACTAAACAAGATAAATAAAATTCTTTTTCAATATTCGATGAAACCTCAACATAAAGTCTTTTTACTTCTCTTCCGGCTGGACCAGTTTGATGGGTAACCAATTTCTTTCCCAGTAATTCTTTCGCTGATTTTTCAAGTTCATCCAAACTATCTAAAATCTTTACACCGCCAGCTTTTCCTCTACCGCCAGCATGAATTTGTGCCTTTAAAACATACTTATTTGTTTTTAATGACTTACATTTTTCAATGAGATCCTTAACTGTAAGGCCAAATACACCTTCTGGCACCACTACACCAAATTGTTTTAAAATTTGTTTAGCTTGATGCTCGTGAATATTCATTATTTAGCTAAATCCGGATCTATTTTAGATGCTGCTTCCCAAAGTTTTTTTACAGCATCAATGGAATGAAGAAATTCAGATTTTTCTTTTTCATCCAAGTCAATCTCCTCAATTTTTTCAACACCTTTATTACCAATAATAATTGGAACACCGGCATAGATATTTTTAATCCCATATTCGCCATTTAGATAAGCAGCACATGGAAGTATTTTTTTCTCATCTTGAAGATACGCTTTTGCCATTTCTACTCCTGAAGCTGCTGGAGCATAAAAAGCTGAGCCTTTTTCTAAAAATTTAACAATTTCTGCTCCACCATCTCTTGTCCTTTGATTAATTTCTTCCAATCTTTCTTGTGAAATTTTTCCATCTTTGACTAAATCTAATAAAGGTTTTCCAGAAACTTTTGTGAATCTTGGCAGTGGAACCATTGTATCCCCATGACCTCCCATTACCATTGCATCTATTTTTTTTACTGGGATGTTGAATTCTTCTGATAAGAATAATTTAAATCTTGAACTATCCAAAATACCAGCCATCCCAACAACTTTATTGGGTGAAAGACCTGAAAATTTTTGAAATGCCATTACCATTACGTCTAAAGGATTTGTTATACATATCACAAATGCATCGGGCGAATTCTGTTTTATTCCTTCAGCGACCTGTTTGATTATTTTTAAATTAATACCAAGTAGATCGTCTCTACTCATGCCAGGTTTTCTTGGAACTCCTGCTGTGATGATAATTACATCTGAGTTTTTAATATCTTTATAATCATCAGTTCCAGAAAATTTTACATTAAAACCGTCAACGGAAGATGATTGAGCAATATCTAATGCTTTACCTTTTGCAATACCACGAGCAACATCAAATAAGACTACCTCATTTACTAATTCTTTTATTCCAATTAAGTGTGCAAGAGTACCACCGATTTGGCCTGCACCAATTAAAGATATCTTGCTCATTTTTCTCCTTTATTTCATTGTAGGCATCACAAATTCTGCATTTGATCGAATCCCTGATGGCCATCTTGAAGTTATAGTTTTTAATTTAGTGTAAAATTTAATACCTTCCATACCATGCATCGCGCTGTCTCCAAATAAAGATCGCTTCCACCCTCCAAAACTATGGAAGGCCATAGGAACGGGTATTGGAACATTTATACCAACCATTCCAACTTGAATTTTGCTAGCAAATGTTCTTCCAGCGTCACCATCTCTGGTGTAAATACTCACACCATTTCCATATTCATGATCATTTATTAATTTTGTAGCTTCTTCAAAAGTTTCTACTCTAATAACAGATAAAACTGGACCAAATATTTCCTCTTTATAAATTCTCATTTCTTTTTTTACATTATCAAATAAACACCCTCCAATATAAAAACCATTTTCATATCCTTGTAATTTTAAATTTCTTCCATCAACAACTAATTTTGCACCTTCTTTTACTCCTAAATCAACATAGCTTTTTACTTTTTCTAAATGTTCTTTAGTTACTAAGGGTCCCATTTCAGAATTTTTATCCATTCCAGGTCCAACTTTTAAAGCTTCTGCCTTTTTTGACAATCTTGAAACTAACTCATCTCCAATATTTCCAACAGCTACTGCAACAGATTGTGCCATACATCTTTCACCAGCCGACCCATATGCGGCACCCATCAAGCCATTTACAGCACCATCTAAATCACAGTCAGGCATAACAACTAAGTGATTTTTCGCTCCACCTAAAGCTTGAACTCTTTTTTCATTTTTAGCTGAATTTTCATAGATATATTTTGCTATTGGAGTTGAACCAACAAAACTGACAGCTTTAATGTCTTTATTGGTCAAAATTGCATCTACAGCCTCTTTGTCTCCGTTAACAACGTTAAAAACACCATCGGGTAAACCCGCCTCTTTAAATAGTTCTGCTAATCTTATTGAACATGATGGATCTTTTTCTGAAGGTTTTAATATAAAAGTATTTCCACAGGCAATAGCAATAGGAAACATCCACATTGGTACCATTGCTGGAAAATTAAATGGGGTTATTCCAGCTACAACTCCCAAAGGTTGTCTCATTGACCAACTGTCTACATTAGTACCAACATTTTCGGAAAACTCTCCTTTAAGTAAATGTGGAATTCCACATGCAAATTCAACAACCTCTAAACCTCTTGTTAAAGATCCTTTAGCATCTTCATAAACTTTACCGTGTTCTTCCACAATTAATTGAGTGAGTTCATCTGAGTTTTTTTCAATTAATTCTTTAAATTTAAACATTATTCTTGCTCTTTGAAGAGAAGGTTTTAATGACCATTCGTTAAAAGCTTTTTTTGCAATTTTAACTGATTGGTCTAAGTCAGCTTTAGAAGCTAATCTTACTACTTTTTCTTGATCTCCAGTTGCAGGATTAAATACTTTGCCTTTTTTATCAGATGTGCCTGGAATTATTTTTCCACCTACAAAATGTTCTATTAATTTCATGAATAGGATCTTTTAGAGTAAAAATTCTTATTAGTCTATCGTTTAAATATTAGCGGTTGCTAACATCTTTTTTATTTCAGCTATAGCTTTTGCTGGATTTAATCCTTTAGGACACGCACTCGTACAGTTCATAATTGTATGACATCTATATAACTTAAGTTCGTCTGCAACTTTTTTTAATCGCGCCTGCCTCTCTTCATCTCTACTATCTACAATCCATCTATATGCTTGTAAAAGTACGGCAGGGCCTAAATATTTATCACCATTCCACCAGTAACTTGGACAAGACGTTGAACAACATGCACACATAATACACTCATAAGCACCATCTAATTTTGCTCTATCTTCTTTTGATTGAAATATTTCTTTTGTCTCTGATTTAGAGTTTGATTTTAACCAAGGTTCAATTGATTGATATTGTTTATACAATCCATCAAGATCTCCAATCAAATCTTTTTTGACTTTCAAATGAGGTAAAGGATAAATATCAATATCACCATTTATTTCTGCGTGTGCTGTAGTACATGCTAAACCATTTTTTCCTGCCATATTCATTGCGCAAGAACCACAAACTCCATGAGCGCAAGATCTTCTGTAAGCTAAGGTTGGATCTATTTCATTTTTAATTTTATTTAAAATATCTAATACTTTTGAGGGACAATTGTCCATGTCAACTTCGTATGTATCTATCCTTGGTTTATCCCCTGAAGAAGGGTCCCATCTGTAAATGTTTACTTTTCTTAAATTTTTAGATCCAGTTTTGTCTTTGAAATACTTACCTTTTTTAATCTCAGAATTTTCAGGTAAACTTATTTGAACCATCAATAAACTCTTTCTTGGGGTGGAAAGTATTGAACATCGTTTGTTAATGTAGATTTATGAACCTCTCTATAACCTATCTTTGTTTCTTTTCCTTTACACCAAGCAAGTGTATGTTGCATAAATTTCTCATCATCCCTTTTTGGATAATCCTCTCTTGCATGAGCACCTCTACTTTCTTTTCTGTTATAAGCAGAATTGACTGTAACAACTGCTTGTCTAATCAGATTATCAAATTCTAAAGTCTCAACTAAATCAGTATTAAAAATTAGCGATTTATCTTTGACAGATATAGATTGTAACCCATCATAAGTTTTTCCTATTTCATTGACACCTTCTTTAAGAGTTTTTTCTGTTCTAAAAACTGCACACTTTGACTGCATAGTTTTCTGCATAGATAGTCTTAATTCAGCTGTTCCAATTTCACCTTTTGCATTTCTAATCTTATCAAAACGATCTAAACATTTCTGTGTTTCAGACTCGCTAATCTCCTCATGTGGAGTCCCAGGTTTAATTAATTCAGCTGCTCTTTTTGCTGCAGCTCTTCCAAAAACTACCAAATCTATTAATGAGTTTGAACCAAGTCTATTGGCACCATGGACTGAAACACAAGCCGCTTCACCTATAGCCATCAAACCTGGTACAGTTTTTTCAGAGCCATTGACTGTTAAAACTTCTGCTTTGTAATTTGTTGGGATACCACCCATGTTATAATGAACAGTCGGTACAACAGGAATCGGTTCTTTTGTAACATCTACATTAGCAAATAACCTAGCAGCTTCTGTTATACCTGGAAGTCTACTTTCAATAATATCTTTATCTAAATGATTTAAATTTAAATGAACATGATCATGTTCTTTTCCAACACCTCTACCTTCATTAATTTCAATAGACATTGATCTACTTACTACATCTCTTGAAGCCAGATCTTTTGCTTTAGGTGCATATCTTTCCATAAATCTTTCACCTTTAGAGTTTGTAAGATACCCACCTTCACCTCTTGCTCCTTCTGTTATCAGAGTACCATGGCCATAAATTCCAGTGGGATGAAATTGAACAAATTCCATGTCTTGAAGTGGTAAACCTGCTCTTAAAACCATCGCATTTCCATCACCAGTACAAGTATGTGCAGATGTAGCGGAATAATACACTTTACCGTAACCACCCGTAGCTATAATTACAGTGTGTGCTCTAAATCTATGAATAGTTCCATCATTTAAGTTCCATGCAATTAATCCTTTGCACTCTCCGTCTTTCATCAATAGATCTAAAGCAAAGTATTCAATAAAAAATTCTGTTTTATGTTTTAAAGCCTGTCCATATAAAGTATGTAAAATTGCATGACCTGTTCTATCGGCAGCTGCACAAGTTCTTTGCACAATCCCATTTCCATAATTTTTGGTCATACCACCAAATGGTCTTTGATAAATTTTTCCATCTTCAGTTCTGCTAAAAGGTACTCCATATTTTTCTAATTCAATAACTGCCTTAGGTGCTTCCTTACAAAGATATTCGATGCTATCCTGGTCACCTAACCAATCTGCTCCTTTAACTGTATCATACATATGCCAACGCCAGTCATCCTCACCCATATTTCCAAGTGCAGCTGAAATACCACCTTGTGCAGCCGATGTGTGACTTCTTGTTGGGAAAACTTTTGAAATACAAGCAGTCTTAAGTCCAGCCTCACTTAAACCAACTGCTGCTCTCAAGCCAGAACCTCCGGCTCCTAAAACGACTACATCATATTCATGATCTATAATTTTGTAAGTACTCATATGATAGATATTAATATAATTGTAATTAATGGAATTACCACTGCTGAAGCATATAAAAGTCTGTTTGCGACATTTTTGATTTTATCATTTTTAACATAATCCTCAAAAACCTCACTAATACTCAAAGCTGAGAAGAAATACGCATTGATAATGAATATGCTAAATAAAAACTTCGATATTGGATTTGTAAAAAAATTTATGACATTTGAATAATTTTGATCATAAACTGATATAAAATTTATTATAAACCAGATCATCAAGGGCACCGATATTGCTCCACTTACTTTTAAAAAAATCCATTTTTTTGTCGCGTTAATCATTCTAAATAAAATTTTTTCCAATTAAATAAAATACAATAGTCAAAATTATTGAACCAAATATTACAATTAATCCTGTAATTCTACTTGTCTTTAATTCAAATCCGTATCCAAAATCCATTATAAAATGTCTAATCTCACTTAAAATTTGAAAAGAGAAAGACCAAATAATACCTAAAATTATAAACTTTCCTATTAATGAACTCATTAATAATTCTACAGTTTCATAATTTTCTTCAGCTAAAAAAAGTAATGAGGCCCACAAGCAAATTAGTGTAATTGCAATAATATTTATTATGCCTGTAATTCTATGAGAAATAGAAACTAAGGATGAAATATGCCATTTATAAATTTGGATATGAGGAGATAAAGGTCTTTTATTTTCCATAAAAATTATTTTTAAATAATGTTTCAGCTATTTCAACTGCATTCAAAGCTGCACCTCTTAAAAGATTATCTGAAACAATCCACAAATTTAATCCATTTTCAATTGTTTTATCTTCTCTTATTCTTGATATAAATGTTTCGTTTTTGCCTTCAGCTTCTAATGGAGTAATATATCCACCATCGCTTCTATCATCAATTACTTTGCAACCCTTGAAGTTATTTAAAGCTTCAATAATATCTTTAATAATAAATTTTTTTTCAAATTGGATATTTACTGACTCTGCATGTGAAATAGAAATAGGTAATCTTACACATGTTGCTGTTAAATCAATCTTATTATCAAGTATTTTTTTTGTTTCGTTGGTCATTTTTAATTCTTCTTTTGTGTAACCGTCATCTGAAAATGCATCAATGTGTGGAATAGCATTAAACGCTATTTGTTTTGTAAAGTTTTTCGATTTTACATCTTGACCTGCTAATACTTGTTTTGTTTGCTCAATTAACTCATCCATCGGTGCTTTTCCAGCTCCAGAAACCGATTGATAAGTTGAAACAACTATTCTTTTAATAGTAAATAAATCGTGTAAAGGTTTTAAAGCTAAAACCAATTGAGCCGTAGAACAGTTAGGATTAGCAATAATATTCTTTTTTATATTTTTAAGATCATTTGAATTAACTTGTGGCACTACAAGAGGTACTGTTGAGTCCATCCTATAAAAGCTAGAATTATCAATCACAATACAATACTTTGCAGCTTGTCCAGCATATTTTTCTGAGATTTTTCCTCCTGCTGCAAAAAAAGCAATTTTTACTTTCGAAAAATCAAAAGTTTCCAAATCTGAAACATTATAATCCTTTCCTTTAAAAGAAATTTTCTTTCCAGTGCTTCTGGATGAAGCTAGTAAATAAAGATTTTCAATAGGAAGTCCTTTTTTTTCAAGGACCTCTAAAGTTTTTCTACCAACATTTCCTGTTGCTCCTACAATTGCAATATTCATGATTTAGCTTTTATACTAGATGAAAGGTAAATCGCAAACTTTAAGGCTTAAAGAATTACCGTCTATTTCTATTATCCCCGATTCAGAAGCTTTACAATATGGCTGATTAATCATAGCTATTCCAATAACTTTTTTGAAATGAGGTGAATAACACGCAGATCTAAGCTCTCCAATAAAATTATTATTATTATCTTTAATATTTAGAGACGTAGTTAAGTTTATTTTATCTGTTTCAATGAGCACGCCCATCAATTTTCTCTTAATTCCTTCTTTTTCAATCTTTTTTAATTTATCTTTACCTAAAAAATTAATATTCGTATCCAAATTTACGTATTTTCCAAAACCACATTCAAATGGATTGTCATTATTATCAAAATCGTTTCCATAAGAAAGTAAACCACTTTCAATTCTTTCAATAAGATTTGGACATCCAGGTTTTACATTAAATTCTTTTCCTAATTCAAAAAGTTGATCATATAATTCTAAACCTGATTGAGTATTTTCTACATAAATCTCAAAGCCTCCTTGCTTTGACCAACCTGATCTAGCAATTAGATGTTTTACTCCATTAAATTCAAAATAATCAAATCCAAAAAATTTTAAATCTTTAATTTTTTTATCAAAAATTTTTTCCATCAAATCGAATGATTTTGGTCCCTGGACAGCAAAAATATCTACATTAGGTTCATAAATTTTCACATCAAATTTATTTCCCGAGGCTAAACCTTTTGCAAAAAAAATTACGTCTGAATCGGCAATTGAAACCCACCATCTATCTTCAGCTAATTTTAATATGACGGGATCATTTACCAAATTTCCATTTTCATCAATTATAGGACAATAGTAACATCTGCCCACTTTAGATTTTGACAAGTCTCTACAAGTCATAAGCTGAATTAATTTAGCGGAATCTTTTCCAGAAATTTCGACTTGTCTTTCAGCCGCTACATCCCAGACTTGAACATTTTTTTTTAAATGATCGCAAGATTCTTCTAGCGATCCAAATGCTGCTGGTAAAAGCATATGATTATAAACAGTGTATGCAGTCACACCTTGATTTTCAATTCTTGAGGTGTAAGGAGTACTTCTCAATCTTCTTGACCTTGCTATAGGATAATTTTTCATTTATTTAAAAATTCTAAAATCTTTTCTCTCATTTCGAATGCTTTTTCAATCATTATCATATGACCACATCCTTTGATTATATGAGTATTTGAATTTTTAATTAAATCAGAGAATTTTTTTCCAGACTCTAAGTTTACCATTTTATCAAGTTCACCAAAAATTAGCATTGAAGGGACCTCTATTTTTTTTGCTGCATTAAGCCCATTTGAGTAATTATTGCATGCATTCAAATCTACGGCCAGTATTTCGCTTATGTCTCTTGGTGATTGAATGATTTTTTCAACAGGATTACCTCCAATAAATTTTTTTGAACCCTCATATCCCCATTTCATCATTAATTTCACTGCATCTGAATCACCATTTTGTGCAAGTTCTATTAAGTCAGGATGAACAGGCATTTTATTTGATCCGCCAACAAAAACTAATTTTTTTAATCTACTTTTGTATTTGTATGTGTATTCAAGTATTTCTAAGCAACCTTGTGAATGACCAATTAAAATTAAATTCTTGAGGTTTAATTTGATAAACACTTGTTCTAACCATTCTGAAATTTTTTCAATGCTATTCAAGCAAGGTCCATCAGAGTTTCCGTGTCCAGGTAAATCAATTGAAAGGACGTTAAAATTTTTATTTGAAAAAAATTGCTCAGTTAAGGACCAAACAATATGTGAAAGACCACTTCCATGCAAAAAAACAATTGTTTCTCTATTTACATCTAGACCCTGACCTGCATCAGATGCATGAACATTTTTATTGTCTAATTGGAATATCAATTATTTACCTAAAATTTTTTTCTTAATTCAAATTTTTGAATTTTTCCCGTTGAAGTTTTTGGAAGCTCACAGAAAACGACTTGTTTTGGCACTTTAAATCCTGCAAGAGTTTCTTTACAAAAACTTATTAATTCTTTTTCTGTGACAGGTTTATCTTTAACCATCTCAATAAATGCGCATGGAACTTCACCCCATTTTTCATCAGGTTTAGCAACGACAGCTGCAATGGAAACTGAAGGATGTTTTGCTAAAGTATTCTCAATTTCTATGGAAGATATATTTTCTCCACCAGAAATAATTATATCTTTAGATCGATCTTGAATTTTTACGTATCCATCAGGATGCATGACAGCCAAATCACCAGAGTGAAACCATCCACCATCCATAGCTTTATTCGTCGCCTCTTTATCCTTAAAATAACCTTTCATAACTACATTGCCTTTAATCATAATTTCACCAATTGTTTTCCCATCTTTTGGTACTTCTTTCATGGTTTCTGGATTCATGACTGTGATACCCTCGGTATTAGGATATCTTACACCTTGTCTTGCTTTAATCTCATTTTGTTTTTCTTCATCAAATTCATTCCAAGCATCATTCCAAGCGCATTGTGTTACATGCCCATAAGTTTCTGTTAATCCATAAACATGCATTACTTCAAATCCAAGTTCTTTCATTTTTTTGAAGATAATACTTGGTGGAGGGGCTCCTGCTGTAAGAACGTAAACTTTTTGTTTTAATTTTTTTCTATCTGAGTCAGGTGCACCTGTAATCATATTTAACACTATTGGTGCTCCACCAAAATGAGTTACGTTATGTTTGTCAATTAAATCAAATATTTTTTTTACATCAATATTTCTTAAACAAATAGTTTTTCCATTCAACATTGGAACAGTCCAGGGATAACCCCAGCCATTACAATGAAACATTGGTACAATAGTTAAAAAATTTAGTCTATTAGGCATATTCCATGCAACGGCACTTCCTGTAGACATCAAATATGAGCCCCTATGATGATAGACGACACCCTTAGGGTTGCCCGTCGTGCCAGATGTATAGCTTAGTGATATTGCTTGCCATTCATCTTGTGGCATTTCCCACTTATAATTTTCATCACCTGAATTTAGAAAACTTTCATACTCCAATTCACCAATTTTCTCACATTTCGATTGATCAGCAAATTTATCATCAATATCAATGATAACTATTTTTCTTTTTAAAGTGCTCAGTGCTTTCTTTACTTCAATATGAAGTTGTCTATCTACAACTAATACTTTTGCCTCACTGTGATCTAAAATGTATGCAATAGTTTTAGCATCCAATCTTGTATTAATTGTATTTAATACTGCACCAGTCATAGGCACTGAATAATGACCCTCAAAAATTTCAGGAGTATTAAAAGCTAAAAAAGAGACAGTGTCGCCTTTTTTAATACCTAATTTGTTTAATGCACTCGCAAATTTAACAGTTCGTTTATAGACCTGATCCCATGTATATTTTCGGTCTTCATAAATAATTGCTTCATAATTTGGATAAATTTCTTTTGCTCTTTTTAAAAAAGTTAAAGGAGTTAATGGTACATAATTGGCACTATTTTTATCCAGATTGGTATCGTAATGGCTCATTTTTATTTAGCTAAATTTGAAACTCATAATATTTGAGCTACCAGATATAGCTGATTTATAATGTTGTTCAGCTCTTGGCAATACTTTATCAAAATAGAATCTTGCAGTATCTATTTTATCCTCATAGAAATTTTTATTCTCATTAAAGTCTTTAAAGCTTACCTCCAAAACTTTAATCCATGCGTACGCAATAGAAACATAGCCTAAAGTTTTTAGATAATCGTTTGCTGCTGCGCTGACATCATCTTTTTCTGATTTTGCTTTATTTATCATCCATTCACTAAATCTTTTTAAGATATTTAGATGGTCATTAAAATCTGATACAAATGATTTAATTTTTTCATTGTTTAAATTACATTCAGATTTTATCTGATCTAAAAATTTGAAAATTATATTCCCATTTTTATTTGATAGTTTTCTAAAAACTAGGTCAGCAGCTTGTACTGAATTAGTTCCCTCATAAATAGGGGTTATTCTATTATCTCTATATAACTGTTCTATACCCTGATCTTTTGTATAACCATAGCCACCGTGAATTTGCATTGCATCACTAGTGATTTCCATAGCTAAGTCAGAAAATAATGATTTTACGACAGGTGTCATCAAAGATACATAATCAGATGCTTCTTGACGAACTTTTTCATTTGAATGATTTAAGCTAACTTCTGTTTGTTGGGATAACCAAAAACATAAAGCTCTTTCACCTTCAATAATTGACTTCATATTTAACAATGTTCTTCTGATATCGGCATGTTCAATAATACAGTCAGCTCCATTTTTCGATTTTGAATTATTAGTTTTTCCTTGTTTTCTCTCTTTTGCGTAAGAAAGAGAATTTTGGTAAGCAATTTCTGAAATACCTAAACCTTGAATACCAACAATTATTCTCTCAAGATTCATCATGGTAAACATAGCACTCAAACCTTTTTCTTTAGCACCTATCATATAACCAGTGGCATCATCAAAATTTAAAACACACGTAGCTGATCCTTTAATACCCATCTTAGTCTCAATTGACCCTGTCGATATCCCATTTCTTGGACCCACTGATCCATCATCTTTTACAATAAATTTTGGCACTAAAAATAGACTTATTCCTTTTGTACCAGCTGGTGAGTCGTCCGCTCTCGCTAAAACTAAGTGAATAATATTTTCTGTTAAATCATGATCTCCAGATGTAATAAAGATTTTTTGACCAGTTATTTTAAAAGTTCCATCAGATTGTTTTTTCGCTTTCGTTTTAAGTAATCCTAAATCAGTACCACACACTGGTTCTGTTAAGCACATAGTGCCACTCCATTTTCCTTCAACTATTTTCGGTAAATATATATTCTTGATTTCATCTGTAGCATGATGATTTATACAATTATATGCACCAATACTTAACTCGCTATAAAGTTTAAAAGATAGACTAGCTGATGACAGCATCTCATCAAAAAATGCGCTTACTGTTTTTGGCATACCTTGACCTCCATATTTTGGATCACAAGATAGAGATGTCCATCCATCTTCGATATACTTTTTATATGCCTCTTTATAACCAGGCGGAGTTCGAACTACACCATTTTCCAAAACTGCAGGATTTTCATCTCCAACCTTTGCTAGTGGCAAAATAAGATTTTGATTAATTTTTGCTGCCTCTTGTAAAATGTCTTTTACCAAGTCAGATGTGACTTCTTTATACTTATCCAGTTCATTATATTTTTGATTATTTCTCAATTTTTCAAAAAGAAACATCATATCTTCAACAGGTGCTATATAGCTTGGCATGTAATAAGTTTAAGATAATTAGTTAATTATTGCAATTTTGAAATTATCGCATCGCCCATTTCTGATGTGGATACTTCTTTCATTCCTTTAGACACTATGTCTTTTGTTCTAAGGCCCTCATTTAACACGCTCTGAACCGCTTTTTCTAAGGCCTCTGCCTCTTTATCAAGATCCAAAGAATATCTTAAGGCCATAGCAAAACTTAAAATTGTAGCAATCGGATTTGCAACACCTTTACCTGCTATATCAGGAGCAGATCCATGAATAGGCTCGTACATTGCTCTCATCTCACCATCTTTATTTTTTGCTCCTAAAGAAGCTGAAGGTAAGAGTCCTAGTGATCCTGTTAACATTGATGCTTGATCAGATAACATATCTCCAAAAAGATTATCTGTTACAATTACATCAAATTGTTTAGGATTTCGTAAAAGTTGCATTGCACAATTATCTGCAAGCATATGATTTAGTTCTACATCGTTAAATTCTTTATCATGAAGTGCTTGTACTTCTTCCTTCCAAAGTTGACCTGCTTCCATAACATTTGATTTTTCACAAGAGGTAACTCTGTTAGATCGTTTCTTTGCTAAATCAAAAGCAACCCTGGCTACTCTGACTATCTCACTGCTTGTGTAAGTATGAGTATTAATTCCTTTTCTTTCACCATTTTCAATTGGTTTAATTCCTCTTGGTTCACCGAAGTAAATTCCACCTGTTAACTCTCTCACAATCATTATATCTAAACCAGAAACAATTTCAGGTTTTAAAGTTGATGCATCAACTAACTGTTTAAAACATATCGCAGGTCTTAAATTTGCAAAAAGCTTAAGTTCTTTTCTTAATTTTAAAAGTGCTCTTTCTGGTTTTTTGGAAAACTCTACTTTGTCCCACTTAGGTCCACCAACAGCACCTAGCATAACGACTGCACTTTCTAATGCTTTGTAAAAAACTTCATCAGTTATCGGTGTACCATGTTTATCATAAGAACATCCTCCTGCTAAATCCTCATCAATTTCAAAATCAAGAGACTTTTTTTCATTAAACCAATTTATAGTCTTTCTTACTTCGGCTATAACCTCTGGACCAATCCCATCTCCAGGAAGTAATAAAATTTTCCTTTTTTTTACTTTAATCATTAATAATCCATGGTTTTTTATTTATTAAATTTTTTTCAAAAATTTCTATTTTATCTGATTTTTTCAAAGATAAGGCTATATCGTCTAAACCTTCTAAGAGACACTTTTTTTTAAAAGAATCTACTTTAAATTTTAATTCATTATTTCCGTAAACTATTTTCTCATCATTTAAATCAACCGAAATTTCTTCTTTTCTATTTGCATACTCTGATAATTCTTTTATTTTCTCGTCATCGAGAATAATTGGCAAAATTCCATTTTTAAAACAATTACTATAAAATATGTCTGCAAAACTAGAACTAATAACGCATGTAATCCCAAAATCTAATAACGCCCATGGAGCATGTTCTCTAGATGAACCACATCCAAAATTTTTTCCTGCAATTAAAATTTTTGACTCATTGAAAGGACTTTGATTAAGAATAAAATCATTAATTATTTTTCCCTCTACATCATACCTCATCTCATAAAAAAGATTTTTACCAAGTCCAGTTCTTTTAATTGTTTTAAGAAATTGCTTAGGAATAATCATATCTGTATCGATATTTACTATTGGTAAATATGCTGGAATACTTTTTAAGTTAGTAAATTTCTGCATTAACTTTGATACTTTCTTACATCATCTAAATTTCCTGAAATAGCTGCTGCCGCTGCCATTCCTGGACTTACAAGATGAGTTCTTCCACCTCTACCTTGTCTCCCCTCAAAATTTCTATTAGATGTTGATGCACATCTTTCTTCTGGTTTTAATTTATCTGCATTCATTGCTAAGCACATTGAACAACCTGGTTCTCTCCACTCAAATCCTGAGCTAACAAATATCTTATCTAGACCTTCTTGTTCTGCTTGCTCTTTGACTAATCCAGATCCTGGTACCACCATAGCATGGACGTGAGAGGCTATTTTTTTATCTTTTAAAATTTTTGCAGCTTCTCTTAAATCTTCTATTCTTCCATTTGTACAGCTGCCAATAAAAACTTTATCTATTTTAATATCCTTAGCAGCCATGTTAGGTTTTAAACCCATATATTTTAAAGATCTTTCTAATGAATTCTTTTTATCTTCATCTTTCTCAGCATCAGGATTTGGAACTTTACCATCAATCGTTATTACATCCTGTGGAGATGTTCCCCATGTTATCATAGGTAAAATTTCATTGGCCTCTAAACTTATTTCTTTTTCAAATTTCGCATCATCATCTGAATTTAAACTCGTCCAATATTCTAAAGCTTTGTCCCATTTTTCACCTTTAGGAGACATTGGTTTTCCACTTAAATATTTAAATATCTTTTCATCTGGTGCAATCAATCCTGCTCTTGCACCACCTTCAATAGTCATATTGCATATAGTCATCCTTTGTTCCACACTTAGTGATCTAATCAAATCTCCAGCATATTCAACAACACACCCAGTGCCTCCAGCTGTTCCAATTTTTCCAATTATTTGCAGGATTACATCTTTTGATGTTACCCCTAAAGGAAGTTTTCCATTAACATTAATTCTAAAATTTTTTGCTTTTTTTTGCACTAAGGTTTGTGTTGCTAGAACATGTTCAACCTCTGACGTTCCAATTCCAAATGCTAAAGCTCCAAATGCACCGTGTGTAGCTGTATGACTATCTCCACAAACAATTACTGTGCCTGGTTGGGTAAATCCTTGCTCAGGTCCAATTATATGAACAATTCCTTGTCTTTTATCATTCATACCAAAAAGTTGTATACCAAATTCTTTACAATTTTTTTCCAATGTATCCACCTGAATTTTAGACTCTTGGTCTGCTATACCATTTGTCCTATCAGTCGTTGGAACGTTATGATCTGCAACAGCTAATGTTAAATTTGGATGCCTTACTTTTCGATTAGAATTCCTAAGACCTTCAAAAGCTTGAGGACTGGTCACTTCGTGAACAAGATGTCTATCAACAAATAATAAAGCTGTACCATCAGTTTGCTGATCAACTAAGTGGTCATTCCAAATTTTATCGTAAAGTGTATTTGGCATTGAAAAAAAAATTATTTTTTTTCTGTTGAGCTTTCTACTTCTTTTTTAGCTTCCGTTTTAGGAGCTTCTTCCTTTTTAGCTTCTACCTTAGGAGTCTCTTCCTTTTTAACTTCTGCTTTAGGAGCTTCTGTTTTATCTTCTTCTTTTGAAGTAACAGGAGCAAGATTATCTTCTGTTACCGTTTCAGGTTTAACTTCAATATCTATACCGATTTTTTTTCTAATCTTTTCTGCAATTCTTGCTGATTTACCAGTTCTATCTCTTAAATAATATAATTTTGCTCTTCGTACTTTTCCAGAACGTATAACCTTAATCGTATCAATAACTGTTCCAAATAATGGAAATGTTCTCTCAACACCTTCTCCAAAAGATATTTTCCTAACAGTAAATGAGGAATTTAAATCTCTACTTTTTTTAGCTATACAAACACCTTCAAAATATTGAATTCTTTCTTTTTTTCCTTCAGTAATTCTTACACCAACTTTAACAACATCACCCGGAAAAAATTCAGGAATCTTCTTTTCAGAAAGAATTTTTTTTACATTGAGTTGATTTATTTCTTCTATTGTTTTCATTCTAGTATTTATCAATTTAATTCTTCTTATATTTTTGCCACATATCTGGTCTTCGGACGCGTGTTATAGCCTCAGATTGAGATAAACGCCAGTCTTTAATTTTAGCGTGATCACCTGATAATAACACCTCTGGCACTGATTTCTGCTCCCAAATCTGTGGTTTTGTATATTGAGGATACTCTAAAAGACCATTTTCAAAAGTTTCCTCAGAAGCTGATTTTTCATTACCTAAAACTCCAGGCACAAGTCTCAATACGCTATCAAGAACTACAATTGCAGCTGTTTCTCCACCAGACAACACATAATCTCCTATACTTATTTCCTCTATATTTCTTGTAGTTAAAACTCTCTCATCAACTCCTTCAAAATGTCCACAAATTAGAGAAAATGATTTTACCTTAGATAATTCCACGGCAAGACTTTGATCAAATTTTTTACCTTTAGGTGAAAGGTAAAAAATTCTCTCTCCTTTATTTATATTCTGATCGATGGATTTTGCTAAAACGTCAGGTTTAAGCAACATTCCTGTTCCACCACCATATGGTGTATCATCAACAGTTTTATGTTTATCTGTTGCTGCATCTCTAATATTAATCACATTTAAGCTCCACAATCTCTTAGCCATTGCTTTACCATAAAGGCCTTTATTTAACGGGCCAGGAAAAACTTCTGGATAAAGTGTAAAAACTTGTGCTTGCAACATAGATAAACTTTTTTTTATTTCTTTTCTTCCTTTTTAGCTTCAGCTTTTGGAGCTTCCTCTTTTTTAGCCTCTGCTTTTGGAGCTTCCTCTTTTTTAGCCTCTGCTTTTGGAGCTTCATCTTTTTTAACTTCTCCAGCTGGAGCAGCATCTGCTTTAGGAGACTCTTCCTTTTTGGTCTCTTCAGAACCTTCTTTTTTTCTATCTTTTTTTGGAATTGCTTTTTGTGGGTTATTTCCATTAGCAGGCATAGGCATCAATTCATTCTCACCTAAAATTCTAGCCACTCTTGTTGTGGGTTGTGCGCCTTGACCTAGCCAGTATTTTATTCTCTCAGCCTCTAATCCAATTCTTTCCTTTTTTTCTTTTGGTAATAGTGGATTAAAAAAACCTACTTTCTCTATAAATCTACCATCTCTAGCAAATCGACTGTCAGCCACAACAACCTTGTAAACAGGTCTCTTTTTTGTACCGCCCCTAGATAATCTTAATTTTAACATTTACTCTCCTTTTTATTTTAATTGATTAAATAATTCTGGTGGTATTCCTTTATCAGACATACCTTTCAGATTTCCTTTTGACATCTTTTTCATCATTTCAGACATCATTTTAAATTGTTTCAACAATTTATTGATAGTGGCCGGATCAGTTCCTGAACCATTAGCAATTCTTTTTTTTCTAGAACCATCAATTATTTTTGGGTTCTCTCTTTCCTTTTTTGTCATTGATAAAATTATAGCTTCATTTTTTGTAATAACACTCTCATCAATACCAGCTGCATCCATTTGAGATTTCACTTTTGAAACTCCAGGCATAAAAGACATGATACCTTCGATTCCTCCCATTTTTTTCATTTGTCTCAGTTGAGTTAAATAATCTTGCATTGAGAATTGTCCTTTTTTTAGGTTTTCCTCTGTTTTTTTTATATTTTCTTCCCCAAGATCTTGAGCTGCTTTTTCAACAAGAGAAACGATATCTCCCATCCCAAGAATTCTATTTGCAATTCTATCTGGATGAAAAACTTCAAGATTCTCAATCTTTTCACCAATACCTAAAAATTTAATTGGGACCTGTGAAACAAATTTCATACTTACAGCTGCTCCACCTCTCGCATCACCATCGGCTCTTGTTAAAATAATTCCAGATAAATTTACTGTATTATTGAATTCTTTTGCTACCGATGCAGCTACTTGTCCAGTAAGCGAATCTGCAACTAAAAAAGTCTCTGCAGGTTTGATGGTATTTTCAATCTGTTTAATTTCACTCATCATTTGTAAATCTATTTGTGTTCTACCAGCAGTGTCGAATAAGATAATATCTGCGCCATTTAAGTTTGCTGCACTAATTGCTCTTTGACAAATATCACTGGGTTGTTGGCCTTCAATTATTGGAAGAGTTAATATATTGTTTTGTTCACCTAAAGTTTTTAATTGCTCTTGAGCAGCTGGTCTGTAAATATCTAAACTAACCATCATTACTTTCTTTTTTTTTGTATTCTCTAAATATCTCGCAAGTTTAGCTGTTGTTGTTGTTTTACCAGATCCTTGTAACCCAACCAGCATCATTGGTACTGGTGGCACTGCATTTAAATTTACATCATTATTTTTTTCACCCAAAAGATTAACTAATTCATCATAAACAATCTTTACCACCATATCACCAGGTGATGTTGATCTGATAATTTCTTGACCTAATGCTTTTGGTTTAACCTTTTCAATAAAATCTTTAGCAACTTCAAGAGACACATCAGCTTCTAATAAAGCTTGTCTAATTCCTCTTAATCCTTCATCAACCTGATTTTCATCAAGTGACGGGGCTTTTTTTAATGAGGAAAAAACTTCCTCGAATTTATTTGTTAAATTTTCAAACATATTTATTACACACAGCAGTAATCGCACTAGTGGGCGAACCCTCGCTGACTAGTGTCGATCTCTTTGTTTCCAAAGACACCGCAAATTTAATGTTTTTGCGGAAACTGCCACAAACTATAATAGAGGTTCAAAAAGTCAATAAATAAGTTAAATAACTATATATGGACTTAAAAGCTTTTAAAATGGACGGATTAGGTAATGATTTTGTAATAATCGATAATAGAGAGAAATTTACCAATTTAACAAAAGATCAGATAGTTAAAATTTGTGACAGAAATTTTATTGGTTGCGACCAATTAATATTTATTGATCCAGATAGTTCTACAGATGCAAGTTTAAGATTTTTTAATTCAGATGGAGGAGAGTCTGGAGCATGTGGAAATGGAACGAGATGTGTTGCAAATTTAATTTCAAATGAAAAAAATAAAAAACTTATAATTTTAAATACACTATCTGGAAAATTAAAATCTGAAATATTAGAAAAAAAAATTGTTACAACAGAAATTGGTAAAGCAAAGTTAAAATGGGATGAAATACCTTTATCAAAAGAAATGGATACAAAAAATTTAAATATCAAAATTATTGATACAAATAATAATGAGTATTTAGGTGGTACTGCAATTAATGTGGGTAACCCTCATATTGTTTTTTTTGTTAAAAGGATTGAGGATTTTAATATAGAGAAAATTGGTCCTGAGATTGAAAATCATGAAATCTTCCCACAAAAATGTAACGTAACAATTGCGCAAATTTTTAATAAAAGTTTGATTAAAGTAAAGGTTTGGGAAAGAGGAGCTGGTCTTACTAAAGCGTGTGGAACTGCAGCGTGTGCTACAGCATATGCTGGTAAATTAAATAATCTTACAGAAAATAAAACTGATATAGAGTTTTCAACTGGAAAATTGTCAATTTCAATAGATGAAAATAATTCGATTCACATGAAAGGACCTGTTTCAGATATTAAAGAAATAAATATAAAATTGTAATGGGAATCTTTGATAAATTTAAAATCGGATTTAAGAAAAGTGCATCAGCGTTTACAACTGGACTTAAAGAAATAATTGTTAAAAAAGAAATTAATGATGAGAATTTAAATAAAATTGAAGAATTTTTAATTCAATCAGATGTAGGAGTTGAGGCTGCCTCAGAAATAAAGGAAATAATTTCTAGAAAAAAAATTGATCCAAGTAAAGATTTGTCTAAAGAAGTAAATTCTATTTTAAAAGAATATATAATTTCTTTAATGAAACCTTTAGAGAATAGATCTTTTTTTGAAAAAAAAGAAAAGCTTAATGCAACGTTAATTTCTGGTGTGAACGGTGTTGGGAAAACAACAACTATCGGTAAAATTGGAAAAATATTGAAGACTAACGGCAGTAAAGTCATGTTTGCAGCTTCAGATACTTTTCGTGCCGCTGCAATTGAACAACTGGAAAATTGGGCAAGTAAAGTAGATGTTCAAATAGTAAAATCATCTCAAGGAGCCGATCCTGCGTCTGTTGCTTTTAAAGCTGTTGATGAAGCTATTAAAAATGATTTTGATCAAGTTTTGATAGATACTGCAGGAAGACTTCAAAATAAAAAAAATTTAATGGAAGAATATAAAAAGATAGCTAATGTCACAAAAAAAATAGATCCAAACGCACCTCACAATGTTATTTTAGTTTTAGATGCAACCTCAGGACAAAATGTATTAAATCAAGTCGAAGAATTTAATAAAATTATCCCAATAACAGGTATCGTAATGACAAAATTAGATGGCACAGCTAAGGGAGGAATTTTGTTAGCTTTAGCAAAAAAATATAAAATTTCAATTATTGCACTAGGCTTAGGTGAAAAAGAAGACGACTTACAGTTGTTCGAAGCAGAAAAATTTGCTGAGGCTTTTACTCAAATTAATTGATTAAATTACTTGAGATCAAAGGTTTGTAGATGTTACATTTATAATTATCATCAAATTTATAATGACCACAATCTTTGGAAAATGAGGAGATTATAAAGTCGAATTTAC
This sequence comes from uncultured Pelagibacteraceae bacterium, assembly GCA_902565935.1. Classification (GTDB taxonomy): domain Bacteria; phylum Pseudomonadota; class Alphaproteobacteria; order Pelagibacterales; family Pelagibacteraceae; genus Pelagibacter. The sequence goes on from CACFGT010000004.1 coordinate 38,771, forward strand.
CAGTTGTAGGATAAAGTTCTAGTTTTTTACTGGTGATGTCATATTTAAAATTAGCATTTAAACTCTTAACGGCACTAATCATTACTAATGTTTTGTCATCTTTTAATAAATAATATGCAAAATCATCTGGAAATACCGGAAAATCGTATTCTTGTAAAAAGTATTTAGCTTGCGAAGGAAACCACTCATAAGAAATTAAAGGTGAAGAGGACTTTGTTAAGTGATTATAGATATAAAGATCTTTTGGATAATCATTTATGTAATTTTCATTTTCACCTTTTGCTAAAATAGATTTTTCTCTAACTTTGAAATATAGACTAAATTCTTTGCTGTGAGAATCCATATGATCTATATGAAATAAATCATCTGGTTGAAAAAAATCATCTTGTGAATAGGCGTTGGTAACAAAAACAAAAAGTGCAATAAATAAAAAAGATAATTTTTTCATTATCTTTTAATAAAATTAAATTCTGAAGTATATTTGTTAAGATTGTGGCTTAATTTAAACTTTTTAAAAAAGAATTAAGAGCTTTAACAAGATTTTCATCATACTCCATCATATGATTGTCATGTTTTGTAAAATAAGAATATTTTGGCATATTTGCTTCTTCATACATTTTTTTGCCCATGAAAAAAGGAACTATTTGATCAGCTTCACCATGCATTATTAAAATTGGAACTTTTATATTCTTAATTTTACTTTTATTATCAAATTTATCTTTCAACAATAAACCTACAGGGATGTATGGATAAAATTTTTTTGCTGCATCAATCATAGAAGTAAAAGGAGTTTCCAATACAACGCCAGCAAAATTTTTATTTTGCGACACATGAGTTGCTACACCAGTTCCTAATGACTCTCCATAAATGACGATATTTTTCTCTTTGACACCTTTTTTAACTAGCCAATTTATTCCACTTCTTCCATCTTTATAAAGTCCTTCTTCAGATGGTTTCCCTTTATTGCCACTGAACCCTCTCCAGGCAATTATTAAAAAGTTAACATCCATTTTATTAAAATGATTTAATTTATGAATTCTATTTTCGAGAGAACCAGCATTTCCGTGGAAAAATAAAACTGTTTTATATTTTTGTAAATCTTTTTCATGAAACCAGCCCAATAAATCAATATTGTCCTCTGTATTAATTCTTACTTTTTTAATAGGGACTGATATTTGATCACCGGAATAATTATTTTCATTAGGATGATATAATAAACTTCTCTGATAAAAATATAAAAAAACTAAAACTAAAATGTAAACAAAAATAATTATTTGAAAAAATAACAACAAAATATTCCTAAACTTTTTTAACATTTTTTTTCTTTGCTAAGTATATGCCAAAAAACACCAGGATTGTTCCTATGAAATGATAATTTTCAAATTTTTCATCAAATAAAAAATACCCATAAATCGCTCCATAGACTGTAAAAACATAAAGAGTGAAACCTGTCAAAGAGGCACCTAATTTTTTTTGAGTAACAGTATAAAGTGTAAAAGCAATTATTCCTGGCGAGATAGCAGCAAAAATTACCCAGAAATAAAATTCAGGTATAAAAGCTGTTTGTTTATAAAATATTTCTTCACCAATATAGAATGGTAATAAACTTAAAGCTCCAAAAAATGATATTAAAGTAAATCTCTCAAAAATTTTTAGTTTTGAATTCCAGTAAAATAAATAAATTGAATATAATGCCCATCCAATAGCAGCAGCCAACATCCATAAATCACCAATTGTAAATTGCAGATTAACTAATAAATTTAAATCTCCTTTTATAATGATTGTAAAGACTCCTACTAAACATACGATTAATCCAATTATTTTTGTGAAATTTATTTTTTCACGAAAAAAAAAGTATGAAATCAAAATAATGAACACAGGCGAAGATGTATAAATAATTCCCATATTTGTTACAGTTGTAGTTTCACCTGCCAAAAATGGAAATGCTCCACATACTCCACATCCCATTGAGCCTAAAAAAAATAATTTTTTATATTCTTTTTTAATAATCTTAAAATTTTTTTTTAATGTTATGTATGTAAAAGGTAATAATATTAAAAAAACTACTGTCCATCTCCAAAAAGCTAATGATATTGGAGGTACAAACTCAACACCCCCTCTTGCTACAACAAGATTACTAGCCATAAAAATTGGCTGAATAAATAACAATGAAAATGAAAAAAAGTTTTTCTTTGAGTTATTCAATTTACGATAAATTAACTTTTATCAAAGAAGGCTTCGTAAATCATCATTATGATGGCAGCACCCATTAAAATATAAACCGGTATTACGTCTAAAAAACCAATCATCATTGATCTAGTAAGAGTGGTCGCTAGACCAACTAAAAAGAAAACAGCAAATGACAAACCTATTATTGTTGTTATTTTATTCATACAATTATTCCTGACACTCCTTTTCAAGCCAATTAGCAACACCTAAAAATCTATGATCATCATATTTGTTGCCAATTAATTGAACTCCTAATGGTAAATTATTTTCACCCTCAAGTAAAGGCAGTGATATGCAAGGGGTACCTAGATAAGACCAGACTTTATTGAATTCTGCTGTCCCAGTACTCTTTAATCCTTTAGGTGCAACACCAGGACTAGATGGGGATAGTACTCCATGATAGTCCTCAAATACTTCCTCATAAGATTCATAACTTCTTTTCATAAAATCAATTGCCTCAGCGTATTCCTTTGCAGTGTATTTATTTCCATTTGAAATAGCATCTTGCATATACTTTGAAAGTTTATTTTTAAATTTTTTAAAATAAACAGAAAAATTATTGGCTAAGTCTGTTTCATGAATAATTTGATGATATTTGTGTATATCCTTAAAATATGAGGGAGTGTCAAATATCTCAATATTTTTTTTAAAAGATTTAATAAAATACTCAAAAGACTCTCGTGATTTTTTATCAATTATTTTCCAGTGATCAGTTTTATAAAAAATAAACTTAGGCTCAAAAATTGGACCTTTTTTCGTTTCGGCAAGAATATTTTCTGTAGAGTAATGGATTGTAGCTGGATCGTATTTATCTTTTTTTATTAATACTTTTGCCAACATTGCTACATCTTCGACTTTACGACCAAACATACCAATCTGATCTAAGCTGTATGAGGTTCTAAGAACTCCGTTTCTTGAGATAAGCCCGTAACTTGGTTTATAACCAACTACACCACAATAAGAAGCTGGTCTTATTATAGATCCTCCTGTTTGAGAGCCAATAGAAGCTGGTGCCATAAAGGAAGCAACCGAAGCTGCTGATCCACTAGATGAACCACCTGGTGTTCTGTTTTTATCATGAGGATTAGTTGTAGCTGGAGGTCCTAAGTAAGCAAGTTCTGAGGTTGCAGTTTTGCCCATAACAATTGCTCCTGATGCGTGAAGCAAATCAATTATTTCAGCATTTTGAGAATATGATTTTCCTTTTCTAATTACTGTTCCACACTCAGTGGGCATATCAACAGTTCCTATAATATCTTTAACTGCTATCGGCACTCCATGCAGTGGTCCTACTGGTTTTCCTGATCTTCTGTGATCATCAGACTCGGTTGCTTTTTCTAATAAAACTTTTTTATCAAAATGTGCCCAAGCTTTTACATCTTTTTCAAACTTATTTATTCTTTCTATATATTTTTCACAAACTTCGACTGATGTAAGTTGAGCATCATTAATCTTTTTTGCTAGTTCCTCAAGACTTAAAGAAAATATATCTGTCATTCGAAATTAATTTGCAAATAATGTCTCTGGTAACCAAAGTGCTATTCCTGGGAATAAATACATTAAAACCATCGCTAAAATTACAATGCCTAAAAATGGCATTATTCCTCCAAAAATTTGCATAAGTTCAACATTCTTTGATTGAACTCCTTTCAAATAATAAGCTGACATTGCCATGGGAGGTGTCAGAAATGAGGTTTGTAAGTTTAAAGCGATTAACATTGCAAAGAAATATGGATTAACTCCAAAAAATTCAACCAATGGTAAAAAAATTGGTACGAATATGATTAATATTTCGGTCCATTCTAAAGGCCATCCCAATAAAAATATAATTAATTGGGTAATAACTAAAAACTGCCAAGGCTGTAAATTTAAAGATTTGAAAAAATGCTCAAAAACTTCATGCCCCCCCAAGTATGAAAATACTGAGGCAAATGTCCACGATCCAATAAATAACCACATAATCATGGCTGTTGTTTTAGCTGTAAGAAAAACTGACTCTTTAAAATTTTTCCATTTTAGAGTTTTATAAAAATATGAAAGTACTAATGAACCAAATGCACCAACAGCGGCTGCCTCTGCTGGGGTTGCTATACCTGCTAGTATTGTTCCTAAAACTAAGATGATCAATGAGAATAAAGGTAAGAAAGAAACTAAAACTTCTTTCATAATTACTGCAGTAGGAGGAATCTCCTCTGCTGCAGGTTTTGGTGCTATTGAGGGATTCATCCAAGCCCTAAATATTGCATAGCCTATATAAAGTCCTGCTAGCATTAATCCTGGGAAAATTGCAGCTGCAAATAATCTTAAAGGCGATAATTGAGCAATTACAGAGTAGACGATTAACATAATACTTGGTGGAATTAAAATTCCTAAACAACCACCTGAACAAATAATTCCAGATGCAAATTTTTTATCATAACCAGCTTTAATCATTGCTGGCCAAGCAAGAAGGCCCATTAAAGTTACTACTGCTCCTATGATACCTGTAGCAGTTGAGAATAGTGCACAAGTAATTAATGCAGCAACTGCCATTGAAGCTGGAAGCTTGTGAGATGCTAATCTTATTGCAAAAAATAATTTTGCAACAATCCCAGCTCTTTCAACTAAATATCCCATAAACAAAAAGAGGGGAACTGCGGTCAACACATTGTTGTCCATTACAGTATAGGTATTTTGAACAAAGAGTTGAAATATCCTATTATCAAAAAGATGCTCCATCTTAGTCGGATCAAAGTAAGCATAATATCCAAAACCAAGACCCATCGCCATTAACGTGAACGCAATAGGAAAACCTAATAAGACGGCAAATAAAAATATCCCCATCATCATAATTGCTACTTCAGGATTTGTTAGACTAAATAACATCTTCTTTATTTCCTTCTTGTGAAGTTCTCATTAATACTTTTTCAGTTTCTTCAGCATCACGCTCAGTTCCTCTTTCTGGCCAACTTCCGGTTTTAATACAAATAATGCATCTAAAAACTTCTCCTATACCTTGGAGGGTCAAAAGACTTCCAGACAAAGGTATCAAAGATTTTGCCATATAAATTTGAATTTGTGCAGGACTATTCCAACTAGTTTCTTTTATCTTCCATGCTAATGCTGCATATTCGTACCCATAAAAAGCTAAAGCAATAACGCCAGGAAAGAAGAAAATGAAATATAAAACAACATCTATCCAAGCCTGTGTTCGTTGTGAAAAAAGTCTATAAATTACATCTCCTCTTACATGTGCCTCTGTACATAAAGTATAGGCACCAGCCATCATAAAAATTGCTCCATACATTTGAAGACTAAAATCAAAGTTCCATAAAGTTGGTGCATTTAAAGCATATGCCATAAAAACTTCATAACACGTTCCCCCCATTAAAATTACAATACACCATGAAAATGCTTTTCCCATTGAGACACTTAAACGATCAGCAAATTTTATGTAAGATCTCATCATAGTTATAAACTTTTATTGAATTGTTCTAAAATAATCAAATAAAAAAGGGGGCCGAGGCCCCCTTATTAAAATTTATAAAAGTTAATTATATCTTAACTTTTGCAATTGGACCAAACTCATTTTCATACGCAAGTTTGTAATTAGGCTGATTCATCAGCAAGTATTTCATTACTCTCTTCGCATATGCTTTCTGAGAATCTACGATTTTCTTAAAGAAAGGATCTTTCTTATTGAAATCACCGATTACCTTGTCCCAACCTTTTAATTGTTGAGCTAAGATTTCATCAGAAGTTTGGTAAACATTTACTTTATGCTCATTCATTAACTTAGCTAAGTCAGCTGAGTATCTTACTAAAGCTTTAAAGTAGTTATCACTATTTGCAGCATAAGCAGCATTCTTTAGAATTGCTTGGTGTGCTGGTGATAAACTATTATATGTTTTTTTGTTTACTGGTATTTCAAACATCTCTTGAGATTGGTGGAAGCTTCCTAAGTGATAATGCTTAGAAACATCTTGCATACCAAATTGAGAGTCTGAAGTAGGGTTGTTAAACTCAGCAGCTTCAATCAAACCAGTTTTCATTGCTGGCTGAATTTCACCACCTGGTAATTGTCTAACTACCATTCCCATTGCAGTTAAAACGTTAGTCGCAAGACCAACTGTTCTATACTTCATACCTTTAACATCAGATACCTTAGTTACGTTCTTTTTGAACCAACCAAAAGGCTGAGCTGGCATAGGCATATGAAAGAAACCAACATAATCAAAACCTACTTTTGCTAGAGTTTCATCATATAGTTTTCTTCCTCCACCATACTCCATCCATCCCATAACTTCTTGAGATGACATCCCGTATGAAGGACCAGTTCCAAATAAAGATGCAGCAGGGTTTTTACCATACCAATATGCAGTCACCCAGTGACCCATATCTACTACCCCGGAACTAACCGCTTGTCCGATTTCTGAAGTCTTTACGACTGCTCCAACTGGTTGAAGATCTATCTTAAGTGTTCCACCAGACATTTCATCTACCATTTTGCAGTAGTCACCGGCCATTTCAAAAAAGATGTTTGCTCCACTTGGCCATGCAGCTTGCATCTTTAAAGTTTTATGACCGCCAGCAGTTGCTATGTTTGGCATTGCAACAGCGGCTGCAGCTACAGCACCAGCTTTAGCAGCAGTTTTAAAGAACTTACGTCTTGAAGATGTTTTCACCTTCAATGATTTATTTTCTTTTGTCATTATTTCTCCTATATCAGTTAATTAACTAATTAATTTAAGCATAGATTGACCTTAGAGTCTTTCTAAAAAAAAGCGGAGTTGTCGCAGAAATTTAAATTTTTTACAATCTGTACTAGAATTAATTTACTTTATTTTTGCAATTACCAGTTTTAAAAAATTCATCAACATTATCAATTGCTAAATTAGCCATTGCAATTCTGGTATCCTTTGTTGCACTTCCTAGGTGAGGTAAAATGAAAGCTGATTTTATTTTATGATATCCAGGATTTAAATTTGGCTCGTTTTTATAAACATCGAGTCCGACTGCGTAAATTTTTCGTCTATTTAAAGCGTCAATTAATGCATCATCATCTACAATATCGCCTCTAGCAACATTAGTTATGACTGCTCCTTTTGGAAAATATTCCACTGTTTCTTTATTAATCATATTCTCAGTTTCTTTTGTTGCAGGGCAACAGATAGACAAAACGTCTGAAACAGAAAAAAGGCTTTTAATATTTTCATGATAAATAGCACCTTGCTCTTTTTCCTGACTAAGTTTTGATCGATTATGATAATGAATTACCATACCAAGTGACTTAGCGATCTTTGCAATTTTTTGTCCAATTCTTCCCATGCCTAAAATACCAAGTCTTGATCCAGTTAATTGTTTGCCAATCAAATAATCTGCTGACCATTTCCATCCACCTTCTCGCGCAGACTCAATACCCTCTGAAGCTCTTCTACAAGCACCGAGAATAAGTAATATGCCTATTTCAGCAGTCGCATCAGATAAAACTTCAGGTGTGTTTGTTACTGCTATACCTTTTTTTTTTGCAGCTTCTAAATCTATATTGCCGAATCCCACCGCAAAGTTTGAAATTATTTTAATAGTATCAGGTAATTTTTCAATTGTTTGTTTGTCCATTTTGTCAGTTAGCGAAGTCAAAATACCATCACATCCTTTACTCATTTCAATTACTTTTGTCTGAGAGTATAATTCATCATTTGAATTAAAAATTGGATCGAACGTTTTTGATGCTTTATCTTCACTTTCTTTGATTAATTTCCTAGTAATCAAAATTTTTTTCATACCAAATTTAAATTTAATTAATTAAGATCAAAAATCTTACCTGGATTCATTATATTGTTTGGATCCAAAGTTCTTTTAATTGATTTCATTACTGGAATATTATCAGGATGTTGTTCTAGCAAATACTCTTTTTTGTGCAGTCCTACACCGTGTTCGCCGGTAATAGTCCCATTAAGCTCTAATGCTTTTCTTATCAATGTATCATTAAAAGCTCTAATTTGTTTATACATTTCTTTTTTCGCAGGATCATAAGGTAAAACCACATGAAAATTTCCATCGCCCATATGACCAACCATTGGAGCCCGAACTCCAAATTTTTTTGCTTGTTCTTCAGCAAATTTTACACATTCAGTTATATTTGAAATTGGAACACATACATCAGTAGAGTAAACTCTTCCATTATTATGTAAGGCTTTTACAGAGTAATAAACATCCCATCTTGCTTTCCAAATTTTATTTCTTTCCTCTAAATCTTTCGCCCATTTGAACGAACTGCCATTATTTTCTTTTGATATGTCCTCTACAATTTTAATATTTTCATTATTTGAAATCTCTGATCCATGAAATTCGAAGAATAAAGTTGGAACTGCCTTAATATCTTTTAACTTTGAATAATTAATACTAATACCCATTTGATCAGCGTTAAGCATTTCTATTCTGGCAATTGGAATACCATACTGAATAACCTGTTGAGCTGTCATAACTGCATCCTCTAGGGAAGGAAAATGGCAAACTGCGCTCATTATGCTTTCTGGTATAGGAGATAATCTTAAGTGAACTTCAGTAATAATTCCTAGGGTTCCTTCTGCTCCTATAAATAAATTTGTTAAATTATAACCTGCAGATGTTTTTTTGGTCCTACCACCTGTCTTAATGATATCACCATTTGGTAAAACTACCGTTAGACCTGAAATAACGGTTTTCATTGTTCCATATTTGACTGCCATAGTTCCTGAAGCTGAGGTTGAAGCCATTCCACCTAATGCAGCATTTGCACCTGGATCAATTGGGAAAAAAACTCCATCCTCTCTTAAATGTTCATTTAATTGTTCTCTAGTAACACAAGCTTGAACTCTGCAATCAAAATCTTCTACATTAACATCTAAAATTTTATTCATTTTCTCTAAACAAATAGTTATACCATTTTCATTACCTACAACATTTCCTTCTAAAGAGGTTCCTGTTCCAAATGGAACAACTGGTATTTTATTTTGATTACATAATTTTAAAATTTTTGAAACTTCCTCATTAGTCTCCGGAAAAACCACAGCTTGTGATAAAATTGGATCGTAAGTATCTTCTCCCCTAGCATAGTTAGCTCTAGCTGACTCAGAAGTTGAAAATCTGCCGTTAAAAATTTTTTTTAACTCTGCTTGAACTTGCTCATTCATAACTAAAAGATATTAATAAAGATTTAGAGAAAAATACATCTTAATTACTAAGCATTTTCTTGATATTTTCCAATGCTTGGGAAATATTATCTCTTGAGGCAGCAAAACTAAATCTTACATAATTTTGGCAGGTTTCACCAAAAGCTGAACCTGGTACAATCGCTACCCCGGCCTCATGCATAGCTTTCCTTGCAAATTCTGCACCATTCATACCAGTGCCAATTACTTTTGGAAATGCATAAAAAGCACCCCCAGGTAAACTACATTCTACACCTGGTAAATCATTTAAGCCTTTATGAATTAAATCTCTTCTTTGAGTGAATTTTTCCATCATTTCATTAATTGAGTCATCTGGGCCATCTAAAGCAGCGATACCAGCAAATTGAGCTGCAGCATTAACACAAGAAACACTGTTAATTAATAATTTATTAACATGTTCTATTAAGTGTTGTGGCCAAAAACTCCAACCAAGCCTCCATCCCGTCATTGAATAAGCTTTGCTCCACCCCTCTAGCACAATTAACCTCTCTCTTAATTCTGGATAATGAAAAAAAGAAGGCATTTCTTTACCGTCAAAAATTTGTCTACTATAAATTTCATCACTTAATATTGTTACATGAGGGTGTTTTTTCAGACCGTCAGCTAAAAAATCAATATCTCTTTTTTCAACAAAACTTCCAGTTGGATTATTAGGATTAATTAAAATCAATAATCGAGTTTTGTCTGTAATCAAAGACAAAATTTTATCTGGATTAAACTTTAGATCTTTATCTTCAGTTAAATCATAAGGCACAGGTTTCGATCCCGTATAATTTATCATAGATTCATAAATTGGAAAAGCTGGTGTAGGATGTATAATTTCTGCACCTGGCTCACCAAAACATTGAATTGCATAATGCATTGTTGGTTTTCCACCAGGCATGATAAGTATTCTTTCAGAATCAACATCAACACTATAACGTTTTTTAATCCATCTAGTTACAGCTTGACGACATTCAGGGATACCATTTGACATAACATATCCATGATGTCCATCGTCCAATGCTTTTTTAGCTGCCTCAACAACATGTTTTGGAGTTTTAAAATCTGGTTGCCCTAATCCTAAATGAATCATAGGTTTTCCCTGAGCCTCCAATTTTTTTGCTTCCGCAAGAACAGTAAATGCGGACTCAGTACCTAGTCTATCTAAACTCTTTGCCAATTTCATAATTTTCCCCTCTATTTTCTATAGATTAATTTTGAACTATTCAACTCTTTTAAATTCTTACAACCCATTAAAACCATGTTTCTATTGATTTCATCATGCATATTTTTAAGTAAATGTTCGACACCTTGTTGCCCTCCTGCGGCTAAAGAGAACAAAAACATTTTACCAAAACTACATGCTTTTGCACCTGCTGCAATAGCTTTTAAAACATGAGTTCCTCTTCTTACTCCCCCATCCAAAATAATTTCTAACTTATCTCCAACTGCATCTGAAATTGCTTTTACCTGATCAAATGGTGATCTTGATCCGTCTAATTGTCTTCCACCATGATTTGAAATCATTATCGCAGTACATCCAATGTCTAATGCTCTTTTTGCATCATCTACCGACATAACTCCTTTTAATGCGAAAGGCCCATTCCATTTCTTTACACAATACTCTGCATCTTTCCAATTCATTGCAGGATCATATTGCTCATTAATATAATCAATAACTGATTTTGCAATGTTTGTACCTTTGTCCGTTTTATTTGCTACATTTGCTAATTTAAATTTACCATGAGTTAAATAATTAAATACCCAACTTGGATGAAGAGCAAAACTCATTAAACTTTGCAGAGTTAGTTTTGGTGGAGTTGTAAATCCAGTTCGATGGTCTTTTTCTCTATTACCAGCAACTAATGTATCTACTGTTAGACACATACCATCAAATCCTGACCTCCTACAACGATCTATTAAATCATCAGTTATTGATTGATCTTTATGTACATACAACTGAAATAATTTTGGACCACCAGAAATATTTGATATTTCCTCAATGGTGTTATTTGCCATTGTAGACATACTGTAAAACGTTCCAAATTTATCTGCTGCTCTAGCTGAAGCCTTATCTCCATCATGATGGTAAAGTCTTTGCATAGCACAAGGAGATAAAAAGATTGGCATATCGATTTTTTTTCCAAAAATAGTCGTTGATAAGTCTGGTTTTCCAACACTCGCTAAAACATTTGGAACTAAGTCACAATCATCAAAAGATTTTGTATTTCTTCTAAGAGTTATTTCATCGTCAGAGCCACCATCAATATAATGAAAAATTGGTGAAGGTAATTTTTTTTTTGCAAGTTTTCTAAAGTCATCAAAATTATAGCAATTTTGTAAACTCACTATCTTCTAAATCTTAAATTATTTCTGTTCAAATCTGAAATCTTTGTGCAACCCATTAATTTCATGTCTCTAACAAGTTCAGACTTGTATAATTCTAAGGCTCTTTCAACACCAGCTTGTCCTGCAGCAGCCAATGCATATAAATAAAGTCTTCCTCCAGAGCATGCTTTTGCACCTAAAGATAATGCCTTTAACATGTGAGTTCCTCTATGAATTCCTCCCTCACAAATCACATCTAGTTTATCTCCAACAGCATCAACAATTTCAGCTAGTTGATCAAATGGCGATCTCGATCCATCTAATTGTCTGCCGCCATGGTTTGAAACCATTATACCTGTACATCCTATATCAACAGCTCTTTTTGCATCTTCAACTGACATGACACCTTTTAATGCAAAATGTCCTCCCCATTGAGAGCAAAGTTTTTCAGCATCTTTCCAATTCATTGATTGATCCAACATTGTTGAAAAATAATTACCAATTGAAGTATTAGTGTCTGTGCCTTCTTTTACAAAATCTTGAAGATGAGGCAACTCAAACTTACCTTTTGTTAAATAGTTTATTCCCCACATTGGCTTTGTAGCGAAACTAAATAAACTAGCTAAGGTAAGTTTAGGAGGCGATGTAAAACCAGTTCTTAAATCTCTCTCCCTATTTCCTCCAGTTATTGTGTCAACAGTTAATGCCATAACATCAAAGTTAGCAGCTTTAGCTCTTTCTAAACAAGAGTCATTTAGACCCCTATCTTTGTGAAAATAAAATTGGAACATTTTTGGAGTGTCAACCATTGCAGAAATTTCCTCAACGCTTACAGTAGCAAGAGCGGAAACGCCAAACATTGTATTAAATTTTTTAGCAGCTTTTCCCACTGCTCGTTCACCATCATAATGAAAAAGTCTTTGCAGAGCAGTTGGAGATAAATAAAAAGGTAAATCTAATTTTTTACCAAATATAGTTGTTGATAAGTCCACATTCTCCACACCTCTTAAAACATTTGGAACAAGATCTACATCATCAAAAGCGCTTGTGTTTCTAGCATAAGTAATTTCATCGTCAGCAGCACCATCAATGTAATGAAAAATTGGTGAGGGTAACTTTTTTTGAGCTAATTTTCTAAAATCACTAAAATTATGACAATCTTTTAAATTCATTTCAAATTTTAGAATTTTTTAAGGAAATTAAACATATAACTATTTGCCCCAGGATTTTTATCTCCTAAATTAGCGTTAGACAAATGATTATAAGAAAGGCCTAACTGAATACTTTTCGGCATATCTACTGAAAGTTGAACTTCACTTTTAAATTCGAGAGTATTACCTAAATCTTTTCCATTTCCTGAGTCATAATATCCGGGTGTAAAGCTTGGCGTAAAATTTAATGAACCAATTTTATATTGTGCTTGAACTCCTGTGTAAAAATAAGTTGAATTGTCGGCTGTAATCATTGCTCCACTAACTGGTGATAACTTGCCGATGAATGTATTTCGAATTAAATCATTGTTTCTATGTTGAACTCCAAAAAGAGTTGAATTTTTATCGTTATGACTGAAATCAAATAAACCAGTATAAAAATTTATCTCTGTATTATTATTGTCTATTTTAAGATCCTCTGCACAAACTGAATAACCCATAAAAAAAGACAGAACTAATATGTAAAAAGTTTTTAAATTCATATTCGCAATATAGTTAATTTTTTTTCAAAATAAATAATTTAAATATTATTGCACCACCTATCAAAAACAGCAATATTGGTAATAACCAAAGAAAATAGGTATTTTTGTTAAATTCTGGCTCGTAAAGAATCCATTCTCCATATTTATCTTTTAAAAAATCATAAATTTCTTTTTCCTTATAACCGTCATCTAATTTTTGTTTAACTAAACTTTTTAAACTATTAGCAAATTCTGAGTCAGAGTCGTAAACTGATTGTCCTTGACAAATTAGACATCTTAAATTTTTTGTAATCTCATTTTTTAAATTTTCATTTTCAGCTTTAGCTAAATTAAAATTAAATAAGATTAAAACAATTAAAAAAAATTTTATGAATTTCATCTTACTAAATCCTTAATTTCAGAAAATGAATCTGTATTAAGTGGACCAATTATTTTTTTTATAATATTTTTATCAGAAATTAAAAATGTTTCAGGTACTCCGTACGCGCCCCACTCAATTGAAATAGTTCCGTTCTTATCCAAAATAATTAGATCATAAGGATTTTTAAGTTCATTTAAAAAAGATTTTGCATTGTCAGTTTTATCTTTGTAGTTTATGCCAATAATTTCCAAATTTTCTATTCTATTTAATTCCATCAAAAAACTGTGCTCTTCTCTACAAGGAATACACCAAGAAGCCCAAATATTTACTAAATAGAATTTTTTTTCTGCGAATATTTCTGATGAGTTGACTTCTTTTTCTTGATTAAATAATTTTCCAGAAAAAGAAGGAACTTTTTTTTCTATGATATTGTCCGGAGCATAAATATTAGACTTATTTAGTCCTTTAAAAAAAACAATGAAAATTAAAAGGAAAATTAGTGATAAAAAAAACGGGAAAAATTTAACTTTCATATTTTTTTTTAAATAAACTTGTTAGACCTCCAAGACTAATTAAAATTACTGAAATCCAGATCCAAAGCATTAAAGGTTTTGTTTGATACCTTATATTAAAATATTCCTCATTTTGAACATAGTTCATAGTCATGAATTTATCTAAAAAAAAATTCGTTTTTATGTATGCTTCGCTTGTAACTATGTTTGGTTGATTATAAATTCTTAATTCGGGGTAAAGTATATCAGTTTTTCCATCATTATTTTTTACACTAAATTTTCCAACGACTGACTCATAATTTTTTTGACTGGATTGGTTTACATCTTCAAATTTTATTATAAATTTTTCTGCTACATGAGTTTGTCCTAATTTTAAATTTATTATAGTTTCATTAGTTAAAAAGTTATTAAACAGAATACTCAATATCAAAAGACTAAAACCAAAATGAGATATATTTTGTGAAAAACTACTAAATTTTTTAACAAAAAAATCTCTTACTGTAACAAAGAATAGAAAAAAAGCTGATGAAATCAAAACAGTATATATAAGAAAATTGGTATCAAAATTTCTTACAATTAGTATCGATATTAATACGGATATTAAAAAAAAAATTATTAAGTTTTTTTTATCTTTAATTTCTGACTTTATCCATTTTAATTTGAGACCTAAAGTCATTGCAATTAAAAAAGGAATTAAAAAAGGTATAATCAATTTATGATAAAATGGAGGACCTACTGATATTTTCTCAGATGAAATCACATCTAAAAATATTGGATAAATAGTTCCAATCAAAACAACTGACAAAAAGTACATCATAAACCAATTATTTACTATGATTGATGTCTCTTTACTAAACAGGTTAAAAGAATTTAAATTTTTATTATCTGTTTTATGAAAGAAGAAAAAGATAAATAGAGATAAGAATATCAAAGAAAATAAAAAGACTAATATAAACAAACCTCTTTCAGGATCATTTGCAAATGTATGTACTGAATTTAGTATTCCTGATCTCACTAAAAAGGTTCCACACATACTTAGTGAGAATGTAGCTATAGATAAAATAACAGCCCAAGAAGTTAAGATAAGTCTTTTTTCCATAACAATAACACAATGCAGCAATGTAATTAAAGCTAACCAAGGCATCAAAGATACGTTTTCAACTGGATCCCAAAACCAAAAACCACCCCAACCTAATTCATAGTATGCCCAAATAGAACCTAACAAAATTCCAAGTGAGAGCAAGATCCAAGATATCAATACCCAAATTTTAATATGTTTAGCCCACTCTTTAGATAAATAATTTGTAGAAGTGGCAGCAAGTGCTGATGAAAAAATTATAGATGAGCCAACATATCCTAAATACAAAATCGGAGGATGAATCGCTAACGCAGGATCTTGTAATATTGGATTAAGTCCTAAACCTTCCTCAGGTTTAGGTAAAACATAATTAAACGGATTTGATGTTTTCAATAAAAAAATAAAAAAACCAATTATAATCACTTGTTGGAATAATAAAGTTAAGACTCTATACTTTTTAGGTTGGGTATTAGATTTTATTAAAAAAATGAAAATAAATAATGTTAATACAAGTAACCAAAGTAATAAACTTCCTTCGTGATTTCCCCAAGTACCGGATATCTTATAAAAAAGAGGTTTAGTTGTGTGAGAATGATTAAATACTGTTTCATTACTAAAATCAGAATTTACAAAAGATAGAATTAACCCAATGAAACTTATAATAACAAATAAAAACTGTAAAAACGTGAAAATAACTATTTTTTTATCTAGATTATCAGAATTCTTAAAATTTTTAATTGAAAAAAAAATTATTAAAAAGGAAATTATTAATCCAAAATTTAACGAGTAAAATCCAATTATACTAGGCAAGTTTATTTTCCCTCCAATGCTTCTTTAACCTCTGGGGGCATATAGTTCTCATCATGTTTTGCCAAAATTTTGGTTGCTAAAAAAAAATTTCTATCTTTAAGATAGCCTTCTGCAACGACCCCTTTACCCTCTTGAAATAAATTTGGAACTGCTCCAGAATAAACAACATTTATTTCATTTTTAAAATCTGTAATTACAAATTTAACATCTTGTGACACAATTTTTATTGAATTCTTTTTAACCATTCCCCCAACTCTCATTTTTTTTTTATCAATCTCTGCATCAATCTTGATTTCAGATGGTGATTTGAAATAAACAACGTTTTCCTCTAAAGATTTTAAAATTAAGAATATTGATAATGCTAAAGTTACAATAGCTAAAAATATAAAAAAAAATCTTAATTTAACTTTTCGACCATACATGGATTAAAAGTTAGATATTTGAAATATTAGATAAAATTTCTTTATTAATGTTTTGATTTCTAGCAAGTGTAGCTCTTTCGGAGTTTAAATTTCCAAACTTAGCAATAAATTTTTTGTTTTCTCTGAGATATTGTTTTCTTGTGATCAGATATAATGATGTAAAACAAAAAAAAGTAAAGATAAAAGCTGACCAAACATAAAGTCCGTAACCATTCATAAAAATTAAATCATTAATCATATTCTATCTAACCCTTTATTCTTAATTTTTATCAGTTCTGTATTATATTTCATCAAAAAAATTAATAGAGAAAATAGTGCAAATGCCGCAGTCATGATTGCCAATGGAAATAACATCGACTCGTGAATAGAAGATTTTGTAAAAATATTTATTGAGGCAGGTTGATGAAGTGTGTTCCACCAATCTACTGAAAATTTGGTAATTGGAACGTTAATAAATCCTAAAATTGTAATAATTAATGTTATTTTATAAATTTGATCCTTATTTTCATAAATTCTCCATGAAATTAAGTACAAAGCATAAAAAAACATTAAAATTAACATAGAGGTTATTCGTGCGTCCCAAGCCCACCAGGTTCCCCATGTTGGTTTTCCCCAGATTGAACCTGTAACTAAAGCAATTATATTAAAAACAAATCCAGAGGGTGCAAAACTTTTTGCAATTAAAAAAAAGTTCTTAATTTTAAAAATATAACCAAAGATTGATAGAAAAGTAATCATTGAAAAAATTCCTAGTGATATCCATGCTGCTGGAACATGAACATACATAATTCTAACTGAATTACCCTGTTTATAATCCTCTGGAGATAAAATTAATGCCTCAATCAAACCTATTGAGACTATGATGATAAAAAAAATCAACACATACTTAGGCGCTTTTGACGTAATAGAAAAAACTTTGTTTGGTTCAAAATATTTAAACATTTTTATAACTGATTTTTAATATGAAAAAATTATCTGATCAAGAATGTAGAGGGAGATAATAACGAAGGGTAATTTATTAACACTCTTGACCAGAATAAGTCTCAGTTTAAATCGACGCTGTGTCAAAGATTTGAAGTAAATGTGTTAAAAAAATGATTTTATCAGTTAGATTGCTTGAAATAACTCGACCCTTTTTTTCCTGAGAAAATCTCCTCTATTAAAGGGTGTTTTATTGGCTCATCGGAGTCGTCTACTAAAAGATTTTGTTCAGAAACATAGGCCTCGTAAGTTATTTCATCATTTTCAGCTAGAAGATGATAAAATGGTTGATCTTTTCTAGGTCGTACATTTTTTGGAATCGATTGATACCATTCCTCAGAATTATTAAATTCAAAATCAACATCATAGATCACTCCTCTAAACTCGAAGTGCTTATGCTTAACAATATCTCCTATTGAAAATTTTGCTTTTTGAATTGGCATCTAATTCAGTATGGGTATTTAAAAATAAAAATCAATAAGAAAAATTAGAGTTTTCTTAGAAATATTATTTATGTTAATATCTTAAGAGTGAATAAATCTTTTTTAAAGTTTCTAACTGATTTTGGCCCTTTAATTATTTTTTTTTACTACTACTACGATAGTGGAAAAGACCTAAAAGTAGCAATTCCACCATTCATAATTGCGACGATAATTGCTCTATTAATAGTTTGGATATTGGAAAAAAAAATTCCAAAAATGCCTCTTGTGGGTGGGATATTAATCACCCTATTTGGAGGTCTAACAATATATTTTAATAATCCAGTTTTTATTTATATTAAACCTACAATTATAAATATCTTATTTGGTCTAGCTCTTATTTTTGGAAGATATTTTACCAATGAACCAGTTCTTAAAAAATTAATGAGTAAATCAATTTCTTTAACAGATGAAGGTTGGGAAATTTTAAATAAAAGATGGATATATTTTTTCTTTGCTTTAGCAATTTTAAATGAAGCTGTGTGGAGAACTCAATCAGAAGAATTTTGGGTAAACTTTAAAGTTTGGGGATTATTGCCAATCACATTTATTTTTACAGCTTTTCAAATAGGGCTAATAAATAAACACAAAATAAATGAATAAAAATTTAAAATTAGTAATTAATAACACTCATAAAGATAATTTAGATCAAAAGTATTTTTTTGAAAAAGAAGAGTTAAAAATTATTTTAGATTTATACGGTAAAATGGTTTCAAAAGGATCTTGGAAAGATTATGGACTGTCTATTTCGAGTAAACAGGTTGGATTTAGTGTATTTAAGAATGCAGCTGAAAATGCTTTATATAAAATTTGTAAAAATTTTAAGCCAAAAAATAAAAACTTAAAGTACTTAATTATTGACACAAATGGAAAAATTCTAAAAAATTCTTATGATTTAAATAGTTTATTAAAAAATACTAATTGGAAAAAACTTTCAGATTAAAAATTATCTTCTTTGACCAAATAATCTCAAAAGCATTATGAATAGGTTTATAAAGTCTAAATACAATGTAAGAGCACCCATTACTGCTTTCTTACCCATCAGTTCGCCGGTATCACTAGCAACATACATGTTTTTAATTTTTTGAGTATCATACGCAGTTAGACCCACAAAAATTAACACTCCCAAAACGGAAATTACAAAGTACATCATAGAAGATTTCATAAAAATATTTACCAGAGAAGCTATGATAATTCCAATAAGACCCATCATTAAAAAAGAACCAAACTTTGTAAGATCTCTTTTAGTTGTATAACCGTAAATACTCATTGCTCCAAAAGTAGCTGAACAAATGAAAAAAACTCTTGTCACACTCATGCCTGTGTAAATTAATAAAATTGATGACAAGGATAAGCCCATTAAAGCTGCAAATATCCAAAATGTAGTTTGTGCTTTTGATGCACTCATTTTATTTATTCCAAAGCTCATGTAAAAAACTATTCCAAGGGGAGCTAGCATTACAATCCATTTTAGTCCTGACATATAAATTGCATTACCTATCTCTGTTAAACCAATAATAGCTCCAGCTTCATTGGTAACAACTGACATTTTGAAAGTCAGCAAAGCAATTATACCTGTAAGCAAAATTCCAGTTGCCATATAATTATAAACTTTTAGCATGTAAGCTCTAAGTCCCTCATCTGTTACAACTGCAGATTCTTGAGCTGCTGCTTTAGCTCTTGCTAAAATTCCTTTTTTATCAAATTCCATAATCGAGAAATATATAGTCTTTTACTAATTATTCAAGATACCTTAAAAGATTAATAAAAAATTTTAGACATAAAACCATTATGAATTACAAAAAATTAGGCAATACTGATTTAGATGTGAGTACAATTTGTCTCGGTACCATGACTTGGGGTGAGCAAAATACTCAAGCAGAGGGATTTGAACAAATGGATTTTGCTTTAGATCAAGGTGTAAATTTTTGGGATACTGCTGAGATTTATTCTATACCTCCAAGAGAAGAAACATTTGGGAGCACAGAAAAAATCATAGGTAATTGGTTTGAAAAAACAAAAAAAAAGAGACAAGGTAATTCTTGCCTCTAAAGTTTGTGGACCAATGAGAGAATATGTTCGAGGTGGTGGAAATCAATTTGGTAAAAAAAATATTACAGAAGCTTTAGAAGGAAGTTTAAAGAGATTAAAAACCGAATATATTGATTTGTATCAACTTCATTGGCCTGAGAGAAATACAAATTTTTTTGGTAGGTTAGGTTATGAACATAATGACGATACAGAGTGGACTAAATTTGAGGATATTTTGGAAAATCTCAAAAAATTTATAGAACAGGGGAAAATTAGATATATTGGGTTATCTAATGAAACGCCTTGGGGGCTTTCTAAATTTCTAAATATATCAAAAAAAGAAAACCTTCCAAGAATGCTTTCAGTTCAAAACCCATATAACCTTTTAAATAGAACTTATGAAATTGGTCTAGCAGAAATATCTGTGAGAGAGCAAGCTGGATTACTTGCTTATTCCCCATTAGCATGTGGATATCTCTCTGGAAAGTATAGAAATAATCAGTTACCAAAAAAGTCTAGGATAGCCCTTCATAAAGATTTTTGGACTCGATATAACAAGCCCAATTCAGAAAAAGCAATTGATGCGTATTATAAAATAGCGCAGAAATATAAATTAGATTTGGCACAAATGTCCTTAAAATTTTTAGAAATTCAACCTTTTGTAACTTCTGTCATTATTGGTGCAACCACAATGGAGCAGTTGAAAACTAACATAGAAAGTGTAAATATAAATTTGTCTGATGAAATAATTAATGAAATTAATGAAATACAAAAAATTTATCCAAATCCATGTCCATAATTAAAAAAACTTTATTCTTATCAATCATTTTTTTGATCACATCTTTATCACAGACTGTTGCTTCAGATCTCAAAAAAGTTGGGAAATTTAAGGATTGGGAAGTAATGGTTATGACGGAGAATTCTGGGAAGGTATGTTTTGCTCAATCTACCCCTGTTTTACAAGCACCAAAAAAAAATAAAAGAGACGCAAGATTATTTGTAACTTTTAGACCTAATGAGAAAATTTCTAACGAAATTAGTACTACTGCAGGCTATGAATTTAATAAAAATAATTCTGTTCTAGCAACTTCAGGAAATAATAAGTTTAAGTTTGATATTAAACAACAAGGTTTTGCTTGGATGACAAGTAATAAAAAAGAAAAGATTATGGTCAAAATTATGAAAAAGGGTTCGAGAATAATGGTAGCAGGCTATAATCAAAAAGGTTCACAAACTATAGACCATTATTCATTATTAGGATTTACAAAAGCATACAACACTGCAAAAAAAGCTTGCAGTTAATTAATGAAATCAAAAAAAAGAATTGTTCTAGCTTACTCTGGCGGTTTAGACACATCTATAATACTTAAATGGTTGCAAGAAAATTATAATGCTGAAGTAATTTGTTATACTGCAGATATTGGACAAGAAATCGATCGAAAAAAAATTCTATCTAATGCTAAAAAATTTGGAGTAAAAAAAATAATTATAAAAGATTTAAAAAATACTTTTGTAAAAGATTATGTTTTTCCTATGATTAGAGGTCACGCAGTTTATGAGGGTGTTTATTTATTGGGAACATCAATTGCAAGACCTTTGATAGCAAAAGATCAAATTAGAATTGCAAAAAAATATAATGCTTATGCAGTATCGCATGGTGCGACTGGAAAAGGAAATGATCAAGTAAGATTTGAGCTCGGTTATCATTATTTTGGACCTAAAATCAAAGTGATAGCTCCGTGGAGAATTTGGAAATTAAAATCAAGGACCAATTTAATTAATTATGCAAAAAAATATAAAATAACTATTCCAAAAGATAAAAAAGGTGCCTCTCCATTTTCTGTAGATGATAATTTATTTCATACGTCTACTGAAGGAAAATTTTTAGAAAATCCAAAAAATTCTGCGCCTGAATTTATTTTTCAAAGAACAGTTTCACCTGAAAAAGCTCCAAATAAGCCCTCTTTTATTTCTATAAAATTTAGAAATGGAGACCCAATTGGAATTAATGGAAAAAAATTAAGTCCTGCAAAGTTGCTTGAGAAAGTTAATCTGTTAGCTGGAAAAAATGGCATTGGAAGAGTTGATCTCGTCGAAAATAGATTTCTAGGCATAAAATCAAGAGGAGTTTATGAAACTCCAGGAGGAACATTACTAATTCAGGCACATAGAGCAATTGAGTCTGTTACTTTAGATAAAGAAACAATGCATAAAAAAGATAATATAATGTCTCGGTATGCAGAACTTATTTATAATGGCTACTGGTTTTCAAAAGAAAGATTTAAGTTACAAAAAATTATTGATCTTAAAAAGAAAAAAGTAAATGGTGTTATTAAACTTAAACTTTACAAGGGAAATATAACAATCGAATCAAGAGTTACCAATAGCAAAGCTTATTCGATGAAAAAGGTTTCCTTCGAGGAAAATAAATCTTTCAATAAATCAAATGTAGAAAAATTCATAAATTTTCACAAAAAAAAGTTGAAAAACTACTAAAAATCTTTGGACAATTTGGGCATTGTCAATTCTGAAAAAAAACTTAATTTAATTAATATGGATGGTTTAAAAAAATGGATGCAAGACTCAGCTAATATACTATTTGATGATAGTAAAAATGATCTTAGATCATTACCAAAAGCTGTAAGATTACAAATTTTATTGGTTCTAAGTTTTATTTGGACAACAGTTTTTAGTTTGTATGTTTTCTCATACACTACTTTTGCTTTTGGATGGGCTGGAACATATATTGCTCATATCGGACTAATATTTGCCGTTTACATGACATTTAAACAATTTCATAAGGCTGAGGAAAAATCGAGTAGTGTTTTTAGAACAAAAAATTTTGACCCATTCAAAATTATGGTGATAGTTTTCGTAATCGTTTTTATCTTTGTTTTTTCAAAAGGTATAGAAGTTCTCACAAACACTAATTCATATACAATTCCATATGATGGACCGTCAAAATCAGTGTTTGAAAAATGGCTACCATTTAGTAAAGATAAATAATGGAAAAAATAGCAAAAAATTTACAGCTTATTTTAATGGTTATTATTTTAATAAGCACAGTGATTGCTGTTGGAATAGAAATTTACAAAATGTTTCAAAATCGATCAGTAACTTTAGCCGATTTACTTTTAATGTTTCTTTACTTAGAGGTGCTTGCAATGGTAAGAGTTTTTTGGAATCAACAATCAATCAGTATTACATTGCCACTATTAATAGCAATTACTGCTCTTGCACGTTTCATTATTCTTCAAGGAAAGGAAATGGATCCAAGTGCATTAGTTTATGAAGCAGTAGCTATAGTTTTAATTGCTGGTGCAATCGTTATCTTAAGATTAAGACATAGCGATAAACTTGGTCTAAAGAAAAAAAAATCAAAATAATTTATAATGAATTTTGAACCTTCGAGGGCGAAGGCCTTAAACAAATTAAACGATTTTGTTGAAAATAATCTTTCTGAGTATTCTAAACTTAGAAACTTTGACTTTGGACCAGAAAATAGATCTAACGTTTCTTGTTTGTCTCCTTACATTACACATGGAGTAATTAGTGAAAAAGAAGTTATTGAAAAATCACTAAATAAATTTTCTTTTTCAAAAAATGAAAAATTTATTCAAGAAGTTTTATGGCGTACTTACTGGAAAGGTTGGTTAGAATTGAGACCAAACGTATGGTCAGACTATTTAACTGAATTAAATAAAATTAGAGAAGAATTCAAAAGTAATCAGAAGTATTTAGATGCAATAGAAGGTAAAACAAATATTGAATGTTTTAATGCATGGACAAATGAACTGAAAGCAAACAATTATTTGCATAACCACACAAGAATGTGGTTTGCTAGTATTTGGATTTTTACATTAGAACTACCATGGCAATTGGGCGCTGAATTTTTTATGAGACATCTCTTTGATGGAGATGCTGCATCAAATACTCTTGGATGGAGATGGGTTGCTGGGGTTCAAACAAGAGGAAAACATTATTTAGCAAGTGAATGGAATATCAAAAAATTCACAAATAATAGATTTAATAATATCAAATTAAACGAAAACGCTCCTCCTAAAGTTTCTGAGAAAACCTACTCAATCATTAAACAAGATTTTAATAATCCACAAAATATTGAAGATAAAAATCTTTTAATTTTTGAAAATAATCTCTCTTTTGAAATAACTGATTTTCAAAATTATAAATTTAAAAAAGTTTATTTAATTTCGAATAAAAATGAAAATAGATCTATTAAACTCAGTGAAAAAGTAGTGAAATTTAAATCCCTTTTAATCGAAAACCAAGAACAAAGATTAAAAGCTAAGTCTATTGATTGTGAGGTAATTGACATAAGTGAAATAAAAACCACTGAAGACTGTTATGGTTTGTATCCTACCGTAGGTGAAAACTTGGATTATTTAAATTTAAATAATTCAAAAATAGATTTTTTATATAGAAAACTTGATAAGAATTCTTGGCAATATTGTAATAAAGGTTTCTTTAATTTTAAAAATTTTATTCCTAAAATAATTTCATCATTCATTTAAAACCATCTAAACATTCCAATAATTCCAGCTGTTGCATAAAAGAATTGTAAAAATAGAATTCCTCTATGACCTCCTCTATAAGCCCAAATTCCAATTAAAATTGCGGATATAAGTAACAAACAAAAACCAAAAAACTCAACTCCTATATTCATTGCAACAAACAACGAATATAATATTGCAGTGATAACGCCTGCCCATTCAAATATTTTATTATTCATAAAATTTTTTCATAAAATTTACCTTGCTAGTTTTATAAAGATATCACCCATGCCAGCATCTAAATTTTCTAAAGGTGTATTATTTCTAAGTTCACAATATCTACCCGTAACTTGATGACTTTTGACGAAGTCTATTTCATCTTTTCCACAATTTTTTCCATTGTGTAATAAGCCTATTACAATTCGATCGTTAATACTATAAACCTCTGATTTATTTATTTTTTCACCATCACAAAAATAATCTTTGTTTACTCTATTGGGAAAATCTTTTTTAGCGCAGGGATTCTTTATTGTTAAAACATAAAATTCTTTAAAACCATCTTCAAATTGATATTTCATTTTTTGGGCTTCAGAATACTTCATAAGATCACATGAACACGGAACACAACACCTATAATAGTTTCCACAAATTTTTTTGTTTGTTTTACTATCTTTAACGAATAAAAATTCTGAGTCGCTGTTAGGATCGATCAGAGATCCAGAAACTGCACAATATAATTTATTAAATTCAATAAAGTCTTTATAAGTAATTTTTTTATCTATAATATATTTAAAAAATTTTGGTCCTGCAGCATTTCTATTTTTATCTGGAAATATTCTCGACCAATCAGTAATTAACTCCTTGTGATAATTTTTTTCTCCAGCAAACAAATTAGACTGAAATAGTATTACGAATACAATTAAAGATATATTTAAAATTTTTTTCACTTTTGTTTTACAGTAATTGTTTGGTTTAACTTGTTAATATCAATTAATTCTTTACTTCCATTTGTCCATGTAACCTCTACTTTAAAATTTTTTTCATTTTTTCTAATTCCATAATGTGCCACAGGCTCCATTTGACATAAGTAACCAGATCCTGCATCAATAGTTTTTGAATGTTTTCTCTGATTAGTTATTAATGTTACTGTGGATCCTCTTGCTGGTGCACCATATTTATTAAGTGGTTTAATTCTTAAATATTTATTTTCTTTATTTACTATTGCTTTGTATAAAGTTAATGTCTGTTCTTTACTTTCACCTCGAGATACTAACAATTCTAAAATTCCATCATTATCTATATCTGCAACTGCTGCTCCAGTTCCATATCCGTTAGCTTCGAGTCCTACTTTAAAATCTATTTGTTCAAATTTTCCATTATCTTTAATTCGAAATAATTTATTTGGTTCTGCAATATTATTCATGAAAACCTCATCAAATCCATCATTATCAAAATCTGCAGAAATTATTGTTCTTATCCTGGAGGGTTCATCAAAATCTTTACTGCCTATATCTTTAAATTGATTGTTTTCTAAAACATAAGCCCTATGATAACCAAGCCAATTTCCACTTAAGATATCTAATCTACCACGATAATATAAGTCTGCTAAAGCAGTACCTCTACCATTTTGAATTACATCATCTACTCTATAATCAAATGCTACATCCTCAAAATTTCCATTATTATTTTTAAAAAGAAAATTTGCTCCTCTTTCATTTGCTGCAAAAATATCAGCTCTTTTTGTTAGAATATGTCCCGACACCACTGCTCTTCCACCAGTAATATTATTAAGATTTAAGTTCTGAGCCTTATCTTCTATTATATCATCTTCAATCTCATAAAATCTTGTTGGTCCTCCGTAATTAGCAACATAAATACCGTATTCACCATCTCCTTTTCTATCAACACAAACCACAGATCTTCCCGCTGTTAAGTTAAGATTTTTAATATTTTTTTTCTAATTCAAATAAATCAAAATAATTATTGTTTTTAAAATCTAATAATCTATCAGAATATCTTTTAACACCACTGTATGTATCAGTATTTAAAAAATAAATTTCTTCGAAACCATCTTTATCAATATCACAAGCAGCAACTCCTATAGTTTTTTTTGAAATATCTGAAAAAATTTTTTGTTTATTTAAATCCTTTAGTTTTCCATCCTGAAAACCTAGAGCTAAATTTGAGAAGCCAAAACCTGTAACTAAAAACTCATAATTACCATCCATATTGAAATCTGTTACAGAAATACCGTAACTAAGCCTTTTCTTATTATTCTCAATAATTTTCGATAAATCCTCAAAAAATTCTGCACGAGTATTATTTGAAAGAGTTACAAATAAAAATAAAATTAGATATTTAGAAAAAATTTTTACTTTTTTGATGAACATTTTTTTGAACAATATTTGACTTTTTCCCAATTTAATCTCCATTTTTTTCGCCAGACGAAGGGTCTTTTGCAAATAGAACAAATTTTTGAAGGAAGATTTTCTTTTTTCACTAGATTGTATTTCGTTTAATAAATTTTTCTGCAGCTGACAAAATTAATTTTTTTCTTTCAGTTTTCATTTTATCGAAAATTCTGACCATCATTGAAAGTCTTGGATTTTTCAAAAAAAATTTTCTATTTCGGTCAATAAATCTCCAATAAAGTCCATCCATTGTGTTACACCAGTCGCCTTTTTTAAAATCCATCATTTTCATAAAGTAACTTGACCCACATATATAAGGTTTAGTAGCAAATATTCCTCCATCACTAAATAATCCCATACCATAAACATTAGGAACCATTACCCAATCTGAGGAGTCTACAAACATTTCCATGAACCATTTGTAAACAATGATAGGTTTTATTTCACAAAGATTCATAATGTTAGATAAAATCATTAATCTTTCGATATGATGAGACCATCCATAGTTTAAAGCATTCTTAATTGCATAATCAAGTGGAGGTAACCCAGTTGTGCCCTCATACCAAGATTTTTTCATTTTTCTATTTTGTTTGAAGAAATTTCCAGTTTCCATTTCATTTGAATAACTTTGATAAATTCCTCTCATAAACTCTCTCCAACCGATTACCTGACGTATGTAGCCTTCTAATGAATTTAATCTTATCTTTTTACTTTTATGGAATTCTAAAACTTTTTTGATAATAAATTCTGGAGTGATTAAACCTAAGTTAATATATGGACTTAATGCACTATGAAATAAAACATTATCTTTTTGATCAACAGCATCTTCATAGTCACCAAATAAATTTGATTTTTCTTTAATAAAAAAATTTAAAAGCTTTACAACATCATTATGTTCAGTGGCAAACCAAAAATTTTTAGTTTTGCCTGGATGTTTTTTGAATAACTTCTCAATTATTGGTTTTAATTTTTTAGTATGATTAGTTTCATTAATTTTTGGAAACTTTGGAATTGAAATATTTTTTGGTAATTTATTTCTATTATCTTCATCAAAGCTCCATTTACCTCCAATTGGGTTTCCATCTGACCCCATCAATATTCCTGATTTTTTTCTAACATCCTTGTAAAAAGT
>CACFGT010000005.1 GCA_902565935.1 uncultured Pelagibacteraceae bacterium
CTGGACACTTAGTATTTAGTACTTTGCACACTAACGATGCCCCAAGTACAATTACTAGATTACAAAACATGGGAACTCCAGATTATTTAATTAGTGCTGCTTGTCAGTTGGTTGTTGCGCAAAGACTTGCAAGAAAAAATTGTAAGGAATGTAAAGTTCCAGACGATGACGTTAATCCAAAAGTTTTACAAGATTTAGGTTTTTCTGCTGAACAAGCAACTAGAGTTAAAGCAGTTAAAGGAAAAGGTTGTGCAAAATGTAAAGACACTGGCTACAAAGGAAGACAAGGTATTTATGAAATTCTTGTTGTGTCTAAACCTTTGAAAGAAGCAATATTAAGAAAAGCAACTACACCTGAGTTAAGAGAAATTGCTATTAAGGAAGGTTTTCAAACAATGCAAGATATGGGTAGACGTTTAATTGCTGCAGGTGAATTAAACTTTAGAGAGTACGAAAGGGTTCTCTCAGGCGAATAGATAACAAAATTTTATGGAAGCTTTCACTTATAAAGGTATTTCAGACGGAAAATATGTAGAAGGTGATATTGAAGCTTTAAATCTCGATGAAGCATCACATAAATTAAAAGAACAAAAAATAATCATTACTAACTTAGTCAGAACTTCAAAGAAAAAAAAAGATACAAAGGAAAAAAAAGAGAAAAAAGGCTCTTCTTTATTTGGTAAGAAAAAAGCAAAAGTTGAGGATGTATTAATATTTTCAAAACAGTTTGCTACAATGGTAAAGGCTGGATTACCAATTTTGCAGGTTTTGGCGATGTTAAGAGATCAATTAGAAAGTCCAGCAATGAAAGATGTTGTTGAAGACATCAGAAAAAGCTTAGAGGGTGGTGTTACTTTATCTACATGTTTCGGTAAGTATCCAGAACTCTTTGATAACGTTTATATCAACTTAATTAAAGCTGGAGAAGCTAGTGGTAAGCTAGATGTTTTCCTACTTAAAATAGTTGAGTCTCTTGAAAAAAAAGAAGCAATTAAAAAGAAAATTAAATCAGCTTTAATGTATCCAAGCATCATGTTTTCTGTGGCAATAACAGTTAGTATTTTCATGCTTATAAAAGTTGTTCCAGTATTTGCTAAAATGTATGATGGGATGGGGATTGAGCTACCAGCTGCAACAGCAACAATTATGGGTATGAGTGATTTCTTAAGAGGCACTGGTGGATTAGTATTGTTGTTAATTTTGATAGCAGGTTTTATAACTTTTAAAGTTTTAACAACTAAAAATGAAAAATTTAAATATCTGTGGCACAAGCAAATTTTGAAACTTCCGATCTTTGGAGATATGATTTTAAAATCTATGCTAGCAAGAATTTCTTTGATCATGGGAAATTTAAGTGCAGCGGGTGTAAACTTGTTGGAGAGTTTAGAAATTGCAAAATCAGTTAGTACCAATGTTGTTGTTTTAGAGTCACTAGAAAATGTAAAAAAAGGAGTTTTTTCTGGAGATACATTAACTAAACTTTTTTTAAAAGATAAATTGTTTCCTCCAACTTTTAGTCAGCTAATATCAGTAGGTGAACAAACAGGTCAATTAGATGAAATGTTTGGATCAGTTGCTAAATATTATGAATCTGAGTTTGATACTGTTGTAGAAAACTTATCAAGCTTAATTGAACCAATTATGATTGTCTTTATGGGAGTTATGATTGGTGGACTAATGATAGCGATGTATTCACCAATCTTTAACGTTGGTGCACTGATTGGTTAATTGATTTACAGTTGTTTAGTTAAGACTAAATGGTTAATCCAAGGTTTTTTTCCATCTTTAAATTCGACAGCATCCATTATTTCTTGAATAAAAAATGTACCTAATCCTCCTGGTTTAACATTATCAATTTCTCTATGCTTAACTTTTTTTGGATCAACAGGTGTACCTCTATCATAAAAAGCAATTTGAAGTTTATTATTTTCACAACTTATTTGAACAACCATTAATTCAGTAGGACTTGCAGAATTTTTAAAAGCATGTTTAACAATGTTTTGTGCAGCCTCAGCTATAGCTAATACCAATTCATCTTTTAGATCTTCTTGAATTTGAAGCTTTTCAAAAACTTCTCTGCAAAAACTTCTAACATCTTTCAAACTAGAAGAATTTACTAAAAAAGCTTTTTTTTCTATATGATCTTGGTGAGCAGTTTCACTCATGAATTTATTCCAAATTTAATATTTGTTCTAACTTAGCCATCATAATAACTTTTAGAACTGACTTACTCACATCTTTAATGATTACTTTTGTACCTTTTTCTAAACCTTTTTGATGACTTTCAATTAATACTGAAATTCCAGATGAGTCCATGTATTGAACATTACTCAAGTTTAAATGAACTTCCTTTCCAGCATCTATATGAGGGAATATTACCTCTTTAGCTTTCTCAGTAACATCCATATCTATTTCACCATCAAGATGAATGGTTGCTATATTTCCTTCCTCAGTAACTTTGTAACTCATAAAAATTTCCTCGCCATTGCTAAAACTTTTTCTACAGGTTTACTTACCTCTATTAATTCAAATTTAGTTTTTTTTTGTTCAGCTAGTTTTTTACTTTCAATTAAAACTGAAATTCCAGATGAGTCCATATATTCGACTTTGCTTAGATTTAAATGAACCTCATGACCTGCATCTATTAAAGGTAATATAGTATTTCTAGCCTTATCTGAAACCTCCATATCAATTTCGCCATTTAGGTGTACTATTCTTTTATTATCTATTTCATCTACTTTGTAAGTCATAAAAATATAAAAAACTCATTATGAGCAGATATATTTTATTTTCCACAAAAAAAGATGTGAATATTGGCCTTCTTAATGTGTTTACATATATAAAAAAAAACAATAAAAATTAGGTAATTTTTAAATTAATTTAAAAAAAAGAGGAATGATGAAAAATAATAAAGGTTTTACACTAATTGAATTGTTAGTTGTTGTTGCAATTATTGGTATTCTTGCTGCTGTTGGTACGGTTGCTTACCAAGGTTATACAGCTGGTGCTCAAAAAAATGCAGCTAAATCTAACCAAGCTTCTGTAGTTAAGTACATTGCTGCTGAGGATCAGAAATGTAACATTGGAGAGAGTAGTGCAATGGGCGGAAATTTAACGTGTGAAGGTAGAACAGCATCTGATGTAATCACTGCTGCTGTTACAGCTCTTGCTGATTTTAAAAATCCATTTTCAAGCTCAAATGCTGCTGTGACAAATGGTGGAACAGTAAACACTACTGATGACAAAGGCTACACGAGGTTAAGTTCTAGTGGATCAACTATTACAATAGAAACATGTATCGAAGATTCAACAGATGATGATACAGATAATGCTTGTGCAGCAGCTGCTGATAGAATTTCTAACGAAGTAGAAGTTGGTAGTTAGTTCTAAAAAAGATTAAAGTATGATAACTAGGAGCTCTAAAGGTTTCACAATCGTAGAGCTCTTAGTTGTAGTCGCAATAATAGGTATTTTATCTGCCATTGGAGTTGTCAGTTATAATGGTTATGTATCAGGTTCAAAAAAAACTGCTGCTGAAAATACTATTCAGCAAATTGCTTTAGCACAAACCGAATATTACTCTAATAACGGAGAGTATTTTTTAAGTGGTGCTGGTGATACTTGCACAGCTTCAGCTACTACTTCAGAAGATATTGAAGATGAGTTATTTGCAGGTGAGAATACGATTGCAGATGATATCGACTTTGAAATATGCGTTTTCGGTTCTGGAGCAACTTTTACAATTCGTGGTGAAGACCAAACAGCTGATTCAACATGTGTTATTACACTAGTAAGAAATGGTGCACCAACAAGAACCGGTTGTTAGTTTAATCTTGATAATTTTAGGCCCAAAATGGATGCTTTATCATTTTGAAAAAACATATAATTAAACTAGCATTTACTTATGAAAAAAATTTTATTGACCATTTTGTTATTACCTTTTTTGAGTAACTGCACCCAGTATTCAGCAATGGTTGGACCTACACTTACTTTAGCTGAGTCAGGTAGTTTTATACAAGCAACAACCTCTTTATCAAGATCTTTAGCAATGACAAATGTAAAACAAAGTTTGACAGATGAAATTAAAAGTGAAAATATTTGTCCTACATTTCACTCCTCAGAACTAAGTCAAATATTTTTTGAAACATTAGATCATATGGATTGTGAATATGATCCAATGAGTATTTATAGATAATCAATTGAAATGATGCCCCAAGAAGTAGTTGATATACTTACGAGTAATATTGATACTTTGTGGGTTATTGATTGTGCAATTTTAGTTTTCATCATGCAAGCTGGCTTTATGTGTATGGAAACTGGTTTATCAAGACATAAAAATAGTATCAATGTAGCTCTAAAAAATGCTGCAGATTTTGGTGTCTCAGTAGTTATCTTTTGGATTTTTGGTTTTGGCTTAATGTTTGGTACTTCTTATAATGGATTTTTTGGTACCGATCTATTTTTCTTCAAAACAGATAAAGCTGAGTACATGACTTATTTTGTTTTCCAGGCAATGTTTGTAGCCACAGCAGCTACAATAATTTCTGGTGCGGTTGCAGAAAGAATGAAGTTTAATGGTTATTTAATAATGACAGTTTTAGCTACTGGAATTATTTATCCAATCGTAGGACACTGGGCATGGTCTTCGAGTTATCTTTCTAAATATGATACTGTGGATCAATTATTAACTGTAACAGGCTCAATTAAAACCACTGGTTGGCTTTCTGATTTAGGTTTTGTAGATTTTGCAGGTAGCACGATTGTTCATTCTGTTGGAGGATGGATTGCATTAACAGCAGTTCTAATTTTAGGTCCTAGAATTGGAAAATATTCAGATGCAAATAGAGGTAAATTTACTGGCTCTAGTTTTCCTTTAGCAGTTTTAGGTACATTAATTTTATGGTTTGGTTGGTTTGGTTTTAATGGTGGCAGTAATGGTGCAATGGATGAAGTTGTTCCATTAATTTTAATAAATACATTTTTAGCTGCTGCATTTGGTTTATTAACTGGTTTAAGTATTTCATACTTTAGATTTAAAAAACCTGATCCTTTTTATATTATCCTGGGACCGCTTGCAGGATTAGTTGCAATCACAGCTGGATGCAATTCAATGACTTCTGTGACATCTATCTTTGTTGGAATTATTGGAGCAATTATTGCAATTGTTGTAAATGAAATTTTGAACAAGTTTGAAATTGATGATGTTGTTGGAGCTGTACCAGTTCATTTAGCTGCTGGTATTTGGGGAACTCTTGCAGTTGGATTTTTTAGTGATCTAAGTATTTTGGATACTGGGCTTGATAGATTTTCACAAATTAAAGTTCAATTTTTAGGAGTATTATCAATTGGATTATTCACATTCGTTACTTCATTTTTTATTTTAAGTTTCTTTAATAAATTTTATCCTTTAAGAGTAAGTCCAGTTCAAGAAGAACTGGGTTTGAATATTGCAGAACATAATGCCGTTTCTATAGAGCATGATTTAATTTCAATTTTAGATAAACAATCAGAGTCAGGTGATTTAAAGATAAGAGGTCCCCAAGATCCATTTACTGCAGGCGGAGTTATTGGTCTTTACTATAATAAATTAATGAGCAAACTTGAAACTAGTGAAGATGAGAAAAATAAGTGGAGGGAAAGAATTTCAAAAGAAGTAAAACTTGCAGTCAAAGTTCAAGAAAATTTTTTACCTAAAAGAAATTTAAAACATTATCCTGTTCATGGAATTAACATTGCGGCAAGAGAGGTATCAGGTGATTTTTTTAGCTTTTACCCTCATAATGATAGTATTTATTTTATAATTGCAGATGTTGCTGGAAAAGGAATTCATGCAGGCATGGTGATGGCAAAGGCATCTACATTATTTGAGGTTCTATCTCAGTCAAAAGTAGATCCTGATGAGATGGTGTTTCATATGAATAATGATTTAAACAACACCAAAACAGGAGGAATGTTCGTTACTTCAATTGTTGGAGAATATAGTTTAATAACAGATGAAATTAGATGGGTAAATGCAGGACATCAGCCAGCAGTTGTTAGAGATCATGATGGAAAATATAATCAGATTGAAAGTTTAGCACCACCTTTAGGAGTAATTAAACAGAAAGATAAAAGTATTTATAAGATTAATAAAATGAAATTAAATGGTTCAAGATTTTATGCTTTTACTGATGGATTGTCTGAGAGTTTAAATAAAGAGGGAAAAGAAATTGGTATCGATGGTTCAATCGACATTATTG
This sequence comes from uncultured Pelagibacteraceae bacterium, assembly GCA_902565935.1. Classification (GTDB taxonomy): domain Bacteria; phylum Pseudomonadota; class Alphaproteobacteria; order Pelagibacterales; family Pelagibacteraceae; genus Pelagibacter. Next base: position 6,240 of record CACFGT010000005.1, read on the forward strand.
AGGAAACTTATAATAAAGACACCAACAAACAATTAGACGACATAACGAGATCTGTGATGGATACAACAAAAAATCAAAAGTTAACTGATGATTTAACAGTAATAAGTATTGGGAAATAATACTATTTTAATTAAATTATTAATTGAAAAAAATTATATACTTAATATCTTCCACTTTTTATGTTTATTAAACTAAACAAACTAAAATTTATTTTTGTCACAATATTCTTGTTTGTGGCAACATCAGTATTTTCTTCGGAAAAAAATATTACTTACATGCAAATTTTACAAAAGCCAAATGATCTAGATTTGAATTTAAAATACGCTCAACAACAAGGAAAGATGGGTAACTTTAAACAAACTATCTCAACACTTGAAAGATTGACAATGCTTTATCCTGATAATGTTGAAATCAAATTATATTTGTTATCTGTTTTAGTACAAGTGGACTCGCCTGAAAAAGCAAACACTATTATAGAAGACATGAAGCTTAGAAGAGATTTAGCCCCAGAAGATCTTGAAGCTCTATTAGAAATAGAAGAAGAACTAAAAGATAGAGAACCTAGTTTATGGACTTTAGCAGCTGATATTTCGTGGGGTGGAATTTACACTGATAATGTTAATAGTGTATCAAGAACAAGATTAAAAGAAGAGTCTGATGAAGTTGTAGGTGTCAACTCCGCAAAATATGATAGTACAGCAAGTGGAGGAATTGGTTTATCAGCTACAAGACCTATAGGAGAAGAGTCATCTTTTTTAATAAATTTAGCTCATTCACAATCAGAACAACACCAAGAAGGAGATGATGACTATCAAAGTTATGGTCTTACATTAGCTTTAGACACTGTTTTAGGTGGTTTTAGTTTAAGTCCTTATTTGATGTTGAGTAAATCAGATTACCAAACTGATGCAGATAGTTTTTCAAAAATGTGGGGTATAGGAGGTTTTATACCTGTTGGTGAAAGAAATTCTTTTAGTTATGGGTATGCTTTTTCAGATTCTAAAGGGAATAGAAACTCAAGTGATACTACAGCAGACGAAACTAATACGATTGGACATAGTTTTACTTTAGGTCATGATTTTATATTAACAGAAATAATTTCAACAAGTATTGGTTTGGGATATAGCGACTCTGATGCAATAGTTGATGCAGGAAACGATTATGAAACTTACGATGTAAGTTTTGGATTAAATTTTGCTTTCCCGTGGGCTTATATTGCAGTTGGAAATGCAATAAGTTTTAATGATTATAAAAGAGAAGATACATCTGTGAGTTCTACTAAACTTCGATCAGATTACACCAATACTTTTGATATCATGTTAACAAAGGCTATAGGAGATATTTTTCCAACAATAGATCCAAATAGAAGTTTATTTATAAATTTATCATATGAAAAACTTATTTCTGAAGCGAATATGCTTAATTATGATTATATAGCCGATTCTTTTTCACTAAGTTTTTCTAAGTCTTTAAGACTAAATTAATCAAAATTTATTAACAATTTTTCTCCATTTTTCCTTATAAAGACGCTTTTTTTAGCGCTCATTTTGAGTTTTTAAATGTTTATTTTTTTCAATATTTTGATACGTTTTCAGAAAATGAAAAAGTTATTGTCATTAATTTTTGGTTTAACATTCTTAATGAGTGTGAGTTCGCACTCTGAGGAAAAGCTAACAATTGAAAAACAGTTAGTTGGAATTGTTGGAGCAATTTCTGGAACAGTTAAAACCGAAACAAGAGAATTAAAAGCTGGAGACAAAATTTATTTAAACGAAACAATTGTCGCTGGAGCTGGTTCAGGCACACAAATTTTACTTTTAGATCAATCTACATTTACTATTGGTGAAGATTCAGAAGTTGTAATGGACACATTTATTTTTGATCCAGCAACTAATGATGGAAAAATTGTTGCAAGTGTAAAACAAGGAAGTTTAAAAGTTATCTCAGGTCTTATTAGTAAAAAAAATCCTGACAGTTTAACAGTAGAAGTTCCAGAAGGAACACTGGGTTCAAGAGGAACTGAGTTTCAAACAATTGTCTCAAAAGGAAAAACAGATACTTTACTAATCGGTCCTGGAAAAAATAATACACTAGGAATGAGACCTGGTGCAGTTCTTGTTGGAAATAAACTTGGTTCAACTTTACTAGATAATCCATACAGCATGACTTCTATGACTAAAGGCAAAGCACCTGGTCAAGCAAAAAAGATAACAAAAAATCAGTTAAAGAAATTTAATAAAAAAATGAAAGCTTTAAGAGTTGCTAAACTTTCTCCAAGTGAAACAAAAACTGAGAGAAAAGCTTTAAAAAAACAATTAAAGAAAGAATTAAAATCTTTAGGTTTTGAAAAAGAAGAAATTAAATCAATCATCAAAGAAAATATTCAAAAAGATAAAGAGAAGAAAGTTGCAATCAAAAAAGACAGAGCTGAGAAAAAGAAAAAAGCTAAAGCTGAAAAGAAAAAAGCTAAAAAGAAAAAAGGTAAAGCTGAAAAGAAAAAAGGTAAAAAGAAAAAAGCTAAAGCTGAAAAGAAAAAAGGTAAAAAGAAAAAAGTTGTAAAGAAAAAAGAAACTAAAAAGAAAGCAACTAAGAAAAAAGCAACTAAAAAGAAAGCAACTAAGAAAAAAGCTACTAAAAAGAAAGCAGTGAAGAAAAAGCCAGCTAAGAAGAAAAAAGCTGTGAAGAAAAAACCTGCTAAGAAAAAGAAAAAAGCTGTTAAGAAAAAACCTAAGAAAAAGAAAAAAGTAGTTAAGAAAAAACCTAAAAAGAAAGTGGCTAAGAAGAAGAGAGTAGTTAAAAAGAAAAAAGCTGCTAAGAAAAGAAAAGCTAAGAAGAAGAGAAGAAAGAAGAAGTAGTTAACAGTCCTTAACTCTTATTTACTTTATTAGAATTAAATATAAATTTGTTTTGTGAAAGCTTTTTTGCAAAAATATACAAATTATTTAATTTTTTTGTTGATCCTATTATTGTTAATTACTTTAAAAATTATTAATCCACCTTTTATCAAGTCAGTCTCGTATTTAAGTTTTGATTTATATCAAAAAATATTTGCAGAAAAAAAAGATAGTGAAGTTGTTATTATTGATATTGATGAAAAAAGTTTAGGTAAATTTGGACAGTTTCCATGGAACAGAAATGTTTTTGCAAAAATACTTGATCAACTTAATACTTCCAATCCAAAGGCAATAGGTTTCGATATTTTTTTCACTGAAAAGGATAAACAATCTCCTGAGGAAATTATTAAATCATATAATTTGATACCATCTGATGTAGCAGATCTTCAAAAATTAAAAGGACCTGATGATGTTTTTTCAGAAAAATTGAAAGAGTTAAAAACTGTAATTGCAGTTTTAGGAAGTAATGTGCCCTCACATTCAAATTATGATCGTAAAGCAAAAGCAAGATTTTTGTCAAAAGGTGGGGATCCAAAACAATTTACATACTCTTATCCTTTTTCAATTGGGTCTCTTGAGAAATTAGAGAAGAATGTTACAGGATTAGGTTCAATATCTTTTTTAGATCAATTAGATGGGATCATAAGATCTTTACCATTAATTGTTCAATTTAATAAAAAAATATATCCAACTATGGGATTAGAAATGGTTCGTGTTGGATCTAAACAAAAAAATATTTATGTAGAACTCAATGAAGTTGGAATTAAAAGAATAAGCGCAAGACCATATAAAGTAGACTCAGATCCTAATGGAATTATTTGGATTAAATATAAACGGTCAAATAAAAATCAGTACATCTCTGCAGGTGATGTTTATGATGGAAAATTTCAATCTGATTTTTTTCAAGATAAGTATGTTTTAATTGGTGCTTCAGCACAAGGACTTTTCGATCTTGTTAAAACTCCATTAGGAGTGACTATACCTGGAGTAGAAGTTCATGCTAATGTTATAGAAAATATTTTAGATCAGTCTTATTTAATAAGAAATCCGAACACTTATATTTTTGAATTATTATTTTCTATAATTGTAGCCTTAATTACATTTATTTTGTCTCAAAAAATTAAACCAAAATATAGCTTGTCTATCTTTTTTGGAAATATTTTAGCAATCATAATTATTGGATTTTCTATTTATAAATTTAGATCTGAATTAGTTGATATGAGTTATCCAATATTTATTGTCACTTTAACATTTTTAACAGGGCTTTATTTTAGATTTATAGAAGAAAACAAAATTGCTTTAGCTAATTTACAAAAAGAAGCAAAATTATTAAAAGAAAGAGAATTAGCAGCTGGGGTTCAAAAAAGTTTGTTCCCAGATATCTCAAAATTTGAGAACTTTATTTTTGCAAAAAATGTACCTGCCAGAGATGTTTCAGGAGATTATTTTGATGTAGTGAGAGCTACACCTGAAGAATATTTTTTCACTTTAGCCGATGTGTCTGGAAAAGGTGTCAAAGCAGGTATGTATATGGCAAAAGCATCCTCAATATTTAGAACGCTTACTAATTTAAAATTTCCATTAGAAAAAGTTGTTTTTGGCGTTAATAATGAATTGGTTGAAGCTAAATTTAAAGGAATGTTTGTTACAGCTGTATTTGGAAAATTAAATATAAAAACTGGTGAATTAGTTTTTATAAATGCTGGTCATGAGAGCATTTTGACTTTTGATCAAAATAAAAACTATGAATACATTAAATCAGATATGCCACCCATTGGAATTGTAAAATATTTTACAGAGTCGATGGTAAAATCAAATACTATAAATTTAAAAGATAAAACTTTTGTAGTTTATACTGACGGTGTGACAGAAGGTTATTTAAAGAATGGTGAAGAATTAGGTGCAGAAGGAGTACAAAAAATCATAGACGGTATGTCAGAAGTAACGCCAAAAACTATTGTAGAGTCTATTGAGAAGGAACTAAATTGGGGGGCCGAAAAGTTAAGAGATGATATTACTTGTATGGCAATAAATATCGCTAACACAGATCTGATAAAAAAGGCGAAATAACTTATTCTTTTAAACCTATTTTGAGTACATATTTGTACTAATTAATTCATTTTTATGCGAAAAATATATTTTTATGAAAAATTTTAATAAGATTATGCAAAGAATATTTAAAGGAGTAATTGAACCTAAAATATTTTTAATTTTATTTGCATTTCTCTTTTCATCTCTAGTTTTTGCGGCTTCTTTGACAGTTACATTTTTAGATGGAAGAATACCTTCCCACAACAACAGTAACTGTTTTAGTTCAGATGGGTTCAATGATAATTTGGTAAGAGACTCAACAGAACAACCGCAAGATGTTGTATTTAGTACTGATGGTCTAATAGTTTTTACAACAAATTTTAGTCAAAGGAGCAAAGGGCAAGGTAATCTTTCTATGAATAGGCTTAGTAGACCTTTTGATATGACATCAGTTAGAAGAGATAATGGAGATTTAAGTTGTGATGCTATTGACTCTTTTAGAGTTAATGAAAGCATTGGGTTTCTGCTTTTAAGACATCAATTAATAGGCATAAATATCGTAGATAATGGTACAAAATTTTTTATATCGGCTGATAACGGTAATATTGCTAGATTTGATTTAAGCGTAGCAAATGAATTTTCAACAAGAACTTTTGTTAATGTTCTTTCTACCTCTGGAACTGAAGACAATTTTGCATTAAGTACAGATGGTACAAAACTTTTTACAATAAATGATACTAATAACGCTCCAGTCGTTACTACTTATAGTTTACCAGGACCTTTTGATATTTCTTCTAAAACACAAATACATCAAGTGGATTTAATGACAATTGGTGTAGAAGATGAAACTGGTAATGATAGGGGGGACGATATTGAGTTTACTAAAACAGGAAATGCCATGTTTGTTTTAATCTCAAATGATACAGAAAGTGGTGACAGTGGTAGTCCAAGGCCTAACAGTTATATCTACCAATATAGTTTAGGAAAAAATTTTGACGTATCAACAGCTTCGCTTATTGGAAGGCACCAACTCAACGGTTTTGGTAATGTACCGGCAGGTAGAGAAGGTACTGGTCAGCCAAGAGGATTTTCTTTTTCAGCTGATGGAATGAGAATTTATATAGTACAAGAACAAAATGGTGCTGGTGTAGATCAAATCAATTCATTCCAATTAGAATGTCCTTATGGTCTGGTTGCTTGTGTGTCAGAACCAAATGCAATTATTGGTTCTCAAGTCGAATTAGCTAAACAAAATATTGCTTTAAATATTTCTACAATTTTTAAAAGATTTGAGTGGATTAAAAGAAATAGAGATCAAGAAGATCTTACGAGCCATAACATAAATTTAAATTATCCTAACCCTTTATTAGAGGCTCTAGCAATGAACCTTGAACCAAAAGCAAAAAAAACTATAGCATCTCTAGTGAGTAAAAATCAAAAAAATAAGAAAAAATCTAAATGGTCCTCTTGGAGTTTAGGAGATATTTATATTGGTAACTTTGAAAAATTAGGATTTGAAAAAGCAAAAAGCATTAAGGCAAAAGGACTTACAGTAGGAGCAGATAGAAAGCTTGGAGAAAATAAATTTTTTGGCTGGGCTATACGATATGGAGATAATAAATCAAATATTTATACCTCTCAACAAAATACAGAAATGGAGTCGTTAACATTTAATTTATATGGAATTACGCCAACTAAAGATAACAAATATATAAATGCAGTGGTAGGTTTAAGTGCCTTAAGAATTGATAGTATTTATTTAGGAAAGATATCTGGACGTAGAAATGGAAAGCAAGCTTTTTCAACAATAAATTTCAGAACAAAAAATCATTATGGCAAATTAAATATTACCCCATCTGGAAAACTCACTTACGGGATTACAAGACTATCTGACTATACTGACTTTATAAGTATGACAATAAACCCATCTACAACTGATGTAATATATGACTCAGATACTTTTGAAAGTGGAGAGTTAGCAGCAGGTATATTATTTGAGTCAGAGGAATTTAAAACTGAGTGGGGTACTATCCGTCCAATGGGAGCAATAGATTTTATTTATGACTTTACTTCTGATATTCATTACAATTATTCCTATTCAGGTTCCAGTGAAGTGAATCAAGATACTATTACCGGTGCTTATTCTAAAAGAAACTTAAGAACTACCATTGGTTTTGAGGCTATATACATTGATGGTTATACTCTTTCTCCTATTTACGAAAAAGTTTCTAAAATAGAGGAAGGAAAGATTAGAGAAACTATTTCAGAGACATTTATAATAAAGCTTAGTCGGACAAAAGAGGAAAACAATAGTAGTTTTGCATTAAATTTCGATCCATTTTCAGATAAGCCTGCTAATTTAAGTTATACAAAAAAAATTAACAGTTTAGATATTAAATTAAATTCAAATTATTTTGGATTTAACAATAGTGTTGATTATTTTACAAATTTTGAAATCTCAGGAACTTTTTAGTAAATCTTGAAGTTTATTTTCTTTTTCTAAAGCTCTAACTTCATCATAACCACCAATGTGTTGATCATCAAAAAATATTTGTGGAATAGTTCTTTTACCGTTTGCTTTTTTAATCATTTCATCCATAGCCCCATCAACTGTTGCAATATTGATTTCATTGTAACTAGCGTTGTTTCTAGTTAATAATCTTTTTGCAGCATCACAATAATTACATAATGGACCTGTGTAGATAGTAATTTTTTTCATACTTTATAAGTAATCACTTTTTTTTAATTTACTAGATAATTGTTTTCGAGAATACTCAAATTTTTTTCTGTGTTTAATACTTTTTTCATGAACTCTTTTTCTCCATAATCTAAATGATGAGGGTTTAAGAGTTCGTCTCATAATTTTTATAACAGCAGATTCTGAGTAGCCGGTCTTTTTTTTGATTTCCTCAAAAGTAATCCTGTCTGCCCAAGCTGCCCATATGACCCAATCTGGACTTTCCAGATTTGGCTCTGGATTCTTGACTTTGGTAATTGGCCTGTGACCTTTTTTTTTCATAAATCCTTTATATTTGAAAAAAATCAATAATGCATTTTTTTTAGGATCTGATATATTAGAATCTGATAGTCCTTCTTAGCCATCTTTAGCTCCCGGTTTTTAAGGACTATCTTTTTTTTTATGCTCCCCTTAGATTTTTTCCTTTTTTTGCAGATTATAATCTTTTTATTTATCACACCCGGAACACCTCGAGTTGTTATTGTATCTTACTCAATGAATTATGGTGTTAAAAATTGTATTTGGACTGCTTTAGGAGACATTACTGCAAATTTATTTCAAGCAACTTTAGTAATCTTTGTTATTGGAACTTTTTTGTCAGATAATCCTGGATTTTTAAATTTATTTAAATGGTTAGGAGTGTTGTACTTAGTTTATTTAGCTTATGACGTGTACAAATCTTCACCTAAAGATGTAAATTCAAAAAAAATTACAACAAAAAGTATTTTTTCTTTTTTTAAAGATGGTTTCTTAGTTGCAGGTACAAGTCCAAAGGCATGGTTGTTTTTTCCGTTAATATTTCCTCAATTTATTGACTTTAATGCCAACTATGTTGTGCAATTTTTTATTTTGATTACAACGTATGTTGTTTTAGATTTTATTTCTTTAATTGGTTATGCATTACTCGCACAAAAACTAATAACTTGGATAAAAGCAAATCCTAAAACAATTAATACAATCTCAGCGAGTGTTTTAGTAATAATAGCTTTAATTATTATTGTAACACAACAATATTAATGCATGCCCAAAGTAGTTTTTGCCTCTTGCAATGTTTCTAAATTATTTATTTAATTAGTTATTAATTAATTAATAACAGAAGGAAATAAAATGAAAATCAATAAGATAATCTTGAGTTTTATTTCTGCAGTAGCAATTTTACTTTCAACTTCAGTTGTATCTTTTGCAAAAGTAGTTGGTGATAAGATTGTTTTAGGTGCTGCTATTTCATTAACTGGAAAATATTCATCTAATGGTGTTCATACACAAAACGGTTATAACATGGCTGTTGATAGAATTAACAGCATGGGTGGTGTGAAAGTTGGTGGAAAAACTTATAAGTTTGAAATCATTTATTATGATGATGAATCAAACCCAAAAAGAGCAGCTCAGTTAGCAGAAAGATTAATCTCACAAGATGGTGTTGAGTTTATGCTTGGACCATACAGTTCAGGTTTAACTAAAGCAATTGCACCTGTTACAGAAAAATATGGTGTACCAATGGTGGAAGCAAATGGTGCTTCTAGATCTTTGTTTACAAAAGGTTACAAATATCTATTTGCAGTTTTAGCTCCAGCTAACTTATACCTTGATGTCGCTATTAGAACGGCAGTAGAGTTAAATGGTGGAAAAGGTGTAAGAATTGCACAAGCATTTGAACAAGATGCATTTTCACAAGACGTTAGATTAGGTATTTTAGATGCAGCTAAAGAAACTGGATCTGAAATTATAATCGACGATAAGCTTCCAAAAGAGCTTAACGATATGGCTGCTACATTAGTTAAAGTAAAACAAATGAAGCCAGATGTTCTTGTGGTATCAGGACACACAAAAGGTGCATTAACTGCAATTAGACAAATTGCGGAAATGAAAGTTGATGTTCCAATGTTAGCAATGACACACTGTGATGCTGCGAAATTATCAAAACAACATGGTAAAAATTCTCAGTATGCTTTATGTGCTTCTCAATGGCATAAAACACTAACATATAAAGATAACTTCTTTAAAGATGGTATGACGTATGCGGCAGATTTCCAAAAAGAATTTGGATATGATCCGCCGTACCAATCAGCAGAGTCTTCTGCAGCCTTGTTAGTATTCAAAGATGCTTTTGAAAGAGCAAATTCTTTCGATCAAAAGAAAGTAAGAGATGCTCTTGCAGCTACTAACATGCAAACATTCTATGGAAATATTAAATTTGCCCCTGGTGGTCAAAATGTTGACAAGCCAATGGTACTTTTCCAAGTAATGTGTGATGGCGCTGGGAAGTGTGAAAACAAAGTTGTGGCTCCACTTAAGTGGGCTTCAGCTAAGTTGATTCACCCAATTCCTAAGTGGTCTGAAAGATAATTACAAATCTATAAATACCCCCTAAACTCTAGGGGGTATTTTTTTTTTAAAAGGCATTTATGGATTTCATGGTTTTTCAATATCCGATGATAACTGTTCAAGCTTGTTTGGACGGAATACTACTTGGAATTTTATTTGCATTAATTGCTTATGGAATGGCTTTGCAATGGGGAGTCATGAATATCATAAATATTGCTCAAGGTGATTTGGTTATTCTTGGAGGATACATTGCTTACTTTATGTATCTTTATGGAATTCATCCTGCTTGGGGGGTGATTGTATCACCGATCATAATGTACTTTGTTGGAGTAGGGATTTACAAATTAGTAATTAATAAAGTTGTTGATAGAGATTTATTTATCTCAATTCTTGCTACATTTGGAATAAGTATACTTTTTATGCAATTAATGAACTTTGCATTTGGTGCTGATGTTGTTTTAGCTAACTCAGGTTATGGAACTACATTTTTATTTGATAGCGCTGTAGTTTTACCAAATTCAAAAATATTTTCTGCATTTGTAAGTATTGTTTTTGCTATTTGTTTAGTAATTTACATGAAGAAATCAAAACTTGGTCGAGCAATCAGAGCAACAGCTCAAAATGCAAGAGCTGCAAAGATTTTAGGTGTAGACACTGAAAAAGTTTATGCAGCTACTTTTGGATTAAATGCTGCTCTTTGCGGTGTTGCGGGTGCACTAATTTCAATTACTTTTACAATTCATCCTTATATGGGATTACCTTACACAATAAGATCATTCATGATTGTTATCGTTGCTGGTCTTGGTAACTTACCTGGTGTTGCAATGTCAGGCATGGGCCTTGGTGTATTTGAAGAGTTTGCTGATTACATATTAGGTACAGAATTTAGAATAGGTTCAGTATTTTTATTATTGGTTTTAATTCTTGTTTATAGAAGATTTAAACTTTCAAGAAAAAGAGAGTATTTAAAATGAAAAAAATATTCTTTTTAATATTCATATTTACTTTTACTAATTCTTCATATGCTAAAGAGAGATTTATTCCTATTGAATTATGGCTTGGAATACCATCAACAGGATCAAATGAACTTAAATTTTATGACGTAAATAACAAACAACATGGTGGTAAATTAAAGGTTTCAGGACCTATTGATTGGAAGAATAAAGTAACAGGAAAGACAATAAAAGTTTATGAAAGAAAAAGAGGTTCTAAAGTACAGCTTTTTACAATAACCAATAATGGTCAATGTTTGGGAAGAGTATGGGATAGCAGAAAAAGAAAAAGAGGAGTTGTTGTTGCAATAGATAATGGCTGTAAATTCCCTCTAGGAAACTGGAAAGAGGGAGAAACTCGTGACTTTTTTTCAGCTTATAACTGGCCCAAAAAAAAATCAGGCGGCAGCTCTACCAGCAAAAGAACTGGGATGAAAAAAACACTTACTATTAAGAAATTAGGTGATGAAAAAGAATGTCTTACTTTTAGATGGCAACTTACTGTTATAGGTGGAAAAAGATCAGGAAAAATAATAGATGATAATGATTACACTTACTGTCCAAATAAAGGATTTACAAAACTGGTATCTAGAAAATAATGAATAAAAATATAATATTATACGCTGCAATTTTAATATTTGGATTGGCTGCTCCATTTATTTTCCCAGCATTTAAAGTTCAATTATCAATTCTTTGTGTACTAATTGTTTTAGCTACCACTTGGAATATTCAGGGTGGTGAAATGGGATACAACACGTTTGGAAATATTTTATTCTATGGTTTAGGAATGTATTTATGTGCCTCTGTACAAGTTGGGATGTTTTTTCCACTAGCAGAATGGACGGAAAGTGGTGGAGAAAAAACTTTTGTTCATACACCTTCACAATTCTTTCAAGGAATGGCAGCCGGACTTGTAGTCGCTGCCGTTGTTCCAACTATTGTTGCAGGATTAATTGGCTATGCCATTTTAGGATTAAGAGGACATTACTTTGCAATTTGCACTTTAGGTTTAGGTGTTGCTGCGGGAGAAATTTCTGGAGGAATAGAAATTATTGGAGCAGGACAAGGTTTTACCACTCCACCTTTTCCAAACGTTGGTGGATTAGAGGCAAGAGGAGAATTCTTTTATTTTTTAAGTTTTGGTGCACTCGTCCTTACTTTCATAGCAGTGAGAGCGATTTACTCAACAAGATTTAGATTAATTCTTAATGCGATCAGAGATAATGAAGATAAAGCTGAGGCGATGGGAATTGAAACAATGAAATATAAAATAATTGGCTGGATGGTGTCAGCATTTTTCTGTGGTTTAGCCGGAGGTATAATGGGTGGACTTGTAGGTTACATTGACTCAACCGATGTAGCATTTGATGGAAGAGAGATGGGAGTATTTATGGTCTTGATGGCAATCTTAGGTGGTAAGGGAACTTTGTGGGGACCAGTAATTGGAGCAACTGTATTCCATATTTTCAAAGAAGGATTTTGGACATTCTTTTTAGGTTGGCAGTATGTGGCTTTAGGAGTTTTGATCGTTGTGATTGTTATTTATTTCCCAGAGGGAATAATGGGATGGTTAAGAGAAAAATACCCAGAGAGATTTGGTGAAGTAGTAGATGAAAAAGATCGAAAAGCACAGGTAGAATTAAAATGAGTATTTTAGAAGTTAATAATGTTAGTAAATCTTTTGGTGGTGTTAAAGCTAATGTCGACATATCTATGTCTGTAGAAAAAGGAAAAATATTTGGTTTGATTGGACCTAATGGTTCAGGAAAAACTACTTTGTTTAATTCAATTGTTGGAACTTATCCTATAGATAATGGTTCTATCAAATTTAATGGCAAAGAGGTTTCTGAATTACCAGTGCCAGTAATTGCCAAATTAGGTTTGCTTAGAACTTTCCAACAAACAAGAATTTACGGTAAATTAAATTGTGTAGATAATATGCTTATTAGTCACAAAGGAAGCGATGAAAGTATATTAAAAATATTTTCTAAAATTCCAAAAGACTTAACAGAAAAAGCAGAAAACCTATTGAACTTTGTTGGACTTTATCAAAAAAGAAAATTAAGAGCTGGTGATTTATCCTTTGGTCAACAGAAACTTTTAGAATTAGCAATGGCTTTAATGAACGAACCAGAAATGCTTCTATTAGATGAACCAACTGCTGGTATCAATCCAACATTAATCAATGGAATTATTGATCGATTGATTAAAGTAAATCAAGATTTTGGAATAACTCTTTTAGTTATCGAACATAATATGAGAGTTATTATGCAATTAGCAGAAAGTATTTACTGTTTAGCTCATGGAAAAATGCTTGCTAATGGCACACCTGATGAAATTAAAAACGACAAACGTGTTATCGATGCGTATTTGGGAGCTCAATAATGTCTAATCAATATGAAGTTTTAGGAAAAGCCCCAGGTGCAGAAGATTTAAAGAAACTTTCACCTGATAATATTCACTTAACAATTAAGAATATGAATGCTGGTTATGGAAAAATGGAGATATTACATAACTTTGATCTTTTCGTAAGCAAAGCTCAATCTCTATGTTTAATAGGTCCTAATGGTGCTGGTAAGTCAACAATACTGCACTCTATTTATGGTTTTACAAATATATTTTCTGGTCAGATAGAAATAGATGGTAAAGAAATTACAAATCTTTCACCAGCTGAAAAGCTTAAATCAGTTGGGATAGCATATATTCTTCAAGATAATTCGGTATTTCCAGATATGACAGTAGAGGAAAATTTATTAATGGGCGGTTTTATTAAAGATAAAACTCAAGATTCTTACGAAGAAGCTGAAAGAATTTTTGAAAAGTATGAAAGATTAAGAAATAGAAGAAACCAGCCAGCTAAAGTTTTATCAGGTGGTGAAAGAAGGTTATTAGAAATTTCTAGAGCATTAGTAATGAAGCCTTCGGTTTTACTTGTTGATGAACCATCAATTGGGTTGGAACCAAGATATATTGATATGGTATTTGAAATTTTAAGAGATCTTCAGGAAAATGAAAAAAAAACAATCATCTTAGTTGAACAGAATGCAAAAAAAGGACTTGAGTTTGCTGATATTGGATATGTTTTAGTTTCAGGTCAAACAGCAATTGCGGGTAAAGGTGACGACCTTTTGAGCAATCCAGATGTGGGCCGCCTGTTCTTAGGTGGTTAATGATCAACTCAAAATTTTTCTTTAAGGGCTTTAAATCTATCAAAGGGGTAGGAAGCCCTGCGATTGCTCTTGGGGCAAGTTTTATTGCAATTGGTGCACTATTAAAAAATTTAGGTTTTTCAGTACAAGAAAGTATTTTTTCTACTTTTATGATTTATGCATTACCAGGTTCACTTGTAATGGCTGAGTCAATGTTGATAGGCGCATCACTGGTAAATATTTTTCTAGCCGTCTGGTTAGTTAATGCCAGATTATATCCTATGACTGTAGCCTTAATGCCATTATTAATGCATAAAGATCAACCAAGGTGGAAGTATTATTTGTCGTGTCATTTCATTGCAGTTTCATCTTGGCTGATTGTCAAAGATAATTACGAGTTAATCGAAAAAGAAAATAGAATAGATTTTTGGATAGGTATTGGAACTGCGACTTGGTCAGTTGCAATTTTCTCTACAGTTATTGGTTATATTGCATCCGATTTTCTCAATAAAGATATTCTTATTGGTTTAGCAATTATCAATCCAATTTATTTTACATGTATGATGTTGGGGGCAATGAAAACTATTCAAATAAGTTTATCAGTTGTATTTGGAGCTATCTTGGGTCCAGCATTTTATTTTTTTTCACCTGAATGGTGCATTTTATTTGGAGGTTTTATTGCAGGCACTGTTGCGTTTTTGATAGGAGAAAGAAATGGCCAATAATATTTTAATTGTAATTTTAGTCACTTCTTTTGCAACATATCTCTCAAGGTTTTTAGGAGTTGTGAGTGCAGAAAAAATTAAAGAAACTTCTAAAATGTTTAGATGGTTTAATTGTCTCGCTTACTCTACTTTAGCTGCTCTAATTACAAGAATTGTGATTTTTCCATCAGGATCTTTAAACGAAATAGACTATTCAATAAGATTCACAGTGGTTGTTTTATCTATAGCTATCTTTTTTATTACAAAAAAAAATTTAGTTTACCCAACTCTTTTCTCTGCTATCATACTGTCAGTTTTTAGTAGTTACTTATGATAGAAAAAATTGAAGGGTTTGACATTAATATAAATGATCAATCTTCACGGATAATTAATATAGATATAAGCGATGAAGTTTTAAATAAACTTATTTTTCCATTTAATAAGTTTGATCTTACAGCTCTAGAATATAAACCATTTACTAGGTTTACAATTGCTAAAAGTTTAGATGATTTAAGTAAAAATAAATTGTCTAAATTAGTAAATAAGATTGTTCGAGATAGAAACACAGGTTGTTTTATAATTAAGCCAAAAAATTTAATTTCTAAAATTGATAATAATTTTTTAGTAAAACTTTCTACGGCAGTGGCTCATTTAATTGGTATACCAAACCATGATGCAATGGCTGGAAAATATTATGCAAGATTTCATGTCAAACATGAGGATAAAAGCGACTCTTATTTAAGAAAAGCTTATACAAATATGGATCTACATACAGATGGAACTTATGTAAAAGAAAAAACGGATTGGTTATTAATGTCGAAGTTAGAGGAAAAGAATGTTGAAGGTGGAGAAACAGCAATGTTACATCTTGATGATTGGGAACATTGTGATGAATTATTTAATGACCCGACAGCTAAAGAAGATTTTACTTGGGGGTCTCCAAAAAGTAAAAATATAGATTATAAAGTTGAACATCCTGTATTTTCATCTGATGAAAAAGGCAAACCTCAAATTTCATATATAGATCAATTTCCAGAGCCTAAAAATATGAAGCAAGGAGCATTTTTACAAAAATTATCCGATAGTCTGGAGGAGAGTAAAAATAAGATTATAACTAAGCTTCCAGTTGGTTCAGCGGTTGTTGCAAACAATTATTTTTGGCTGCATGGAAGAAAACCTTTTAAGGAAAATAAAGATTTAAGTAGAGAGTTATTAAGAATAAGAGGTTCTTTTTTTATTAATTGATATAAATTATCCTTTATAAAGTATTAATTATGAAATTAGGTTTTATAGGAACAGGAAAAATAGCTTCTTCAGTTATAACTGGAATATGTAGATCATCTATCAAATATAGCAAAATATATATATCTTCCCGAAACAGTAAAATTGCCAAAAATTTAAAAAAAAAATTTAAAAGAATTTATATTGAAAAGGATAATCAAAGAATAATTGATAATTGCAATTGGATTTTTTTAGCTGTTACACCATCTGTTGGTGAAAGAATAATCAAAAATTTAAGATTTAAATCTAATCAAACAATTATTAGTTTCATTTCAACAATTACAATTCCTCAATTAAAAAAAACTATAAAAGTAAAAGCAGATATCGTTAGAGCAATTCCTTTACCTCCTATTTCACTTAAAAAAGGACCAGTTCCAATTTGTCCACCAAATAAGAAGGTAAAAAAATTTTTTGATAAAATTGGTTCCACTGTTGAAATAAGAAATGAAAAATTGTCTATTAATTTTTGGTCTACATCAGGCATGATGGCTTCTTATTATGAAATATTAAATGTAATGAGTGGTTGGTTAGTTAAAAGAGGTATTAAAAGACCGGACGCCCAAAAATATATTACTTCTTTATTTTTAGCTTTATCTGAAGATGCTGTTGTTAATTCTAAAAAAGATTTGAAATATTTAGTAAAAGAGTCTCAAACACCTAGAGGATTAAATGAGCAAGGCTTAAAAGAAATGAGTAAAAAAGGTGCTTACAAATCTGTAATTAAAACACTAGATAGTATTCATAAAAGATTAAATAAATAATTAATGTCTGAAAATATTTTAGAAATTAATAATTTATCAAAATATTTTGGGGGGCTAGCAGCAGTTTCTGATTGTTCGCTTAAAGTTAAAAAAGGAACTATAACAGGCATCATTGGTCCTAATGGTTCTGGTAAAACAACTTTATTTAATTTAATTGCTGGTAATTTAAAATCTTCATCTGGTAACGTTGTCTTTAATAATGAGAATATTACCGATACTCCATCCTATGAATTGTTTTCTAAAGGGTTGCTTAGAACTTTTCAAATAGCCCATGAATTTACAAATCTATCTGTATTAGAAAACTTAATGATGGTGCCAGGTAATCAATCTGGTGAAAAATTAATGAACGCTTTATTTAAACCCTCGTTAATAGCTAAAGAAGAGAATTTAATAAAAGAAAAAGCAATGGAAGTAGTTGAGTTTTAAACTTAAGTCATTTAAAAAATGAATTAGCTGGAAATCTATCAGGAGGACAAAAAAAACTCTTAGAACTAGGAAGGACTATGATGGTGGATGCTAAATTAGTTTTATTAGATGAGGTTGGTGCAGGTGTTAATAGAACTTTGTTGAAAGATCTTGGAACTGCAATTGAGAAGTTAAATAAAGAAAAAGGTTATACTTTTTGTATGATTGAGCATGATATGGATTTTATTGGAAGATTATGTGATCCAGTAATTGTTATGGCTGAGGGTTCAGTTCTTTTTGAGGGCACAGCAGAGGATGCAAAAAAAGATGAAAAAGTAATCGAAAGCTATCTAGGTCGTGGTTCAAAATTAAAGGATAATTAATAATGGCATTTTTTGAGGGGAATAACATGACTGGTGGATATGGAAACGGTCCTGACATTATTAATTCTTGTTCTGTTAATGTTGAGAGAGGAGAAATAGTTTCAATACTTGGACCCAATGGTGCTGGAAAATCAACTGCAATGAAAGCTATGCTGGGATTGTTAGATTTAAAATCAGGATCTGTAATTATTAATGGAAAAGATATTTCAAATCTTTCACCTCAAGATCGAGTGAAGGAGGGTATTTCATTTGTGCCCCAAACTAAAAATGTTTTTGCAGGCATGACTGTTGAAGAAAATTTAGAGATGGGAGCTTTTTTAATTAATAACGAATATAGTGCAGTGATAGATGAGATTTATAATTTGTTTCCAATATTAAAAGAAAAAAGAACACAGTTAGTTGGTGAATTATCAGGTGGACAAAGACAACAAGTGGCTCTTGGAAGAGCATTAATGATCAAACCATCTGTTTTAATGTTAGACGAACCGACAGCTGGTGTATCACCTTTAGTGATGGATGAATTATTTGATCACATACTTAAAGTAAAGCGAACTAATGTTGCAATTTTGATGGTTGAACAAAATGCAAAACAAGCATTAAGTATTTCTGATAGAGGTTATGTTTTGGTAACAGGTGAGAATCGGCACTCTGGTACAGGAAAAGAATTATTAGAGGATCCAACAGTAAGAAGTTCTTTTCTAGGTGGTTGATATGGATTTTATAAATGCATTAATACTTTTATTAAATTATATTTTCGTACCAGCTTTAGCATATGGATCTCAATTAGCACTTGGTGCAATTTTTGTAACATTAATTTATGGAATTTTAAGATTTGCCAACTTTGCTACAGGAGACATGATGGCTTTTGGAACAATGTTTACAGTTTTATTCACGTGGTACTTTCAGTCTGTCGGAATTAGCTTTGGAGTTCTACCTACAGCTCTTTTAGCTATTCCTTTTGCAATTGTTTTTATGATTGGTTACATGCTTGTGATTGATAAATTTGTTTTCAAATATTATAGAGTAAAAAAAAGTCCTCCTGTACAATTAGCAATGGTAAGTATTGGAGTAATGTTTGTTACCCAGGCAGTGGTTCGAATAATTATTGGTCCATCAGATAGAAGATTTTTTGATGGAGAGAAATTTTTAATTAAAGCAGGTGAATTTAAAGAAATGACAGGATTAAATGAAGGTCTTGCAATTAAATCTACTCAAGTAATTACAATTATTGTTACATTAATTTTAGTTTCAAGTTTGTTCTGGTTCTTAAATAAAACTAAAACAGGAAAAAGTATGAGAGCATATTCTGATAACGAAGATTTGGCATTGTTATCAGGCATCGATCCAAAAAAAATTGTCATGATCACTTGGATTATAGCAGCTATTCTTGCTACAATTGGTGGTACTTTATATGGCTTAGACAAAAGTTTTAAACCATTTACATATTTTAACAACATGCTGCCAATATTTGCAGCAGCTATTGTTGGTGGAATAGGTAATCCATTTGGAGCCTTTTTAGGAGGATATGTGATTGCTTTTTCAGAAATATTATTAACTTATGCTTATAGAAAATTTTTTATGTATGTATTACCTGAAAGTATGGAACCAGATGGTTTAGTTCAATTGCTTTCTACTGATTATAAATTTGCAGTATCTTTTTCAATACTAGTCATTGTGTTGCTATATCGACCATCGGGGATATTTAAAGGGAAGGTATTATGAGAAAATATTTAAATGTAATTGCAGCCTACAGTATAATGATGGGCTTAATCATTCTGGTAGGTATATTTCAGTCTTGGAATATTGCTCTATCAATATTTAATCTTTGTTTAATTTCAGCTGTAATGACGATGGGTGCTAATATTCAATGGGGTTATGCAGGTCTTATAAATTTTGGAATAATGGGTTTTACGGCTTTAGGTGGTTTAGCAGCAGTTTTAATTTCAGTCGATCCAGTACAAGAAGCCTGGAGTGCAGGTGGACCTAATATCTTATTAAGTCTTTTTCTTTTAATAGGAGTAATTTTGGCTGTTAAATATATTTTAAAAAATTATAAGAAATCAAAAAGTAGATTCTATATTGTTGCCGCAATTATAATTTTAGGGATTATTATCATAAGATTTATTTCAGAGCCTGGAATAGAGGCAATTGAGGAGGTAAATCCAGCTAAAACTGGTTTTCTTGGCGGCTTAGGTCTGCCAATTATTTTTTCTTGGATTGTTGGTGCTTTGTTTGCTGGTGGGTTAGCTTTTGTTATTGGAAAAGTAGCACTAGGTTTAAGAGCTGATTATTTAGCAATAGCAACTTTACTAATATCAGAAATTGTTATTGCAATTATAAAACATGAAGATTGGTTAACAAGAGGTGTAAAGAATGTTATTGGATTAAAAAGACCAGCACCTTATGAGGTAAATTTACAACAAACAGATTGGTTTATAAATATTGTTGAAAAATTTAATTTTAGTAAATTAAATTTGATTACTGATTTAACTGAAAGACAAGCTGCTTTAAATCAATTTGTTATTGAAGGATCTTCGATTTTTGTAAAACTCTGTTACTCTGGATTATTTTTAATTGTTGTAATAATTTTATTAATATTAACTCAAAAAGCACTTTATTCTCCTTGGGGAAGAATGATGAGAGCAATTAGGGATAATGAAGAAGCAGCAAATGCAATGGGAAAAAATGTTGTCAAACAACATCTATTAATCTTTGTTTTGGGATCAGCTATAGTGGGTATCGCAGGTGCAATGTTAGTTACACAAGATGGACTATTTACTCCAGGAAGTTATAGACCTTTGAGATATACTTTTTTAATCTGGGTAATGGTAATTGTAGGTGGTAGTGGAAATAATTTTGGTGCAATTCTAGGAGGCTTTGTAGTTTGGTTCTTATGGATCGAGGCAGCACCGATAGGATTATATCTAGTCAATTTAACAACCGCAGGTTTAGATGATACTCATTTTTTAAAAGTTCATTTAATTGAAAGTGTACCATATTTTAGATTCTTGATGATGGGAATAGGCTTGTTATTAATTATGAGATATAGACCAAAGGGTATACTTCCAGAAAAAATAGAAATAAAATAGAACTATGAAATATATTATTACAGGTGCTGCAATAGCTTGGGCTTTGTATATGGCTGATAAATATTTGTTCTTTTAAAAAAACCCCCAACAAGTTAATGCCGGGGGTTTAATTTATTAAATATTATCTTTGTTTTTTAGTTTTAAATTTTCCGCCTTTAACTTCTTGTTCTAAGAAAGAACCTTCAGCTTCACCGACGCTAGTAAAAGTAACTCCAGTTGCACCTTCGTAGTCAACTTTTTTACCTTTAGCTAATAAATCTAAACCTTTTTTAAGTTCACCTGGGTAAATTTTTGTTCCAGGGCCATTAGCAACATCCATTACATTTTTTGCAATTGATGCTCTATCAGCTGATCCACCTGCTTGCATTGCTAAAACAATTAATGCAGCAGCATCATAAGACTCTCCAGTGTAAGGTCCTGAGCTATCTATTCCACCATCACTTGCAACTTTAGCAAAAACTCCAGCACCTTTTCCAGTTGATCCTGGCATTGAACCAAAAGATTTTCTTAAGTCTTTACCAAACGCATCAACTAAAGACTGACCAATCATACCATCAGATAAAATAAATTTATCAAATGCGCCAGAGTCTAAAGACGCTTGGATAATTCCTTTTCCACCTTGGTCTAAATAACCAATTACAGCTACTGCATCACCACCTGCTGAAGCAAGAGTGGCTACCTCAGAAGAATAGTCTGCTTTTCCATCTTCGTGAGCTGTGACTGCTGTAACTTTAATGCCGTGAGCCTCTACAGCTGCTTTGTAAACATCTGCTAAACCTTTTCCATAGTCATTGTTTGTATAAGTGATTGCAACGCTTTTAACTTTTCTGTCCTTAGTAATATCTGCTAAAATTTGACCACCTCTAGCGTCTGACGGAGCTGTTCTAAAGAAATATCCTTTATCGTCTAAAGTAGTTAATCCAGGAGATGTTGCTGATGGTGAAATCATCACCACACCATTTGGAACTGCAACGTTAGATGCAATTGCACCTGTAACACCAGAACAATCAGCACCCATTATTGCTGCAACACCTTGTGAAATAACTCCTTCTGCAGCAGCAGTTGCAGCAGCTGAGTCAACACATGTTGAGTCTGCTCTAATTACAGTTATTTTTTTTCCATTAAGCAATGAACCAGAGTCTGATGCCTCTTTAAAAGCAAGTTCTGCTGAAGCAGCCATCGCTGGTGTAAGAGATTCAATCGGACCTGTAAATCCCAAAATGATTCCCATTTTAATCCCATGTCCATCTGCAGATACATTTGATGTAAACCCAAATACAAATGCTAATGCAGCGATAAGTAATCTTTTCATTATGTTCCTTTTTCTTGTTTAAATTAATTTATATAAGTGGAAATTAAATATAATTTAAAAAAATTTTCAACAAGCAAATTAACTAAATTTGTAGTAGCTTTGGTTAATTTAATTATGAAATCAAATAAAATAGAGCCAAAATTTATTACAAAGCATAATCCTAGAGTTGGATTAATCGCTTTAGCAACCGACTTTATCATCGAAAAGGATTTCATCAATGTGATTAAAGATAAAGAAATAGATTTTTTTGTAAATAGAATTGAATGTTTCAATCCACTTACAAAAGAAAATTTAATAAAGATGTCTGAAAAAGTTACAGAGGTGACCAATAATATTTTACCTAATGAAGAGATTGATTGTGTCGTATATGGCTGCACATCTGGAACAATAGCAGCAGGTTTTGAATCAATTGAAAAGAAAGTTAAAGCAGCAAAACCAAAAGCAAAACTTACAACACCTAGCTCTGCAGCAATCAAGGCATTAAAAAAATTCAATGTTAAAAAATTAGCAATTTTTACCCCGTATAGTAAAAAATTAAATGATCAAATTATAAATCATTTTTCCGAAGAAAAATTTGATATTGTATCGAACTCGTATTTAGACATTGCAGCAGATTACGATATTGGAAAAGTTGACCAAAATTTTTTATTTGAAATATTATCAAACATGAATATTGCTGATGCAGATGCATTGTTTATTTCTTGCACAGCTTTACCTGTGTTACATATAATTGAAAAGTTAGAAAAAAAAATTAACAAACCTGTTCTATCCAGCAATCAAACTTTAATTTGGAACACTTTAGAGGAAATTGGTAAAAATACAGATATCAAAGGATTTGGGAAACTATTTCTTAAAAATTAATTATGCATTTTGCAAAAGAAGAATACAAGCAAAGACTTTTAAAAGTTCAAAAAATGATGCAAGAGAAAGGTATTGAACTTTTAATTTCACACGACACTAACAATATAAACTATTTAACAGGTTATGATGCATGGTCTTTTTATTATGCACAATGTGCAATAGTTCATATTAATGCTGATGAACCTATATGTTTTGTAAGAGATCAAGATGCTGGAGGGGCTTATATAAAAACTTATCTCAAAAAAGAAAATATAATTGTTTATGATGAACATTATATTCATACATGGCCTAAACATCCTTACGATTATCTTGTCAAAGTAATAAAAGAAAAAAAGTGGGATAAACTTTCTATAGGTTTAGAAATGGATGCACATTATTTTACAGCATTCTGTTATGAAAAAATTAAAAACGGCTTACCTGATGCAAAGATAAAAGATTCAGATAGATTGGTTAATTGGGCAAGATTAGTAAAGTCTAATGCTGAGATAAATTTAATGAAATCTGCAGCAAAGATTTCAGAATTAGGGATGAAAAAAGCCTTTGAAGTAATTAATCCAGGTGTAAGACAATGTGATGCTGTAGGTGAAATTCAAAAAGCATTATTTTATGGAACACCTGAGTTTGGTGGTGAATATTCAAGTATTGCAACACTATTACCAACAGGTAAAGGTACATCAGCTTCACATTTAACAGCAACACAAGATGAATTTGTTGAGGGTGAAGCAACAATTGTTGAGCTGTCTGGAGTATATAAAAGATATCATGCACCAATGGCTCGAACAGTACTACTTGGAAAACCTGACAAATTAAAGATAGAGACGATGAAAAAAACTATCGAAGCATTACAAGCTGGAATAGATGTAACAAAACCTGGCAATACTGTTGATGATGTTGCGCAAGCATTTTGGAAAGTACTGGATAAATATGGAATTCAAAAAAATTCAAGAACTGGTTACTCAATAGGTATAGGTTATCCACCTGATTGGGGTGAACATACTTTAAATATTTACAAAGGTGATATGACTCTTTTAGAACCTAACATATGTTTTCATATGATTGCTGTAATGCAATTTGGAGATTGGGGAGTGGAAGCCTCTGAAGCAATTAGAGTAACTGATAAAGGAGCAGAACTTTTTTGCAATTTATCAAAAGAACTTCACGTTAAAAGCTAATTATTAATGGTTGATATTTGTTTATACAAATGTTTTAAATTCATTTTAATTTATGTCAGTTAATAAAGAATTCGTTAAATTTGAAAATGTAGATAAAAGCTACGACGGTAAAGTCTTAGTTGTAAAAAATCTTCAATTAGATATCGCTGAAGGTGAATTTATAACAATGTTAGGGCCATCGGGTTCTGGAAAAACAACTTGTTTAATGATGTTAGCAGGATTTGAAACTCCAACAAATGGTGAAATTTATTTAGGAGGAAAAGCTATTTCAAGTATACCTCCTCATAAAAGAGGAATTGGTATGGTATTTCAAAATTACGCCTTGTTCCCTCATATGACAGTTTATGAAAATTTAGCATTCCCTTTAAGAGTTAGAAAAATTCCAAAAGATGAAGCAGATAAAAAAATTGATAAGGCGTTATCTATGGTATCACTTCAAGGATTTGCATCTAGAATGCCAGGCCAATTATCAGGAGGTCAACAACAAAGAGTAGCTGTGGCACGATCTCTGGTATTTGACCCACAATTAGTTTTAATGGATGAACCATTAGGAGCTTTAGATAAAAATTTAAGAGAAAGTATGCAGTATGAAATTAAACATATTCACGAAAGCATTGGTGTGACAGTTGTTTATGTTACTCACGATCAGAGTGAGGCTTTAACGATGTCAAATCGTATCGCAGTATTCAATGATGGTAAAGTTCAACAGCTATCAAGTCCTGATGAATTATATGAGAAACCTGTAAATTCATTTGTCGCCGAGTTTATAGGAGAGAATAATACTTTTGGTGGTGAAGTTTCAGATATTTCTGATGGAAAGTGTAAAGTTAAATTAGCAAATGCAGAAATAATTGCTAATCCAATTTCAGTAAAAGGTAAAGGAGAAAGGACTACTGTATCTTTAAGACCTGAGCGAGCATTAATCAATCCAAGTACAAAAATGGATAATCTTCATAAAGGAAAAATAGAGGAAGTTATTTATCATGGGGACCATACAAGAGTAAGAATAAATCTTTTAGGCAACCCAGAGTTTATTTTAAAAGTTCCAAATAGTTCGTCTAACCTAGATATTAAACTTGGAAACGAGATTAACATCGGATGGAATAGTGATGACGCCCGGGCACTTGACCCAAAATAGACATTCTACAATTATTGTATAAGTAGATAAAAAGGGTTGTTGACTCTCTTCTCTGAAGTTGTTTTAATTAGCTTTTTTAAACGTTTAAACGGAGGAAAAATGAAAAAACTAAGTAAAATATTACTAGCTATTTCTTTTGTACTTTCACTAACTACTTCAGCATTTGCAACAACAGTAACTGCAGTGTCTTGGGGTGGGGCTTATACTGAGTCTCAAAAGTTAGGTTATGGTGATCCAACTGCTAAAAAACTAGGCATTAACATTGCTTGGGTTGATTATTCAGGTGGTTTATCAGAAATCAAAGCACAAAAAGAAGCTGGAAAGATCACGTGGGATATAATGGACGTGTTCGCGATGGATACTATTACTGGATGTGATGAAGGATTATTTGTTGAATTTGATTTTGACAAAGACTTCCCACCAGCTCCAGATGGAACTCCAGCAAGTAAAGATTTCTTTACTGCAATGCCAAGTAAATGTGCTGTAGGAAATATTTTATATTCTTGGAACTACGCTTATAACACTGAAAACGTTAAAGGCACTCCAAAGACTATCAAAGATTTCTTTAACACAAAGAAATTCCCTGGAAAAAGAGCTATCTACAAAAGCGCTTTAACTAATTTAGAGATCGCTTTAGCTGCAGATGGTATCAAGCCAGGTAAAGGCGGAGCAAAAATCTACAAAGCTTTAGAAACAGAAAAAGGTGTTGAAAGAGCAATGAACAAGATCAAAAAACTTTGCACAGACCCTAACGGTGGATGTGTATTTTGGTCTGCAGGTGCTCAACCACCAGAACTGTTAGTATCAGGTGAAGTAGTAATGGCTACTGGTTGGAATGGTAGATTCTTCAATGCAGAAATTGGAGAAGGTGCGCCAATCAAACAAGTTTGGGATGGCCAAGGTCTTGACTACGAATATTTCGTACAAGTTAAAGGTGGACCAAACGATGCTAATGGTATGGCTAAAAAAGCTTTAGCTATGATGACTAGTTCTGAAATGTTAGCAGGAAGTGCTAAATACATTGCATATGCTCCTTGGAGAAAATCTTCAATTGGTATTATGGAAAAAGGTGAGCCTTGGTATAAAGATGGTAAGACTAACATGGTACCACAAATGCCAACTGCACCAGCTAACACTAAAAACTACTTCCTAGTAGATCCAATTTTCTGGGCTGATAACGGTACAGAGCTTGGTGAAAAATGGGAAGCTATGAAAGCTGGTCTATAATTTAAGTTTTAAAGAACTTAATTATATATTATAATTTAAGGGCGGTTATTTATAACCGCCCTTTTTTATTTATGAGCTCAGAAACAAAACAGATTTTAACTACAGACGGAATACCCTTAGAGGTTAGTCTTAAAAAAGCAGAAAGAAAGAATAAGATCAAAGCTTTCTTGCTTGTTGCTCCTTTATTATTTTTCTTAATAATTACGTATGTCTTTCCAATAGGGGATATGTTGTTCAGAAGTGTTGATGATAAAATGGTAACTCAAATGCTTCCAAAAACTTTTAAAGCAATGGAAACCTGGGATGGTCAAGAGTTACCTGAGGAAGAGGTTTTTGCAGCTTTTCATGAAGATTTTATTAAATTAGTTGAAGATAAACGTGAAGGTAAATTATCTACTCAGTTAAATTATACAAAAAATGGATTTAAAAGTATTATTAAAAAATTAAGAAGAAAATCAAAATCATTTGAAGAAGGAAACTATAAGGAACAAATAATGTCAGTTCATAAAAGATGGGCTGATGTTGAGTACTGGAGAGCAATCAAAAGAAGAGCCCCTGAATTTACAAGTCAAAAATATCTAAAAGGAATGGATATGTATGTAAATGAAGAGGGAAAAATAGTAAGTGTTGAGGAGGACAGAAGAATTCATAGAGTGTTGTGGTTAAGGACTTTGGAAATTGCATTTTTTGTAACGGTCTTTTGTTTTTTGATGGCTTATCCAATAGCTCATTTGTTAGCTACTCTGCCAATGAAATATAGTAACTTATTAATGATCTGCGTACTGCTCCCGTTTTGGACTTCATTACTTGTAAGAACTGCCAGTTGGATGATTTTGTTACAACAACAAGGTATCGTAAATGATTTCTTTGTTGGAATAGGATTAGTAGCAGATGATAATAGGCCTGAGATGATGTACAACAAGACAGGAAGTTACGTAGCAATGACACAAATCTTGCTGCCATTCATGGTGCTGCCATTATACAGTGTAATGAAAACTATCTCACCAAGCTTAATGAGAGCTGGAAAATCATTAGGTGGAACACCATTTGTAGCATTTTGGAAGGTTTACTTCCCACTAACAATCCCTGGAATAGGCGCAGGTTGCTTACTAGTATTCATTTTAGCGATTGGTTATTACATTACACCAGCCTTAGTTGGTGGTGCATCTGGGACTTTAATTAGTAACCAGATTGCCTTTCACATGAAAAGCACCCTAGACTGGAGTTTTGCATCTGCAATGGGATTAATGTTGTTAAGTGGAGTGTTGGTGATTTATTGGCTTTATAACAAAATAGTAGGAATAGATAATATCAAGTTAGGATAATTAGGATGGCATTACCAAAATATACAGAACCACATTATAGAATTTGGCATTATATCTATTTAACAATTTGTGGTGCAGTTTTCTTTTTTCTTATTGCACCTTTATTTGTAATCTTTCCATTATCATTTAACGCGGAGGAATTTTTAAGTTTCTCTGATGGGATGAAAAGACTTGATCCAGATGCTTTTTCTTTAAGATGGTATAAAGATATGATCTATGGAACTAAAAATCCTTGGGGATTAGCTGCTAAGAATAGTTTTATTATCGCAATTTTTGCAACAATAGGTTCAGTGATACTTGGAACTGTTGCTGCTCTTGGATTGAGTAGCAGACATATGCCATACAAAGGTTTGATAATGGCTGTTTTAATTTCACCAATGATAGTACCTTTAATTATTTCAGGTGTTGCAATATTTTTCTTTATGGCAAAGGCTGGTTTGGCAGCAACCCATACAGGTATTGTTCTTGCTCATATAATTTTAGGAACACCATTTGTTGTAATCACAGTTACAGCTACACTTTCAGGATTTGACCATAGTGTAACTAGAGCTGCTGCAAGTTTGGGTAGTGATCCAGTAAATACCTTTATGAAAATTACTTTACCACTAATTTTACCTGGAGTTATTTCAGGTGGATTATTTGCTTTTGTGACTTCATTTGACGAAGTTGTAGTTGTTTTATTTTTAGCAGGATTAGAAAATACAACTATTCCTATTCAAATGTGGACAGGTTTAAGAGAGCAATTAAGTCCAACAATTCTAGCTGTTGCGACTTGTTTAATTATACTATCAACATTAATATTAGTAACCGCTGAGCTTTTGAGAAGACGATCAGAGAGGCTTAGAGGAATTAATCGATAGTAAAATAATCAAATGAAAATTAAGAATGTAGTAGTTATTGGATCAGGTACAATGGGTAGTGGTATAGCTGCACATCTCTGTAATGCCAATATCCCTGTCACGCTTTTAGATTTAAAAACTGAAATAAGTCAAAATGCTAGAGAACGAATTCATAAATCAAGACCGCCTTTATTAATTGATAAAACTAAAATTGATAATATTAAAGTTGGAAATATATCTGATGATTTCGATGTAGTTAAAGATGCTGACTGGATTGTCGAGGCAGTGGTAGAGAGAATTGATATTAAACATCAAATTTATGATAGAATTTTTGAAAGTAGAAAAGATGGAGCAATAGTTTCATCAAACACTTCTTCAATCCCAATTAAAGTTTTATCTCAAAATTTAAATAAAGATCAAAAAAAAGATTTTTGCATCACTCATTTTTTTAATCCTGTTAGATACATGGGTCTTCTAGAGATAGTTAAGAATGAAGACAATGATTTAAATAAAATAAATCAATTAAAAGAATTTTGTGAAGTTGAGTTAGGTAAAGGTGCAATTGTTTGTAATGATACACCAGGTTTTCTAGGAAATAGGGTAGGTGTGTATGCAATGCAAATTGCAATGACTGAAGCATTTAAGATGAAACTTTCTGTTGAGGAGGCAGATGCAATCTTTGGAAGACCTATGGGTATACCTAAAACAGGAGTTTTTGGATTATATGATTTGATTGGAATAGATTTAATGGCAGATGTTTTAAAAAGTTTTATTAAAGAACTTCCAAAATCTGATGAGTTCCATGAGGTTGCTAAAGAAATTCCTTTAGTTAAAAAATTAATCGAAACTGGATATACTGGGAGAAAAGGCAAAGGCGGATTCTATAGAATGAAGAAGACTGATAGTGGAAAAATTATGGAAGCTATTAATCTTGAAACTGGCGAGTATTCAACAAGTCAAAAAATAGATATTAAGTCTGATAAAGTAGATTTAAAGGCTTTAATTAATAGAAAAGATAAGTATGGAGACTATGCTTGGTCAGTACTATCCAAGATAATAAAGTATGCTTCATCTCTAGTTCCTGGGATTACCAAAGAATTTAATGACATAGACGAGGCAATGAGACTTGGATTTAATTGGGCGAAAGGACCTTTTGAGATGTTAGAAGAAATTGGTGTTAAAAATTTCTTTGATAAAGTTGATGAATATAAAGGTAATAATTTTTTAGAAAATTTGTCGAATTCTAAAGATGAAAATTTTTATGGTGAAAGGCAAAAATATACATCAATTGAAACTTTAGGTAAGATTAAGAAAACTGCCTCAAGTGTTGATGGCAATAGTTCAGCTGCAATTTATAGATTTAATGATTTTAATATTGTTGAGTTTACGACTAAAGCTAATGCACTCGATTATGACTCAATGGATGCACTCAAGAAAGCAACTGATAAACCATTAATAATAATTAATGAAAGTATGCAATTTTCTGCTGGTGTTAACCTGACTTATACAATGGAATTTGCAAATAAAAATGATTTTAAATCGATAGAAAAATTTATTAAATATTTTCAAGAAACTTGCAAACATCTAAAGTATTCTAAATACCCAGTTATATCTGCTCCATCAGGTTTAACTTTGGGTGGAGGTTTTGAAGTTTTAGTACAAAGTAATTTCGTAGCCTCACATACAAATATTGTGATCGGATTAGTAGAAACTATTGTTGGATTAATTCCAGCTGGAGGCGGATGTAAAGAAATGCTAGCTAGATGGTTGAATACTGAAGAGGCTAAGAAAGATCCAAAATATGCACCTTTAAAAGTATTTGATATAATTGGCTATGGTAGAACAGCTACGTCTCCAGTTGAGGCAGAACCTTTGAAATACTTATTACCTGAAAATAAAAGAATTATGAATAGAAATAGTTTGCTTGAAGTATCGAAAAAAATCTTAAATGAAAACAAGGACTTTAAAGCACCAAATGAGCTTACATTTAATTTACCGGGTAAGTCAGTTATTAATGATATGAACAAAATTTTAGAAAAACTTTACAATGATAAAGTTATATTGGATCATGGTTTGACTGTAGCAAAAGAATTAGCTCATGTATTAAGTGGTGGTGAAACTACAAAAGATAAAACTCTTACAGAGGATGATTTGTTTAAATTGGAACTTGATGCTTTTATGAGATTAATTGAGACCAAACAAACTCAAGATAGAATTAAACATACTCTTGCTACTGGTAAACCTTTAGTTAATTAAACAATCTAAGAGTATTTATAAAGTCAGGCCTTAAAACATATTCAGATTTATTTAAGTGTTTAATTTTTTTTAAAGCCTCTAAGCCAAATATTACTTTTCCAATGGGTGTGTATTCTCCTTCATACAAAGGTTCATCCTGAAGAATTATAAAAAATTGGCTGTCTTCAGTATCATATTTTAAAGATCTAGCTAATCCAACACTTCCTTTGGTGTAGTTAAAATCTTTATCAACTTCAGATTTGATTGTACCTAAACCAGATTTTCCAGTTCCAATTTTTCCATAATCAATGTTTCCTTTTTTTCCAAATTCTACATCACCAGCTTGTACAAGTTTATCTTTAATGACTCTATGAAATGCTACATCATCATAGGCATAAGATTTAATTAATGTTTTAAATCTTTCTACTCCATTTGGAGATATTTCTGGATATAATTCTATAATTACATTTCCACATTCAACGTTTAGAATTGCTATGTTATTTGGATTTTTAAAATTAATTTTATTTGGGTCATAATTTTTAACAAACAAACATTTATTTTTAAGCAAAACAAAAGAAGTAATTGAAAATAAACCTAAAATTAGAACAAATAAAAATATTATTTTTTCAGATTTTGAAGGTTTTATCTTTTCAATCATAAAATAAAATTTTCATCAATTTTTAGGAGTCCTTTTTTGATGAATTCAATTTTTTTTTGAAGAATAGGATCAACCGTTTCAGGTAAATTTCCATACATTAAATGAGAAAATACCTCAGCCATATCCTCAGATGCGGTAGATTGTGAATATTCAGTGATAAAACCAGCTGTTTTAGAATATGTTTCTAAATCTATTTTTTTAGTACATGTCGAACATTCTGCATAATTGAACTCTTTAGGATTAAAACTAGACCAAATTTGTTGGTTAAATATGTCTTTGAAACTATCATTTATTATGTGGAACACTTCATGATGTAACACTCTTTCAAAATATCTATCATTAAATTTAATATCTACAATTAAAGTTTTCATTACGTTATCAGGTATCCCAGCAGTATTGATACCTGAGATCGATAAGTCTTCACACATAACAATGTATTTTAAATTTATTTTTTTTAAAAAATTTTGAGAATATCTATTAAGATTTTTTTCAATAATCTTATATTTTTTATCTAGGTCTTGTTTTGATGATTTGAAACAATTGATATTATTATCAACACCTATTGTAAATGCTTGTTTAGCATTCAAGTATCTTAATTTGTTTTCAGTTTTAAGATTATAAATCTCCAGGTTTGGAATTTTTATTAATTCGTAAATTGTATCTGCTTGAGCTGAAGAAATTAAAAATAAATACAACAAAATGAGCTTTAATAATTTCATAATTAGTATTATTGAAGATATTCCAATTTGTTAGAATGTGATAGAGTTTTTGTGATGAAAAAAAAAAGAAGCAAAGAACCCATTCAACCAGTAAGTGGTACCAAGGTTCCAAGATTTGCTGGCCCATCAACTTTTGCTAGACTACCAGAATTAAGAGATGTTGAATACTGTGATGTTGCAATTGTGGGAATACCATTTGATGCAGGCACGAGTTATAGACCTGGAGCAAGATTTGGTCCACAAAGTATTAGACAAGCTTCAAGACATTTAAGAACAAATTATCATCCAAATTATGATGTTGAACCTTTTAAAGTTCAACAAGTTGCTGATGCGGGTGATATTACTTGCAATCCATTTAATATAGATGAAGCAATTAAGCAAATTGAGGAGGGAGCCTTGGATCTTCTTAAAAAAACTGGTGGTATAATTAGCTTAGGTGGAGATCATACAATTGCTTTTCCTTTATTAAAAGCAGTAAATAAAATTAATAATGGTCCTGTTGCTTTAGTACATTTTGATGCACATCTTGATACTTGGGATACTTATTTCGGTGCACCTTACACTCACGGAACTCCTTTTAGAAGAGCAAGAGAAGAAAATTTATTTATGGACGATGCCTCAATGCATGTCGGTATTAGAGGGCCTCTGTATAGTAGAAATGATATTAAAAATGATGAAAGTTTTGGATTTAAAATAATTCATTGTGATGAGTTTCAAACTGAAGGCACAAATAAAATTGCTGAAAGGATAAAAAAAAGAGTAGGAGATAATCCATTATACTTATCAATTGATATTGATGTTTTAGATCCTGCTTTTGCACCTGGCACTGGTACACCTGAAATAGCTGGCATGACTACGAGAGAAATGGTTAATGTCATTAGAGGTTTATCAGGTATGAATTTAATCTCTGCAGATGTTGTTGAAGTATCACCTGCTTATGATCATGCCGAGGTAACATCACTCGCGGCTGCTACTATAGTTTATGAATTAACAAATCTATTTGCAAAAAAATAAAGAAAGGTTAGTAATCTTAAATGGAAAATAAAAAAAACTTTTATATCAATGGTAAATGGGTAACTCCAAAAAGCAAAGAAGAGATTAAAGTAATTGATCCAGCGACTGAAGAAAATTGTGCTGTTATAACATTGGGTAATAAAGATGATGTAAATGATGCTGTTAATGCTGCTAAAAATGCTTACAGTTCTTGGGCATTTTCATCAAAAGATGAAAGGATAAAATTATTAGAAAAACTTTACGAGAATTATAAAAAAAGATGGGCTGATATTGCAAGTGCGATCACTACAGAAATGGGAGCACCAAAAGATTTTGCAACGAAACTTCAAGCTGGCACAGGTGCTGCCCATTTAAAATCATTTATAAGATATTTAAAAAATTTCGAATTTGAAAAACCACTAGGAGAACATGCGCCTAATCAAAGACTTATTTATGAACCTAAAGGTGTATGTGCACTAATCACCCCATGGAATTGGCCAATGAACCAGGTTTGTTTAAAAGTAATGCCTGCAATAGCATCTGGTTGTACTATGGTTTTAAAACCATCTGAATTAGCACCATTATCATCAATGATACTAGCTGAACTTATTGATGAGACTAAAGTACCAGCAGGTGTATTTAATTTAGTTAATGGTGACGGGGCAACAACAGGGGATGCATTAACAAGTCATCCTGATGTAAATATGATTTCATTTACTGGATCAACTAGAGCAGGAGCATTAATTTCTCAAAATGCTGCCAAAGATTTTAAAAGAGTCAGTTTAGAGTTAGGTGGTAAAGGTGCAAATATAATATTTAAAGATGCTGACCCAGATGCAATAGAAAGAGGTGCTTTAAGATGTTTTCGAAATTCAGGTCAGTCATGTAATGCACCTACAAGAATGTTAGTTGAAAAATCAATGTATAAAGATGCAGTTGAAAGATTAAAGAAGTACACAGAAAATTTTGAGGTTGGTGATCCAAAAAAAGAGGGAGAGCATATAGGCCCAGTTATTTCTGAAACTCAATATAACAAGATACAAACTTTAATTAAGAAGGGTATTGATGAGGGAGCTAAATTAGTAGCTGGAGGACCAGGCAAGCCAGATGGATTAGAAAAAGGTTATTTTGTAAAGCCGACTGTATTTGCTGATGTTAATAACAAAATGGAAATAGCAAGAACAGAAATATTTGGTCCAGTTTTATCCGTAATGCCTTTTGAAACGGAGGAAGAAGCTATTGAAATTGCAAACGATACTCCCTATGGATTAACTAACTATATTCAAACCAAAGATAAAGAAAAAGTAAAGAGAGTTGCTAGAAAACTTAGATCGGGAATGGTTGATGTTAATGGTGCTGGTATTGCTGTTGATGCACCTTTTGGTGGATTTAAACATTCGGGGATTGGTAGAGAAGCTGGCGAACATGGTCTAGAAGAGTTTCTAGAGGTTAAATCTGTAGGTGGATGGAGTTAATTAAGAGTAGATTTTTTCTTAATTCCTTCAAGAAATTTTAAACATTTTTTAAGTTCATTAAGTTCAATGAACTCATCAACTTTGTGAGCTTGTTCAATAGAGCCTGGGCCACAAACAACTGTACTGATCCCAATTTCTTGAAACAATCCAGCTTCAGTTCCAAAAGATACTACTTCTCTAGAATTATCACCGGTCAAACTTGAGACTAATTCACATGCTTCTGAATTATCTACACGATCGAAACCTGTAACTTCACCTATTATCTTCTTTATTATTTTTGAACTAGGAAAAACTTTTCTCATCTCTGGTAATAAAACTTCATTTGCATATTCATCTATTTTTTGATTTAGAAAGACACCATCTTCTTTGACAACCGGTCTTGTCTCCCATTCAACCCGACATTTGTCAGCTATTACATTGTGAGCTATACCTCCAAATATTCCTCCAACTTGTAATGTTGAAAAAGGAGGATCAAATATTGAGTCCTTTGGAGCTCTTTTCTTTAATTCTTCCCTAAGCTCGATTAACTTATTTGCATATTTTGATGCAAATTCAACGGCACTTACACCTTTGTGAGGCATCGAGCTATGTCCAGCTAATCCCTCAAAGTAAGTTGTATATTCATAACAACCTTTATGTGCATCTATGATTTTCATTTTTGTAGGTTCACCCACAATACAAATTCCATCTTGAATATTTCTTTTTTTAAGTTCTTTAATTAATATTGGAGCACCCAAGCATGCTGTTTCTTCATCAAATGTAAAAGAAAAATGAATATCTCTATTTAAATCAACTTTAGAAAAAACTGGAGCAAACGCTAAAGTACATGCAATAAATCCCTTCATATCACAGGAACCTCTTCCATAAAGTTTATCTTCTTTTATTATTGCTTTGAAAGGGTCTGTACTCCAACTCTTTGAAACAGGGACTGTATCAGTATGACCAGATAAAATTATTGGTTTAACCCCATTTGATTTTTTTGCTTTTATTGTTGCAAAAAGATTTACTCTTTTTTTTTCATCATCATATGTTTTAAATGAAGTTGCACCTAAATCATTTAGATATTTCTCACAATAATTAATTAAATCATTGTTATCCTCTCCAGAAATAGTTTTAAATCCAATTAAATCAGATAAAATCTTAATAGAATTTTCATATAATTTATCTAAATTTACTTCTGTACTCATTAGTAATAATTAATATAAATATCTCATTTATGAAAGAACAAATTACTTACGACATATTTGAGAAAATAGATATTAGACTTGGGACAGTACTTTCAGTCAAAAAAAATGAAAAAGCTAAAAAACCATCTTTAGTTGTTGAAGTCGATTTTGGAAAAGAAATAGGTGTTAAAACATCTTCAGCCCAAATCACTCATTTTTACAATGAGGAAAATTTAGTTGGCAAACAAGTGATTGGTGTTTGTAATTTTCCAGAAAAAAATATTGCAGGTGTAAAATCCCAATTTTTACTTTTAGGATCGATAGACTCTGAAGGAAAGGTAACATTAGTACATCCCTCACAAAAAGCAGAGAATGGTTTACCTATAGCATAAGTATGCATCCTGAATTTTTATCTATGGCACTATTTTGGATTGTAGCTGCTTATACACCAGGACCAAATAACGTGGTCGCATCTTACTCTGGTTTTAATTTTGGAATAAGAAAAACAATCCCACACATTTTTGGAGTTACATTTGGATTTACTTCAGTGGTATTTGCTTTGACAATTGGTTTAGTAAATGTTTTTAAATTATTTCCGATTATTCAAACTATTTTGAAATATCTGGGAAGTTTATTTTTAATATACCTAGCTTATAAAATTAGTTTCTCAAAATCTTCTAACGAGAGTAAAAACGAAAATCCAATTTCTTTTTTAGATACTTTCATCTTTCAATTTTTGAATCCAAAAGGCGTTTTGATTGGAATTATTATTGTCTCAACATATGTTGAATATGGAGAAAATTATCTAAATTATGCGACTCAAGTTGTTTTATTTGCTTTTATAGTGTCTTTATCAAGCATTACCTTTTGGACATTTGTTGGTAAATATCTTAGAAAATTTGCGACAAATGAGAAATTTATTAAATACTTTAATTATGTTATGTCAGTGCTTCTTCTTTTGAGCATAATTACATTTTATATATAAAATATGAAACCAGGAAATAAAAATTCTTACAAATCATTATCTGAACTAGAGGTTAACGGTAAAAATTATAAATATTATTCATTAAAAAAAGCTGAATTAAATGGTTTAGAAGGTATTTCAAAATTACCAAAGTCATTAAAAGTTTTATTGGAAAATTTACTTAGGTATGAGGATGATATATTAGTTAATAAAAAACAAATAGAAGCAGTAAAAAACTGGGTTGATACAAAAAAATCAAAAACCGAAATAGCTTACAGACCAGCCAGAGTTTTACTCCAAGATTATACAGGGATACCAGCAGTGGCTGATTTAGCTGCTATGAGAGAAGCTGTAAAAGAAAAAAATAAAGATCCAAATAAGATTAACCCACTATCTGCAGTTGATTTAGTTATTGATCACTCTGTTCAAGTTGATCAATCAGCCAAAAAAGATTCATTTGAAAAGAATGTAGATATCGAATTTAAAAGAAATGGTGAAAGATATTCCTTTTTAAAATGGGGTCAAAGCGCTTTCAACAATTTTAGAATTGTTCCTCCAGGAACTGGTATCTGTCACCAGGTTAATTTAGAGTATTTATCAAAAGTAGTTTGGTCAGAAGAATACAAAGGAGAAAAATATTTATTCCCTGATACTCTTGTTGGAACAGACAGTCATACAACTATGGTCAATGGCTTATCAGTTTTAGGCTGGGGTGTTGGTGGAATTGAAGCTGAGGCGGGCATGTTGGGACAACCTATTTCAATGTTAATCCCTGAAGTCATTGGATTTGAGGTAACAAAAAAAATGCCAGAGGGCACAACTGCTACAGACTTAGTTTTAACAGTTGTTAAAATGCTTAGAGACAAAGGAGTAGTTGGGAAATTTGTCGAGTTCTACGGTGAGGGATTAAAAAATTTAACTTTAGCAGATAGAGCAACAATTGCTAACATGGCACCTGAGTATGGAGCTACATGTGGATTCTTTCCAATAGATGAAGAAACTTTAAAATATTTAGAATTTTCTGGAAGAGATAAAGAAACAGTCACGATTGTTGAAAAGTATGCAAAGGAACAAGGTTTGTGGGCAAGTGATGAAATTGAATTTACTGACAAAATCTCTTTAGATATGTCCACCGTAGTTCCAACAATTTCAGGCCCTAAAAGACCACAAGATAAAGTTCTTTTAACTTATGCATCAAGCAATTTTAAAAAAGTTTTTAAAGAAGCTACAGATAAAAATGATTATAAAATTTCTAAGGTAAAAGATACAGATTATGAAATTAAAGATGGTTCAATACTAATTGCAGCAATTACATCATGTACGAACACTTCTAATCCAAATGTTCTTATTGGAGCTGGACTATTAGCTAAAAAAGCTGTTGAGTTAGGATTAAACGTTAAACCATGGGTTAAAACATCTCTAGCTCCTGGGTCTCAAGTAGTAACTGATTACTTAGAGAAAGCTGGTCTTAATACTTACTTAGATCAACTGGGATTTAATTTGGTTGGATATGGTTGTACAACTTGTATTGGTAATTCAGGTCCATTAGCAGAAAATATAGTAGATGCTATTCAAAAAGAAAATTTATATGCAGTCTCTGTTTTGTCTGGAAACAGAAACTTTGAAGGAAGAATTTCTCCTCATATTAAAGCAAATTATCTAGCATCTCCTCCACTTGTTGTAGCTTACGCACTTGCAGGTCATATGGAATTCGACTTATTCAAAGACTCATTTGGAAAAGATAAAAATGGTAAAGATGTATTTTTAAAAGATATCTGGCCTTCAAATAAAGAAATAGAGGATACTTTGAAGGACTCTCTTAATGCAGATATGTTTGTTAAAAGATATTCAAATGTTTCAGAGGGACCAAAACAATGGCAAGAAATCAAAACAGAAAAAAGCAGTATTTATAACTGGGACGAAGGCTCAACATATGTAAAAAAACCTCCATTTTTTGATAATTTACCTGACAAGCCAGAAGGATTTAAATCAATTAAAGATGCAAGACCACTTTTAATATTAGGAGATATGGTTACTACAGATCACATATCTCCAGCTGGAAATATTCAAAAAAATAGTCCAACCGGGGATTATTTTATGAAAAATCAAATTCAGCAGAAAGATTTTAATTCTTATGGATCTAGGAGAGGAAATCATGAGGTAATGATGAGAGGAACATTCGCTAATATTAGAATTAGAAATGAAATGGCTCCTGGTACTGAGGGAGGATATACTAAATTATATCCTGAAGGAAAAGTGATGACAGTTTATGATGCTGTTGTTGAATATAAAAAAAGAGGAACAGATTTGATTGTGGTTGGTGGTAAAGAATATGGAACTGGCTCCTCAAGAGATTGGGCAGCAAAGGGCACAAAATTATTAGGTATAAAAGTTGTTTTGGCAGAAAGCTTTGAGAGAATACACAGATCTAATTTGATAGGAATGGGAATTTTGCCTTTACAATTTTTAGGAGATATGAATAGGAAAAATTTAGATTTAAGTGGCTCTGAATTATTAAGTGTTATTGATATAGAAAAAGGAATAAATCCCTCAGACAAAGTTAAGTTGGAAATTAAATACTCATCAGGCGATATAAAAATAATAGAAACTTTATGCAGAATAGATACAAAAAATGAATTAGAGTATTATAAAAACGGGGGCATATTACAATATGTACTTAGAAATATGATCTAAAATGGATGAAGATTTAACGATAATAAATTCAAATACTAGAAAAGAAAAAATTAAAAATTTTTTAGTTACAAATAAAAAAATAATATCGTATTTTTTAACCTTTATATTAATTTTGATATTTATCTTTTTTGGATATCAAAGTTATAGCAAGTCAAAAATAAAAAAAATATCTGATGAATACAATTCTGCTATTATCGAATATTCTCAAAGTAATAAAGATAAAACAAAGAACATATTAGTTAATATTGTAAATAAAAAAAATCCAACTTATTCTCCACTCTCATTATATTTTATTATAGATAATAAATTAATTGAAAACAAAAAGGATATTAATGACTTATTTGATATTCTAATTGATAAAACGTCACTTGATGATGAAATAAGATATTTAATTATTTATAAAAAAAGCCTTTTTAATGCTGATAGTAGTTCTGAAAATGAATTGTTAAAAATGTTAGATCCAATAATAAAATCAAATAGTATTTGGAAATCTCATGCTTTATACTTAATGGCTGAGTTTTTTTATAATAAGAAACAGAATCAAAAAGCAAAAGAATTTTTTGAAAAAATAATAGTTCTTGAAAATTCAAATATAGACATATTAAGAGAAACTCAAGTAAGACTTAATAGAGATTTAAGTGATTAAGTATATTTTTTTAATTTTATTAGTATTTATTAATAATTGTTCATTCAATTCAAATTCAAAATTTTGGACAAAAGAAAAAAAAGTGGAACAGTTGTCTAAAAATGTTAAAAAAATATTTGAGGATGAAAAAGTAATTAGTAAAGAATTTAATGAGAATATAACTGTAAAGATACCCAAAAATATTTCAAATAATTTTAATCAATTATCTAATAATCTAGAAATTAAAAATTTAAATTTTAATATAAAAAAAACATCAAAATTTAAATTTTCAAAAATTGAAAATTTCAATTATTTTGAACCAGAGTTAGTTTTTGATGGAAACAATTTTATTTATTTTGATGATAAGGGAAATATACTCAAATTTGGTAGAGATTTTCAAATTATTTGGAAAAAGAATTTTTATTCTAAACAAGAAAAAAAGAACAAACCAATTTTATCTTTTGCTGTTGCAAATAATACTTTGATTATTTTTGACAATCTCTCAAAACTTTATGCAGTAGATTTAGTTACTGGTAATTTGATTTGGTCAAAAAAAAATAAAAATCCTTTTAATTCTCAAATAAAAGTTTTTGATAATAAAATTTATGCAATTGATATGAGCAATATTTTAAGATGTTATTCATTGTTAGATGGATCTGAAATATGGCAATTTAAAAGTGAGGATACTTTTTTAAAATCAACAAAAAGAAACTCTTTAATAATTAGAAATGAAAAAGTCTTCTTTAATAACTCAATGGGAGATATAACTGCAGTTGATGCAAAAAATGGTTCATTATTATGGCAAATTCCAACTCAAAGTAGTCTTATTTACGAAAATGCATTTAGTTTAGTAATGTCTGATTTGGTCTCAGATAATAAAAATATTATATTTTCAAACAATCGAAATGAGTTTTATTCTTTAAATTTGGTTAACGGTTTTTTGAATTGGAAACAAAAGATAAACTCGAGTGTTAGACCAATTTTTTATGATCAATTTATATTTACAATCTCTGATGAAGGATATTTTTTTGTAATAGATGGTAGAAGTGGAAATGTGATAAGAATTACAGATATATTTAATATTTTTGGAAAAAATAAAAGAGAAAATATTAAACCAATTGGTTTTGTTGCAACATTAAATAAGTTAATATTATCCACAAGTAATGGTCGAGTTATCGTGATAGATATTAAAAGTGGCAAAGTAGACTCAATTTTCAAAATAGATAATGAAAAGATTTCTAGACCTTTTATCTTTGATAATAAGATTATCTTAGTTAAAAATGACTCAATTATTAGATTAAATTAAATGATACTCAAATTTTTGGAAAAAATGGGACGAAAAAAGGTTGTTTTAGATAGAGGTCCTTCACACCCAAAGTTTGATCAAGCAAAACCTTGGATGAATCGTTACTATGTTTTGTTTAGACATAGACCAAAGTGGTTTCCTTTTAATATCTTAATACATGAAATGTTAGCTGACGATCATGGAGAAGGAGTTCATAATCATACATTTCCTTATATGACTATAATTTTAAGAGGAGGATACTGGGAAACTTTAAGTTCAGGTAAATATTGGCGAGCGCCAGGATATATAGGATTTAGATCAGCAAATAATCTACATAGAGTTGATCTCAAACCAGGCACTAAGCCTTTGACACTTTTTATAGCTGGCCCATTTGGTCTTAGAAAAGGCCCAAGATCAGAATATGGTATTGATTTTAAAACAAAAAAGAATTGATGGCCAAAAATCTTGAAGAAAAATTCAAACTTTATTGCAATAGTGAAAATCTAGAAATTAATCAAAATCAAATAATAGTTATTAAAAAATTACAAGATTATTTTAATAAAAATTTTAAAAAACCTTTTTTTAATTTCCTTTCAAAACAAGACTCTAAAAAAGCTTTTTATATATTTGGTGATGTAGGAGTTGGAAAAACAATGATTTTAGATTTTTTTTATAATTCTTTAAATGAAAAAAAAAAGAGAAATCATTTCAATGAATTTATGTTAAATTTTCATAATTTTGCTCACGATAAAAAAGATAAAGGTAATGAAAATATAATAGATTTATTTGTAAAAAACATAAAATCAAAATTTTCATTAATTTACTTTGATGAGTTTCAAGTAACAAATATTGTTGATGCCATGATATTGGGAAAATTGTTTCAAAAAATATTTGATGAAAACTTAAAGATTATTGTTACTTCTAACACTAAAATATCAGAGTTATATAAAGATGGTCTTCAAAGAGATCAATTTAAACCTTTTATAAAAATTATGGAAAAAAATTCAATTGAACATGAACTTATAATTAGTGATGATTATCGCAAAACTTCAGAAAATAAGCAACAAAGATATTTTTTTCCTTTAAATCAAGAAACTAATTTTAGAATTAATAAATTTTCAAGAATTATTACAAAAAATAAAAATTTATCCTCTGAAAGTTTAGAAATTAAGGGCAGAATATTTGAGATTAAGAAATTTTATGAAGGAATTTCAAGATTTAATTTTCAAGAATTATGTAACAAAAATTTAGGAGCTGAAGATTATTTAGAAATTTCAAAAAAATCAAAGTTTATTATTATTGAAGAAATTCCATCGTTTAATGATATAAATTCTAATCAACAGCAAAGATTTATTACTCTAATAGATATTATAT
The DNA here is from genome assembly GCA_902565935.1 of uncultured Pelagibacteraceae bacterium. Classification (GTDB taxonomy): domain Bacteria; phylum Pseudomonadota; class Alphaproteobacteria; order Pelagibacterales; family Pelagibacteraceae; genus Pelagibacter. The sequence goes on from CACFGT010000005.1 coordinate 49,053, forward strand.
ACGATAGAAGCATCAGTATTGCGGTGACTGCAGAAAAAAGTTTAGAAAAGTTAACCAGTTCGAGTTCATTAGAAAAACCATTTAAACGTACAATTAGTCGTTTATATGAGTTAACCTCAAAAGATTACCGACTATGAAACAAAAATTTTTAGATCTTCAAATAAATACCAAAGGTCAAAAGTTATACGAGTTTACCGATAAAACAATTGAATGGATAGAAAAAAACAACTTACAAAATGGTGTCTTAAACTTAAGCATTCAACATACAAGTGCATCTTTGATTGTTCAAGAAAATGCAGATCCTGATGTTCAAACTGATTTGATTAATTATTTTGATAGATTAGCTCCAATGGATAATAATTTATACACTCACACTACTGAAGGTAAAGACGATATGCCTGCACATATTAAATCCTCATTAACAAATAATCAAATCTCGTTAAGCATTAGAGGTGGCAAACTTCTATTGGGAACATGGCAAGGAATATATTTATTTGAACACAGGTTAGAGCCACAAAAAAGAATTGTAATTCATCATTTTTTAGGCGAGATTTAATTTTTTTTTAAACTTTGAAAAGCTTTAAGAGCAGCAGCACGAGCCTCTTCATGTATTACAATTGGTTTAGGATAATCTTTTCCTACAATTGTTTTAATTGCTTCTTGGTATTTAGTTTCCATCTCCCAAGGTTTATGTATAAATTTTTTTGGGACTTTTTCTAATTCTGGAACCCATCTTTTGACATACAAGCCTTCTTTATCAAACTTTTCACCTTGAAGAATAGGATTAAATATCCTGAAATAAGGTGCAGCATCTGCTCCACAGCCAGCAACCCATTGCCACTGAGCAACATTATTTGCTTTATTAAAATCAAGTAAACAATTTCTAAAATGTTTTTCTCCTTCAGTCCAATTTATTCTTAAATGTTTTACTAAAAAAGATCCAACAACCATTCTTATTCTATTATGCATCCATCCTGTTTCGTAGAGCTCTCTCATGCCAGCATCCACAATTGGATAACCTGTCATACCTGTTTTCCATGCTTTTAAAAACCCCTCATTTTTGACCCAGGGAAATTTATCAAATTCTTTTCTGTAGTTTCCTTTTAAGAATTCTGGGAAATAATTGATTAGGCTATGTGAAAATTCTCGCCATCCTAATTCATTAATATACTTTCTATAACCAATCCCTTTAGATTTTATTTCGCTACATTTTTTCCAAATTGTTACAACATGAATTTGTCCATGTTTAATATATGGAGATAATCTAGATGTACCTTTAACCGATGGATAATCTCTTGCAGTTCCATAATCTTTTATTCTGTTTTCAATCAAATTATTAAGAGTTTTTTTAGACTCCTTTTCAGAAACATTCCAATAATTTTCAAATTTTTTGTACCAATTTTTCTTAGGTAAAATTTTTTTTGGTTCTATGCAATTTTTAAATAGAGATATCATTTTTGATTTTTTTTTAACTGTATAATTTTTACTTGGAGGTAGACCTAAAAATTTTTGTTCTGCATTTCTCCAAAAAGGAGTAAATACTTTAAAGGGGGTTCCGTCATTTTTGGTTATTTCTTGAAATTCATTTAAAATATTTCCTTTGAAATATTTAAATTCAATCTCATTTTTAATAAAGATATCTCTTATTTTTTTTCCTTTTGCAATTACATCGGGTTCATAAATCTTATTCCAATATATAGAAACATCATCACTTTTTTTTATTTTTGAAAAAACTTCTAGTTCATCACCCTCTAATATTTGAAGATTAATTTTATATTTTGTTAACTCTAATTTGAACCCTGCTAAAGATTGAGAAAGCCACCATTTTTGTGCCTCTCTTTTATTATCATAATCTTTTTTGTTATAGATATATAAAGCAATTACATTGTCATGATTTTGAGTAGCATATGAAAGAGCAGGATTATGTTCTATCCTAAAATCTTCTCTTATCCATGTAATTGCATTTTTTGTCATTGAAAATTTATTTTCTACCTTTAGATAGCAGTTGTTTGTAAAGTTTTACATCTGCATTTCCTTCGCATCCAATTACTAAAATATTTGAATTTTTGTTAAGATTGAGGAGTTTTTTTGCTTTATTACTGTTGCATATTCCAATCAAAGCAATAACTCCTGGAGCAGCACATTCACCACCTATGATAGAAGTTTTACTAAATTTTTTATCTTTTAGTCCAGCTACAGTTTTAGCTATATTTTTATCAGAAATTGAAACACAACAATTAGATGTTTTTTTAAGCACTTGCCATGGAACAAGAGACATTTCATTGCATGACATTCCTCCCATAATACTTTCTTTTTTAATCTTAATTTTTTTTAACTTGTTACCCTTTATACTTTGAAGCACACAATCTGCTCTATCTGGTTCAACTATGATTATTTTAGGTATTCTTTTGAAATATTTTGCCACACCAGAGACCACACCAGCCGCTAAACCCCCAACACCAGCTTGAAGAAATATATGAGTTATAAATTGATTTGTTTGTTTAGAAATTTCTTTTATCATAATTGAATATCCTGCCATGGTTAGTTGAGGTATATATTTATAATTTTTTGTTGAAACGTCTTGAACAATTTTCCAATCATTTTTTTTTGATAATTTTTGACATTTTTTTAGAGAGTCTTCATAATTTCCTTTAACTCTTATTACCTCAGCACCAAATTTTTTTATTTCACTTACTCTAGTTTCACTTACAAATTGACTAACAAAAATTTTACATCTTAATTTTAATCTTTGCGCTCCCCATGCAACTGACCTTCCATGATTACCAGCTGTTGCTGAAGAGATAGTAATATTTTTTTTCCCTTTAGATATTTTTTCTACAGCGTAAGCACCACCCAAAGCTTTAAAAGATTTTAAATGAAATCTTTTTGACTCATCTTTGTAAAAAATATTATTAAGTTTTAAATTTTTTTTTAATCTATTTAGTTTTAGTAACGGGGTAACTTTATAATTTTTCCAATTTGAAATTGTTTTATAAGCATCTGTAAGCATAATTGATGGGACATATTTTAAAACATAGTTTCTTTTAAATTTAAAATTTTTGTTGATTAAAAATTTTGAAAATTTCCAATTCTTAATCTTTTTTGAATAATTCACTTTAGCAGTCTAAAGTATTTTTACTTTCCCATTCAGTGATGGGTTTTGATTTATCAAATTTTTCTTTATTATTAAATTCTTTGATTTCTAAATTTTTAAGTCTTATAAAACTATTTACAACATCTTTTCCAAATCTTTTATTCATCTCTTTGTTATTTTCTAATTGCTCTAATGATTGTTTTAACTCATTAGGAAGTTTTGGTAGTTTAGGATATTTTTTATAGTCAGTGTACATATTGCAATTAAGAGGTTTACCTGGATTAATTTTGTTTCTTAAACCATGCAAGCCTGCAGCCAAAACTCCAGCTTGTAGTAAATATGGATTAGCAGATCCATCCATTAATCTTAATTCAAATCTTCCAGGATCTGGTATTCTTATCATGTGAGTTCTGTTATTTCCGGTATATGAAATACTACTCGGAGACCATGATGCTCCTGATTTTGTTGGTGGAGCATTTATTCTCCTATAACTATTTATAGTTGGATTGAAAAAAGCAGATAATGAGGAAGCATTCTTAATCACACCTCCTAAAAAATTATATGCCGTCTTACTTAAACCAAGTTTATCTTTTTTATCAAAAAATTTATTCTTTTTACCTTGCCAAACGGAAATGTGTGCATGACAACCATTACCTGTTAAATTGTGAAATGGTTTAGGCATAAAAGTAGCTCTCAATCCATGTTTCTCAGAAATTGTTTTTACCATATACTTAAAGAAGGTATGTCTATCAGCTGTTGTTAAACAATCAGAATAATCCCAATTCATTTCAAATTGGCCATTAGCATCTTCGTGATCATTTTGATAGGGACCCCATCCCATTTCTATCATACAATCACAAATTTCTTTTATTAGTTCATACCTTCTCATTAACGCGGATTGGTCGTAGCAGGGTTTTGATTGAGTATCTCTTGGATCTGCTATGGTCTCACCGTTTGGAGAAATTAAAAAATATTCGCACTCCACACCAGATTTCATTATCAAACCTTGTTTTGCAAGCTCTTTTATTTGTCTCTTAAGCATTACTCGTGGTGAAGCCTCTACTGGTTTTCCATTCATCCAAAGATCAGATGCTAACCAACCAACTTCTTTGTTCCAGGGTAATTGAATCAGACTATCTGGATCAGGGATACCAAACATGTCAGAGTCTGCTGGTGTCATATCTAACCATGCAGCAAAACCAGCAAATCCTGCTCCGGTAACTTGCATTTCTTTTATTGCATGCATTGGAACTAATTTTGATCTTAAAACTCCAAACAGATCAACAAAACTTATTAAAAAATATTTAATTTTTTTTTGTTTAGCAATTTTAAATAAATCTTTTTTCATTAATTAGATTATAATAGTCATTTAAAAAAAGAGATAATAGTTTCTTTATAAAAAATTAGATTTACAACAATAATTATAATTACTGCTAATATTGCACCGTACTTTGCTTTTGGAAAAGCAACACCTCTCATTTTACTTGGTCTTAATTCTTCGTGATTATTTTCTTCAGACATTTTAGGATTAAGAGATTAAATGGGCGCTATTATTTTATAGCGCCCAAATTTTATATTAAATTACCACTCAGCCATATTGCTTCTATGGTCATTAGCTCCATGTCTTTTCCTCGCTAATCTTTCAAGTTCTTCACTTTCAGATTTTGAAGTTAAAACATGCCAACCAATCCATATAATGATAGCAAGTATTACTAGCAGACCTTCACTAGATCCAGCACCAGGATAAACAGCACCTGCAACTTGATCTGCAGGTTTATTTAGGTGATCGATCCAATTTGTAACTGTAGCCATATTGTTTCTCCTTTACCTGGTTGCAGACGAAACAGCTCTTTCGTCTTTTTTAGCAGTTTCCATTATTTCATAGTCTAATCCAGCTATCTCTACTTCACGTGGGATTCTTAATTTACCCATTCCATGAAGTACTTTAGCTATGACATAACCTGGTATTAGTCCAAGAACAACAAACATTATGATTGCACCCAAGAACATTCCTAATGGATTTATAGCTGCATAAGTTGTTCCATCCCACATAGCTCCAACACTGTATCCAGATGATGGATAACCATTTAAGACAAAACCACAAATAACTAAACCAATAAATCCTGCATAACCATGAACTGCTACTGCACCAACTGCATCATCAATTTTGAACTTACGTTCAACCCAATAATGTAGTTTGTACGATAGTACAACTCCGATCATACCTATGATCATAGATTGAATTGGATGATATAAATCATTTCCAGCTGAAGCACATATGATACCCGCTAGTCCACTAGAGTATGTCCAGAATGGATCACCTTTTGCAATCCAGTATCCAGCTAATAATCCTCCTGATAGTGACATCAAGAAGTTAAAAGTTATACCACTAAGTGTTGTAGGAGTTACATAAATGTTTGTAGCCGTCCAATAAGATATACCTTCCATGCCATACTCTGGGCCAAGATCAAATATTGGAATGTTACATGCCGCATAAAATCCCCAGAAACCAGTATAAATTAGAAATAATCCAATTGTTACAAGCCAAGGATTTCTAGGTCCAATATTTCTTGGTTCACCACTTGATGAGAATTTTCCAATTCTTGGACCTAAAACCATTAGTACACCTAAAGCAAATCCACCCGCTATCGCATGGATTACTCCTGATGCATAAGCATCATGGTATCCTAAAATTTTAAGCATCCAACCATCAAAATGCCATCCCCAAGCAGCATCAATTGTCCAGAAAACCGAGCCGATTGCTATTGCTAAAATTCCAAAAGCAAAAGTAGTTATTCTTTCAATTATTGCTCCCGAAACGATAGATGCAGCAGTCCAAGAAAATAATAAAAAAGCAGCCCAGAAAACACCATTAATGTGATCTCCAAGGTTAACTGCCATTATACTACTTGTTGCCACCTGAAATTTTGCACTAAACAAACTATCATCGGTGATTAAAGCTGTACTTTCGTTCATTATTGAAGGTGCTAATCCCGGTCCTGTTGGGAAAGCCCAGTAAATCCACCAACCAAATAAAAACCAAGTCACTGTTACCAGTGGTATCAGCATTGTATTTTTCATTAGAGTGTGTTGGTGATGTTTGTATCGAGAAGCTCCAACTTCATACATACAGAAACCGACGTGAATTAAAAACATCAGAACCACTGTTACCCAGTAGTAAAACTCTGTAAATATGGTTGTTAGAGCCGCTAACTGATCAGTCATATCCTCTCTCCATATTAGTTTTTTAAAACCCTATAAAATTTATGAAGTTGTGACAAACGAAACAGTTAAACAAAACCTAGTATTGACACTAAGTTTAAAAATAAAATCAACTTAAGATTGTGTGATTAAAATTTTAAATAAGCTTTTTTCAAATCAACAAGTGGATGCTTAGGAGACATTTGAAATTTAACTAATAGTTCTCTAGCGATCATATCTCTATCTTGTTGATTATTTGGCAATTTAATTGATTTTGGAATTGTTACCCAACCATTAGCATTTCTACAAAATACAGCAGGTCTACCTTCTTCATAACCCATATGAACATCTTCTAACCAGTTCAAGTCATCCCAACCCATTGCTTCAATATATTTTTTTAAAAAAGGCGTAATTTTTTTGTAATCTGGAAGAAGATTCACGTCATATCGATAACCAATTGATTGACCAATCATTTTCTCTCTAGCTGTTTCTTTTTTCTTTCCTAATTGATGATCTTTAACAGCCAATGATTTTGTAGTTTTCTTTTTATTTTTTTTTTTAGCCATTATTTAAATCTTATGAAAGTTATCTACCCCAACTGTATAATTTGTACCTGCTAAGGGCACTTTTGCTAAAGCTGATGCTTCAGAAGTAAGCGCTGCTAAATCTTCAGGCTCTAAAGAATGTATATTTGTTTTTCCGCATGCTCTAGCTAACAACTGTGCTTCTAGAGTCATTGAATGTAAATAATTATAAACTCTTAAAGCCGCATCATCAGGATTTAATCTTGCTCTTAATTTTGGATCTTGTGTGGCAACTCCCACAGGACATCTTCCAGTATGACAGTGATAGCATTCACCAGCTTTTACTCCCATTTCTTTTTCAAAATTTGCCTCTGGAATATCTTTGTTGCAGTTAAGTGCAATCATAGATCCAGTACCTATTGCAATCGCATCAGCACCTAAAGCTAAAGCTTTTGCCATGTCAGCACCATCTCTTACACCACCGGCATAAATTAAAGTTACCTTTCCAGTTTTACCAACATCGTCTAAAGCTCTTCTAGCTTCTCTTATAGCTGCGATACCAGGGATACCTGTATTCGCTGCTGCGATGTGTGGTCCAGCTCCTGTTGATCCTTCCATACCATCTAGATAAATAGAATCAGGATCACATTTTGCTGCCATACGCACATCATCATAAACTTTTGATGCACCTAATTTTAACTGAATTGGAACTTTATTTTTTGTTAATTGTCTTAACTCTTCAACTTTTAAAGCTAAATCATCTGGACCTAACCAGTCAGGATGTCTTGCAGGAGATCTTTGATCAATACCCGAAGGTAATGATCTCATTTCAGCAACTTGGTCAGTTACTTTTTGACCCATTAAGTGACCGCCCATACCAACTTTTTGCCCTTGTCCAATAAATACTTCTATACCATCAGCTAACTGTGCATGGTGTGGGTTAAATCCATATCTTGATTGAATACATTGATAAAACCATTTTTCAGAATATCTTCTTTCATCAGGTATCATCCCACCTTCACCTGAACATGTTGCGCTACCTGCCATTGTAGCACCTCTTGCCAAAGCGGTTTTTGCTTCATAGGATAGGGCTCCAAAACTCATACCAGTAATATAAACTGGAATATCTAGTTCAATTGGGTTTTCACATCTAGGTCCAATAACTGTTTTTGTCTCACATTTTTCTCTATATCCCTCAATAACAAATCTTGTAAGTGTGCCTGGTAAGAAAACTAAGTCATCAAAAGTTGGAATTTTTTTCATCAATGCCATTCCACGCATTCTATATCTACCTAATTGAGATTTTATGTGAATATCATCTATTACTTCAGGAGTGAATATTGCGTTATGACCAAGCAAACTTTTATTTCTTGATCCGTTGCTGCTTAGATGGACATCTGCTTTTCCACCAACATTTCCATTAGTTTTTAATTTACCATTTTTTTTCTTTTTCTTTTTTGGCATTAAATTGCTCCTTTTTTCTCAGTAGGCTCTAAATTATCATAGTTCCAAAGTTTTTTACCAGCTACTATTTTTTTCATTTTACTTACATCAAAATTCTCACCAATCTCAGCAACCTTTAATTTTCTCTTTAACCAATCTTGGTCACTTTTTGTGAGTTCAGCGTCTACAGCATCACTACCATAAGAGCCAATTTCTCCACCTACGAAAATTGTCCCATCGTACATAGAGTCCCCTAAATTAATTCCAACATTGCCTAATATGATTATTCTACCTCTTTGCATCATAAAACCTGTAAAAGCACCAGCATCTCCACCAATAATGATGGTTCCGCCTTTCATATCAATACCTGTTCTAGCACCAACACTACCTTTACAAATTAAATCTCCACCTCTGATTGCTGCCCCAAAACATGATCCAGCATTTTTCTCAATCACTACTTTGCCAGCCATCAAATTTTCAGCACAAGACCAACCAACTCTTCCATTGATTCGAACTATTGGTCCGTCACATGAACCTATACCAAAGTAACCTAAGCTACCCTCAAAAATTAGATTTAATTTATTCAAAATTCCTACTCCAATACTATGTTTACCTTGAGGATTTTTAATAACTATTGTTCCATAACCCTGACTCATCAAATTATCGATTTCTTTATTTGCTTGAGCAGCAGTCATATCCATAACATCTAAATCTGTTCTTTTATTAAAGTCAACGTCATAAGTTCCATAATAATAAAAGTTTTCCGCTTCATCAGGATTAAAAAACTTCTGTTGAGTTCTGCCTGTTAAAACTTCAGTATGCATACCCATAGCTTGAGCTTTTGTTTTTTTTGTAACGTTTTTTAAATTTGCCATACCTTAACCTCTCCATCGAATGGATCATAAGTATCAATTTCTTGTGGTAAAATTGATCTAATTGCTATTTCTTCTGATCCCATAGCAACCAAATCATCTGACTCATACAAAACCAAAGGTTTCGCAGCCATAGTATCTTTAGCCATACCTAAAGAGTCTTTTGTTGCTACAAAATAAGTAAACACTCCATCTAAACCAGTCAATGATTCTTTCATTCCTTCTTCAAGAGATGCGCCATCTCTCATTTTTTCTGCTAAATAAACTGCAATAAGCTCTGAATCACACTCAGACATAAATCTCATACCTTTATTTTCTAAAGCTCTTCTATTATTCCAATAATTTGTCAGTTGACCATTATGAACAACAGAAACGTCACTAAAAGGATATCCCCAAAAAGGATGAGCAGACTTAATATCTACACCAGACTCCGTCGCCATTCTTGCATGTCCAATTGCGTGTGTGCCTACAAGTTTGTCAAGATTATATCTGTCACAAACCATTTTGGCATTTCCAAGATCTTTTATTACCTCTAAAGACTTACCCATTGAAAGTATTTCAACTCCAGGAATACTTTCTATTTTTTGTGAAAATTCTAATAAATCTTTTTTGTTATATTCAATTTCATATCTTAATGAATACGGCAATATTCTTTCCTCTTTAACTATTTTTGCTCCCATTTCTGATAGATAGTTATCAACAATTTTTTTTCTTTCATCATAAACGGAAACATCTTCAGCTACGGAAGTACTTCCTTCACCTACATTTTCTCCAACTTTAAATCGCATGATAAAATTTTTTCCATCAGTATCACCATACAATGCATAACCAGTAGAATCTTCCCCTCTATGTTTTAGAGCTTGCAACATACCTTGAAGTTCATGTCCTACATTTGAAGATTTTCCTCTATGAATTAATCCTGCAATTCCGCACATATATTTTCCTTTTTCTAAAATTAATTATGGTAAACAATCTAGATAAGTATCCAGATCCCATTGGGTTGTAGCTCCTAAAAATCTTTCCCACTCATCATTTTTGTACCAATGAAAAACTTTGTACATTTCATCAGGCATAGCTGATTTAATAACTTCATCTTCTGACAATCTTTCCAAAGCTTCACCTAAGCTTAAAGGAAGTTTCTTAACATCTTTTCCAGCTTTTTGAGCTTCATAAATGTTTCTAGACTCTGGATCAGCAGGTTTCATTTTATTACTTATTCCATGATCACAAGCTTTTAATAAAGCAGCACCCAACAAATAAGGATTGTGCATAGAGTCAACTGATCTGTACTCAAATCTTCCTGGCGCAGAAACTCTTAGCCCACAAGTTCTATTTTGGTATCCCCAATCAGCATATACAGGCGCCCAAAAACCTTGGTCCCATAGTCTTCGATAAGAATTTACTGTTGATGAACCTAATGCAGTTAAAGCTGGAAGATGTTCCATGATACCAGCAATTGATTGTAAACCTATCTTACCAGGTAATTGCATATCTTTAGTATCTGGCATAAAAGTATTTGTTCCACCTTCAACATAACCAAAAACTTCTTCAACTGCCGGTAAAGATTTGTGTCCAAGTTTATTTGTTTTAACTTTTCCACCCTTCCACAAAGACATATTAGTATGACAACCACTTGCAGAAACTCCCATAAAAGGTTTTGTCATAAAGCACGCAATTAGATTATGTTCTCTTGCAACTTGTGCACAAATTTGTCTATAAGTTGATAATCTATCTGCATTTCTAAGTACGTTATCATAAGTCCAATTTAATTCTAATTGACCTGGGGCATCTTCATGATCTCCTTGAATCATGTCTAGACCCATCGCTTTTGCATATTCTATAACTTTCATGAATACAGGTCTTAAAGACTCAAATTGATCTATGTGGTAGCAAAATGGTTTTGAAAATCCCTTACCTGTTGGAGTGCCGTCCTCGTTTCTTGTAAGCCACATCATTTCAGGCTCAGTACCAACTCTTAATTCAAGACCATGTTTTTTTTCAAATTCTTCCATAAAAATTCTTAAATTTCCTCTACAATCAGAAGTCAAATGTCCACCTGGGTTGTTTCTTTCCTCTCGGTTTCTAAAACATGTTACGAAAACTCTTCCAACTCTTTTATCCCAAGGCAATTGACAGAAAGTTTCGGGGTCAGGGATGCCAACTAATTCCATTGCTTCTGGTCCGTAGCCAATATAATTATTATGACGATCCAAAAATAAATTAGCTGTTGCTCCATATACTAATTGAAACCCTTTTTCAGCTGTTCTTTCCCAATGATCAGCAGGTATACCTTTACCAACAACTCTTCCTGTTACAGAAATAAATTGATAGTAAATATAAGTTATTCCTAACTCATTAATTTTTTCTCTTACTTTTTTTACTTGTTTATCTCTACCTGGTCGGTTTACGTGTTTTTCTAAATCCGTCATTTTCCCCTCAATGAATTATATTTTTTCAAGCGTAGCTGAAAAATTTATTAGTGTCTAGGCTAAGAGTTTAGCTCCAAGGAAACGGACTGTTCGAAGTAGGGTGAAGTTCTCCCTTCTCGTAACGGTTGAATCTAAATGGTTTTAATAAATCACTTTCAGTACCAAGAATTTCTTTAGCAACAAGTTCTCCAACACCAATCATTTTATATCCGTGATTAGCATCAGCAATCATATATACATTTTCAAAAAACCTATCGAAGATTGGAAAAGAGTCTGGCGTCATGCATCCAAGTCCTCCCGAAGGACCTTTTCTATATAAATCAGATTTTCCTTCAAATCTTTTTTGGCAATGTGCTAATGCTGAACACCACATTTCACTAAATGCATCTGTTGTTTGATACTCTGTAGACTCTATTCCGTATGGATCAACATTCACTTTATCAAAATGTTTTTTAACAATGTAAGGAGATGTTCCACCTTGAACACCAAGACCTTCAATATCTGGTTTATAATAAATTCCCCAAATTTTATCTGTAATTAATTTTTTTGTCTTATCAGAGTATAAAGGAGCTGTTGAGTCAACATGAACCACAGGGGGTTGTTTTCCATCATTTGTTTTTAAAAAATCTGGCTCAACTCCAATCACACCCTCTTGTAACATCCAGTATGTCCACATATCAGTGACATGCATTTTTCCATCTTTGCCTTTTACATTTGCAGTTTTAGGTAATTCTAACATGTTCCAGAAATCTCTTGCCCATGGACCAGCACCAATGACCACTTGCTCACAATCAATTGTTCCTTTATCAGTTTCTACTCCTGTTACCGCTTTACTATTACTTCCTCTTTTAAAGCCTGTAACTTTTACACCTTTCATAACTTGAACACCATTTGAAGTAGATTTCTTTTCAAGAGCTTTTATTGAGTCTTTGTTAAAAGCATATCCACCTTTTTTTTCATGAAGAATAGAAGTAATTCCTTGAGCTTGCCAATCATCAAAAATACCTTTCATATAATTCATGCAATCTTTTTCACCTTCTATAAAAGTAGATTCATATCCTATTGCTTTTTGTTGTTTATAAATACTTGCTACATCCTCATGCATTACTTCTGGTGAGATCTGTAAATAACCAACTGGATTGTACTTAAATGCTTTTGGATCACTTTCCCATACAGAAACTGAGTGTGCCATCAATTCTCTCATTGCTGGTTGGAAGTAATTATTTCTTACTACTCCACAAGCTATTCCACTCGCACCTGCTGCAGTATCTTTCTTTTCTAAAACTATTATTTCACCTGGATTTTTATAAGTTTCTGATAATTTCCATGCAGTACTTAAACCGTGAATTCCTCCACCAATTATAACTACTTTTGCTTTTGTCGGTAATGACATACCAACATCTTTATTTTTCATGCGACTTAAATATATAGTTTTTTATATATATAAAAAATATAAGTAAAAATTATAGAACTGTTAAAAGCTTAGATTTTTTAAAGTTTCTAAATAACTGTTAAATTCACTTATGAAACTTTCACTCGGTTTTATGTGTTTTTTTCTTTGATCATTTGATGTTTTTTCAAGATAGAAGAAACCTTTTTCACAAGCTTCATTAATCATTAGTGCAGATTTTGGGCGCGAAGTTTTAAACAATTTTGTTTTAAGTTCCTCAACTGTAAGATTTTCTTTATATTTGTAAGCATGCATTACCAGTAACATCATATGATAATGTGAAGGTGATTTTCTAAAAAAATAATTACTCGAAGTATGAGATAGTTTCATCTGATCTTCCCAAAATTCTAGTAAATCTTTTGTAGTTTTAGGCATTAAGATCTTACTCTTGTCTTTTTAGGATCAAAGTGTGGAAAGGCGACAACTTTTGCAGAAATTCTTTTCTGATGACCGTCAATTTTACCAACTTCAACTTCAGTACCTGGTTCTGAATATTTTAAATCAATTCTACATAAAGCTATATTCTTGTTGAGCGTCGTCGATAAACAGCCGCTTGTTATAACTCCCACTTGCGATCTTCCAACATGAACACAATCCCCGTGTCCTGAAGCTTCTTTGCCTATAAGTTCCAAACCAACAAGTTTTTTTTGGGGATTTGCTTTTCTTTCTTTTAAAACACTTTTACCAACGAAATCCTCCTCTTTAGTTTTTAGTGGTACTGTAAAACCAACCCCTGACTCAAAAGGATCTTGTTGACCGTCAAATTCATTTCCAAATAGGATCAATCCTGCTTCAATTCTTAATTTATCTAAAGCAGCAAATCCTGCAGGAATCAAACCATGTTCTTTTCCAGCTTCCATAAGTTTATCCCAAACTTCAGAGGCATGTTTTGGATGGCACCAAACTTCATATCCAAGTTCACCTGTATAACCTGTTCTAGAAACAATTAATGGAATACCTTGAAGTTCTTCAATTCTACAAATTGTAAATCTAAACCATTCTAATTCATCAATAGAGGGTTGGGTTGGAGGAGTAAAAATTAATTTTTTTAGAATCTCTCTACTTTTTGGTCCTTGGATTGAAACATTGCTTATTTGATCTGTAGAATTTTTAATAGTTACTTTATAATTTTTCTTTTTTGCAAGTTCTTTTAACCATTCTCCAGCATATTCATCTCCACAAATCCATCTAAATCCAGTTTCACTTAATCTTAATAAAGTACCATCATCAAACATCATTCCATTTTCATAACACATTGCTGAATACACTACCTGACCCACAGAAAGTTTTTTTATATTTCTAGTTAGTGCAAAATTCATTAACTCCTCTGCATCTGGTCCTATAATTTCAAATTTTCTTAATGAAGATAAATCAATTAATACTGCTTTTTCTCTACAAGCATTGTATTCTTCAACAACACCATGCTTCGTGTAATCATTGGGTAACCAAAAGCCTCTAGCATCAATAAAGTTTCTTGTTAATTTTGAAGTTTTGTCATAAAAACCAGAGTTTCTAGTTAGTTTTTTTTCAGAGTCAGTTTTCATTCTAAAAGCAAATGATTTTGAAAATTCTTTATTTTTGTCATAAGTTCTAACAAAAATATCAGTAGGATTCCATGAATTACATGCATCGATATCACTAGGACAAGCAGTAGTTCCTATGGTCAAATCTTTGAGAGCTCTGAACATTACATAGTCACCAGGTCTTGCAAATGACTCATCTGAAATAACAGAATTTAAACCAGAGGCTGATGTATTAAAAAATAAGTTAATAGCATGCCACCCTTTTTGTTTTTGAACACCATATTTAGCCATAGAATTTGTTAAATTATCAGAACAATTTGGATGACCAAAATAACCAGCATCTTCATAATACTTTGAAGTGCAAGCTAAATTAAATGTATCATGCTTTCCAACTGTATCTCTTATCACTTCTACTAGTGGTTCATGATCTGTATCATAAAATTTAGAAAACAAACCTGGTCCAGGAAAGGTATTGCCCATAAACGTTCTTGTTGTCTGCCAATCAAGACCTTTTTCAATTTTCTTATCAAGTTTTCTTGTATCAAAAGCCACAAAATCAGAACATTGTCTTCCTGCAGGACTTATGATTTGAATGTAATCACCTTCCTTAACTTGATAAGAAATAGAAGTTTCTCTATCAATATTTTTTTCATAACTTGGTTCAAATACTGGATCAGGTATAACTGACAATTCTTTATCATTTACGATTTTAGCTCTTTTTATAAATAATGTTAAATCACTTGAGGGATTTTGTTCACTTATTAACATTTCATTCTGTGGTGCTGAAAAAATTACATAGCATTTATCTTTCGATTTTATTCTAATCTTTTCACCACTAGGTGTTTGATCATCAAAGAGGATAGATGATTTAGATTTATTTATATCTAGATTTCTTTTTTTTAATTGTAAATTTGTAACTAAAGAGCTTTCATCTTTCCTTTTTAAAATCTCTTTAATAAAACTTTCTTTACCATTTTCTTTTTGATTAAGAATACCAAGTTCAGATTTTCCATCTTTGTTAAAACAAATTATTTCGCAAATTTGATTTCCTTCATCATTTATTATCTCGATTTCATCATCTGGATAAATTTGTAAACCAGTAAGACCACCTGCGTTAACAACGTGTCTTTCAACTCCTGGTGGTAATATATTTAAACCAGGTTCTTTAATATCTAGAGTAGTTTGCGACATTTTTTATAATCTATTGTTATATTATATAAATATCTAGTAGTTGACTATCATTTTACTTAAGCACATACTAACCGAACTTAATATTAAGAAAGGGGAATAAATGCGAAAAATAATATCATTAATATCTGCAATGATAATCTCAGTAGTAAGTTTCGCTGGAATATCAAATGCTGCGGATAGTAAAAAGCCCATCGTGATCCCAACACATAACTGGTCAAGTCAAATCGTAATGGCTTACGTTATTGGTGGAATTATGGAAAGTATGGGAAACAATGTTAAATATGTTAATGCTGACTCACAAGCAGTTTACGAGTCAATTAGAATTGGTGACGTAACTCTATCTCATGAAGTATGGGAATCTGCTTTTGGAAAATCATTCACAACTGCATTGGATAAAGGTGGATTGCTTGACTGGGGCGACCATGAAGCAAGAACACTTGAGGATATGGGATATCCAAATTGGGTTGCTGAAAAAGGATTATGCCCAGGACTACCAGACTGGACTGCCTTAAAAAATCCAGACTGTGCTAAAAACTTTACAACTCCTGACTCTCCTAATGGAAAAGGAAGAATGTTAGAAGGTCCACAAACTTGGCATGGGGACTTAATCCCACAAAGAGTTGATGCTTTAGGTTTAGGCGATCTTTGGTGGGTTAAATTCGCTGGAAGTGCTGATGCACTTTGGGCAGAGTTAGCAGCAGCTGAAAAAGAAGGAAGAGGAACAATCATCTTTAACTGGACACCTAATTTTACTGACGGTGCTGGTTTTACATTTATCGATTTTCCTCCATACACAGCTGGTTGTAGACCAGAAGATGGTGGAGATGGAAAATGTGGTTCACCAGATGGTTATTTGAAAAAAGCAGTTAATGCTGACTTTCCAAAAACTCATCCAAAAGCTGCAGCAATGTTCAAAAAACTTTCTTTCACTACAAGTCAAATTGGTGCAATGGCAGCTTTAGTTGACATTGACAAAATGACTCATGAAGATGCTGCAAAAGCATGGTTAAAAAAGAACGAGAAAGTTTGGAAAGCTTTTACTAAATAAGGTTAAAAGTTATTAAATCTTTAAATCTCTCCCAACACTGTTGGGGGAGATTTTTTTTTGAATAAGAATTAAATGATGAAATATTTTTTAAGTATATTCATAAGTATATTATTTTTAAATCAATCTTTAGCAAAAGATGTAAGTATTAATGAGAATATTAATCTTGAGTTTGTTTGTGATTTAGAGAAAAAAATAGTTAAAAATTCAGAATACAATTATCAAACTTTTTTAGGCAAAGATTTGAATGAAAAAGGTTTGGATAAGTTTAAAATTCAATCAAAACAACCAGATACACTTTTAATTGGAGGGTTATCATTATTTCTTTCTGATACAGAAAAATTGAATGTTAAGGTTGTTAATAAGGATGTAGTTTTATTTAAATCAATTGATCAAGAAAAAAATTATTCAGAGTCAGGTATTATCACTAGAAAAACAGGAGAGTTAATTCATGAAATTACAAAAAATATAAAAAGTGAAAACGCAGAAAAATATATTTCAATATATTCATGCATTAAACATGACCAAAAAGTCTGATTTTTTTTTGGTAAATTTTGTGTAAAATATTGTATGAAAAAATATCTCCTAAGCATAATTTTAAGTTTATTAATTACATCAGTTGCTTTAGCAAGAAGCACGGGGTGCAAAGAAGGAAATTGTGAAAATGGTTTTGGTAAATGGGTTTATACAGATAAAACTACTTACGAGGGAGAATGGGTAGGAACTAAAAAAAATGGTCAAGGAGTTGAAACTTGGCCTAATGGATACATCTATAAAGGCGAATTTAAAAACAGTGAGTGGAGTGGAGTAGGTGTTTTAACTTTTCCGGATGGATCAACTTATGAAGGTGAATGGGCTAAAGGATTTATGAATGGAAAAGGAACTTTTACCTCATCAGATGGAACACAGAAATCAGGCACATGGAAAAATGGAAAGTTACAAGAATAATG
>CACFGT010000006.1 GCA_902565935.1 uncultured Pelagibacteraceae bacterium
TTTTTTTTAAAGTTTCATTATATAGATTCTTAGCAACCTGGAGATTATTTTTTTGATGATTTTGCACAGCTAAGGCAAAAGTTTCTTCTGTCGTTAAATTCTTTTTTTCATTCATTTTTATTCTTAGAATTATAAACCAACAAGCTTAGAACCACGATCCCTAAAAATTTTTTCAATACAAAAATCCTTCATTGCTAGTTTTTTTGATATAATAAATTGATGTATTTTTTGATTTAATTTGATTTGGTGGGCCCGCCAGGACTCGAACCTGGGACCAATTCATTATGAGTGAACTGCTCTAACCAACTGAGCTACAGGCCCTTTTAATAAATTGGTTTACTTTGTTTTTCATTATTATTCAAGAATAGATATATTTAATAAAATAAATGGTGGGCCGTGTTGGTTACGCTCCAACTACCCCTGCAATGTCAATGCAGTACTCTACTATTGAGCTAACGGCCCAAATAATTAGATCTAACTTTCTAAGAAACTTTTTAGTTGCTTAGATCTGCTAGGGTGCTTTAACTTTCTTAAAGCTTTAGCTTCAATTTGTCGAATTCTTTCTCTTGTAACAGAAAATTGCAAACCAACTTCCTCAAGTGTATGATCTGTGTTCATTCCCACACCAAATCTCATTCTTAAAACTCTTTCTTCTCTAGGTGTTAATGTTGAAAGAATTTTCGTTGTTGCCTCTCCTAAATTAGATTTGATTGCTTGTTCCAATGGAGCTAATGCTTTTGTATCTTCAATAAAATCTCCTAAACTGCTATCTTCTTCATCACCAACTGGTTTTTCTAATGACACCGGTTCTTTTGAAATTTTTAAAACTTTTCTTACCTTATCTAAAGGCATTCGCAGTTTTTTTGCTAATTCTTCAGGTGTTGCCTCTCGACCATATTCACTAAGTATTAGTCTTTGTGTTCTTACAATTTTATTAATTGTCTCAATCATGTGAACTGGAATTCTGATAGTTCTTGCTTGATCTGCAATTGATCTTGTAATTGCTTGCCTAATCCACCAAGTAGCATATGTTGAAAATTTGTAACCTCTTCTATATTCAAATTTGTCAACTGCTTTCATTAAACCAATATTGCCCTCTTGAATTAAATCTAAAAATTGAAGTCCTCTATTTGTATATTTTTTTGCAATTGATATTACCAATCTTAAGTTTGCCTCAACCATTTCCTTTTTTGCAATTCTAGATTCTTTTTCACCCTTTTGAACTCTACTAACTAATTTTTTGAAATCAGTCACTGACATTCCTAGTTTATGACTAATCTCAATTAATCTTTCCTTAATATTTTTAAATTCATCTTTATTTTTAGAAAAAAAATCTTTCCAGGTAGAATTTGTGTCTAAGAATTTTTTAAGATTTGGATTAATTTCATTTCCTACATAAAATTTTATAAATTCACCTCTAGATATTTTATTATCCATAGCAAGTCTTAATAAATTACCCTCAAGTGAGATAATTTTTTTATTTTCCACGTAATGTTTTTGAACAAGCTCTTCTAGTACAGATGGAGAAAGTTGAAGGGATTTTATATTTTTTAAAATTTCGTCAACTATTTTTTCATAACTTTTTTCTTTTGCAGATGAAAAGGTTTCTGATTTTAAAACACAATCTAATTTTTCTTTTTGATATCTTATAAGCTTATTATATTCTTTGGTCAAAGATTTTACAGTTTTTAGAACTTTAGGTTTTATTTCACTTTCCATGGCAGCAAGTGTTGGATTAAAATCGTCTTCATTTTCATCAGTTGAATTTTCCTCTTTATCAACGTCCCCCGAATTTTTTTGTTTAGCACTTGGGCCTGTAGACTCATCCTCCATATAATTTGTATCAATATCTATGATTTCTCTCACTAAAATTTCTTCTTTTTGCAACTTGTCATCCCATTCAAAAAATTGTTGTGCTGTAATTGGACTTTGAGATAATGCAATTAACATAACATCTTTTCCTGCCTCTATTCTTTTTGCAATTGCAATCTCTCCCTCTCTAGAAAGTAGTTCAACACCTCCCATCTCTCTTAGATACATTCTTATAGGATCATCACTTTTTTCAATTGATTTACCCTCTTCTTTGGAAGATTTTTCTTTTTTTCTTAAAACCTTATAATCAGATTTTTTTTCAACTAAGGTAATTTTCTCATTAAGAATGTGAATAAAAGCTTGAGCAAGATTTTCATCTGATAAATTTCTTTTACCTAATGACTTACTTAATTCTTCATGAGTAATGAAACCTCTATGAGTTCCTCTCCCCATTAATCTAGCAAATGATTTAGTAATAATTCTTTCCACAAAAATACAATTTGAAGAGTCTTATATAATCTCTAATTTTCAAAAATCCATTATTAATTTATTTATCTTAGTTGATATTTTGCTTCTTTTTTAGCTCTTTTAGCTCGTTAAAAGTCACCTCACTCAAATCTTTTGAAAACTTTGATTCTAGCTCTTGTATTCTGAACTCTAAATCTAAATTGTTTAAATCTCGAATTATATCCTCTAACAATTCCAAAACATGATGAGGATCATCCGACTTATTTCTTAGAATATATTTTATTGGAGCAAATTTATTTATTTTATCAATTAATTTTTCATCTATTTCTAAATCAACAATGGTTAAACCATTTTTAAATCTTAACATTGATACAATCTTCTCGAAGATTTGTTTGTTTACCTCAGTAAATAATTTAACATTTTCAACTATACCAATATTTTCTTGGATTAATCTTAAATTGTTTATTAATAAGTAAAGTAAAGAAAATTCTTTTAATTCTACACCTGAAAGTTTTTCACTCTCTTTAAAATATTTTCTAGTAGTTTCAAGAGATTTAGTCTTTTTAATAAAATTTTTTTTATTTCTTTGACTAGTGTGAGGAGTCAATTCAGATAATTTATCCAAAAAATATTCCAATACATACTTTTTAATGAAATTATCATTAATATTGTTTGCAATTGATCTTAATTTTTTATCCAAAATTGCCATTGATGAAGGATTATTTTCTGTATTTTTTTTATAATGTTCAAAAATAAATTGATGTATGGGAACTTTATATTTTTTAGTAAAATCTAAAAAAAAATTTTTTCCATTTTTATTAACAAAACTATCTGGATCCTCCTTGTTTGGTAAAAATAAAAATGAAATTTTTTTTTCAGGTTTTAAGTTTTTAATCGAATTTTCTGCAGCTCTAAGAGCTGCTTTATATCCGCTTTCATCACCGTCAAAACAAATTATAATATCATCAAAAAACTGATTTAACGTTAATATTTGTTTATCAGTTAAAGATGTACCAAGATTTGCAACTACATTATCTATTCCACTTTTGCTAAGTCCAACCACATCCATGTAACCCTCTACTAAAAAAATGTGATCTATCTTATTAGAAAGTTTTCTTGCTAAATCTAAATTATATAAATTTGACCCTTTTTTAAAAAAAATAGTTTCAGGTGAATTAATATATTTTGCTAAGTAATCTATATTTTCTATAATTCTTCCACCTAAAGCAATTGGTTGCCCTGTAATATTATTTATTGGAAAAATTAATCTACCTCTAAATCTTTCAACATAAATTTTTTTTTTTTCATCAAGATAAAATAAACCAGTTTCAACTAAAGTTTGTTCACTGAATTCTTTATTTATTTTTTCAAAAAAGTTTGGATTTTTATCCACGTAGCCTACTTTAAATTTTTTAACTTCAAATTTATTTAATGATCGAATTTTCAAGTAATCTCTAGCAGCTGAGTAACTTTCATTTTTCAGTAACTCGTCATGATAAAAATTTACATATTGATTATAAATTGATTGATATTCTTTCCATTTTTTTTCTCTTTCCTCATCTTGTTTAGAAAAAATATAAGGTTGCATGCCAGCTAACTGTGCCAAATGTTTAACTGCTTCACCAAACTTAAAATTTTGGGTTTTCATTACAAAATCAAAAATGTTGCCATGTTCTGAGGTTGCAAAACAATGATAAAATTCTTTTTCATCATTAACAGTAAACGATGGAGTTTTTTCATTTTTAAAAGGTGATAGGCCCACAAATTCCTTACCTCTTTTTTTTAAGGCAACTGTTTTTGATACGACTGTCGAAACTTTCAATCTTGTCTTGATCTCATTAAGGTAATCTTTAGGATATTTCATTTTTTATTTAACAATTCTTTAATCAATGTTCCAGCTTTAGCGAAATCAATTTCATCTGAATGATTTTTTTTTAATTCACCCATTACTTTACCCATATCTTTTATTGAGCTGGCTCCAAGCTTTGTAATTATATTTGAACAAATTTTTTTAGTTTCTTCATCACTAAGTTGCTTTGGTAAAAAACTTATCAAAATGTCATATTCCTTTTGTTCAACCTCTAAAAGATCTGTCCTGTTATTTTTTTTATAAATATCGATTGATTCGGTTCTTTGCTTGACCATCTTTTTTAAAAGTTTTTTAATATCTTCATCATCGGTGTCTTTTTTATTAGGTCCAGACCTATTAATAATGTCTAAATCTTTTATAGAAGATAGTATTAACCTATAGGTTGATATTTTGTTTTTGTCTTTTGATTTTAATGCATTTTTATAATCATTTTCGATAGTATGTTTTAGAGACATAATTTTTTAATCTACTTTAAAGAAAAAATTCTTCAAAAGAAAAATTGTTTTTTTACAATTTTTTTATTACATCTCTGTTGCCATAATAAAGCAATTATTGTATTAACCTTTAACTCATGAGTTGTAATTGATCAAAAAAGCAAAAAAAACAAACTCAAAAAAATCTCAAATTAATACAGGTGTTTTAGTTCTTGAAAATAAAAAGGTATTCAAAGGAATTGGAATTGGTTTTCAAGGAGAAGCCACTGGTGAAGTTTGCTTTAATACATCCTTAACAGGTTATCAAGAAATCATTTCTGATCCTTCATACGCAGGTCAAATTATTAACTTTACTTTTCCTCATATTGGAAATGTTGGAACCAACAATGAAGATCATGAATCTGATAAAATATGGGCAAAAGGTGTAATAATTAACTCTGAAATAACTTCACCATCAAACTACAGATCATTTCTACATTTAGATGCTTGGCTTAAAAAAAATAAAATAATAGGAATTACTGGTTTAGACACAAGAAGTCTTACAAATTTTATAAGAGATAAAGGAGCGCCGAAAGGAACAATATCTTATTTAAAAAATGGAAAATTTAATATTAGTAAATTAACGAATACTACAATTAAATGGAGTGGATTAAAAAATTTAGATCTCGCACAAGTAGTTTCAACCAAAAAAAATTATACTTGGAAAGGTCTTCAAACATGGAAAAAAGATAGAGGATATAAAAAGAATAATAAAAATTTTTTCCATGTAGTCGCAGTTGATTATGGTATCAAAAAAAATATTTTAAGATATTTTTCTGACTTTAACTGTAAAGTTACTGTAGTTTCTTGTAAAACAAATGCACAAAAAATACTTAGTTTGAAACCAAATGGAATTTTCTTATCTAATGGACCAGGAGACCCAGCTGCAACTGGAAAATATTCAATAGCAATAATTAATCAGCTTATAAAAAATAATTTACCTATTTTTGGTATTTGTTTAGGTCATCAGATTTTAGCATTAGCTTTAGGTGGTAAAACAAAAAAAATGAAGTTAGGACATAGGGGTGCAAACCATCCTGTTAAAAATTTAATTCATGACAAAGTTGAAATTACAAGTCAAAATCATGGATTTGTAGTAGTTGAAGAAACTTTACCAAAAAAAATTGAAGTAACTCATAAATCTCTTTTTGATAATACTATTGAAGGAATAAAGCTTAAAAATAAACCGATATTTTCAGTTCAATATCATCCAGAGTCTAATCCCGGACCACAAGATAGCGTTTATTTGTTTCAAGAATTTATTAATAACATGAAAAAAAATGCCAAAAAGAAAAGATATTAAAAAAATTTTAGTCGTCGGCGCTGGTCCAATAATTATAGGACAAGCATGTGAATTTGATTATTCAGGAACACAAGCTTGTAAAGCTCTTAAAGATGAGGGATATAAGGTAGTTTTAATAAACTCAAATCCTGCAACAATTATGACAGACCCAGATGTTGCAGATAAAACTTATATTGAACCAATTACACTAAATGTATTAGAAAAAATTCTCAAAAAAGAAAAACCAGATGCAATTCTTCCAACAATGGGAGGCCAAACCGCGCTTAACCTTGCAATGGAAGCAGAGAAAAAAGGAGTTTTAAAAAAATACAAAATCGAATTAATAGGAGCAAATTCTAAAGCAATTTCTAATGCAGAAGATAGAAAAAAATTTAGAAAAAATATGATTGATATTGGTTTAGATTTACCAAAATCTGAAATTATTGATAATAATAAACAGGCATTAAAAGTATTAAAAAAAATTGGATTACCAGCAATCATAAGACCTGCCTTTACGCTTGGTGGACTTGGTGGAGGAATAGCTAAAACTAAAAAGGATTATTTTAAAATTGTAAAAAATGGATTGTATGAGTCACCTGTAAGTCAAGTTCTTGTTGAGGAATGTTTGGAAGGTTGGAAAGAATTTGAAATGGAAGTTGTAAGAGATAAGAAAGATAACTGTATCATAATTTGCTCAATTGAAAATATAGATCCAATGGGAATACATACTGGTGACTCAGTAACAATTGCACCTGCTCTTACTCTTACAGATAAAGAATACCAGGTGATGAGAAATGCCTCTATTGCATGTTTAAGAAAAATTGGAGTTGAAACTGGTGGATCAAATGTTCAGTTTGCTATCAATCCTAAAGATGGTCGAATGGTTATCATTGAAATGAATCCGCGTGTATCAAGATCATCAGCACTTGCGTCAAAAGCAACTGGATTTCCAATTGCAAAAGTGGCTGCAAAATTAGCTATTGGTTATACACTAGATGAATTAAAAAATGAAATAACTAAAGTTACACCTGCATCGTTCGAGCCAAGCATAGATTATGTTGTAACTAAAATTCCAAGATTTACTTTTGAAAAATTCTCAACCTCTCCTGCAACTTTAGGAACATCTATGAAATCAGTTGGTGAAGCAATGGCTATTGGAAGAAACTTCAAGGAGTCTCTACAAAAAGCACTAGTATCTCTGGAAACTGGTTTTTCAGGTTTAGACAGAATTTTCGATTTAAATAAAAAACAAATTGAAAGGAAGCTTAAAGAAACTATTCCAAATAAAATATTGCTAGTCGCCGAAGCGATTAGAAAAAAAATTAACTTAAAAAAAATATATAATTTATCCAAAATTGACCCTTGGTTTTTAGAACAAATTAAAGAAATAGTTGATTATGAAACACATATCAAAAACAAGGGACTACCTAAAGATTTCGCAGAATTTAATAGAATAAAATCAATGGGATTTTCAGATAAGAAACTTTCAGAATTGTCTAAAACTTCTGAGGAAATTGTAAGAAGAAAAAGATCAGCACTAAAAATACTTCCAGTTTATAAAAAAGTAGATACTTGTGCTGCTGAATTTAAATCTTTTACTCCATATATGTATTCAACTTATCAAAGAACTTTTTCAATAAATTCTGAATGTGAAGCTGATCCATCTAATAAGAAAAAAATAATCATTCTTGGGGGAGGACCAAACAGAATTGGCCAAGGAATTGAGTTTGATTATTGCTGTTGCCAAGCAAGTTTTTCTTTAAAAAATGCTGGTTTCGAAACAATAATGATCAATTGCAATCCAGAAACAGTTTCAACAGACTATGATACAAGTGATAGATTATATTTTGAACCTCTAAAAGAAGAGTATGTATTTAATATAATTAAAAAAGAAAAAGAAAAAGGTAGCTTGATTGGTGTTATAGCTCAGTTTGGTGGTCAAACACCAATTAAACTTGCAAAATTTTTAAATGATAACAAATTTCCAATATTGGGAACCCAATATTCTTCTATTGATTTAGCAGAGGATAGAAACAGATTTAGAAATTTATTAAATAAATTAAAATTAAAACAAGCAGAAAGCGGAATTGCGAAAAACTTTAAACAGGCTATTAAGATTGCTGACAAAATAGGATTACCTCTTATGGTGAGACCCTCATATGTATTAGGAGGAAGAGCAATGGAAATTGTTCACGAAAAAAGCCAGCTTAAAAATTTTGTTAAAGAAGCATTTAAAGCAGCAGAGGAAAATCCAATTTTAATTGATAAATTTATTGACCATGCAATGGAAGTAGATGTGGATGCAATATCAGATGGAAGACAAGTTTATGTGGCTGGTATAATGCAACATATTGAGGAGGCTGGAATTCATTCTGGAGACTCTGCTTGTTGTCTCCCCCCTGTATCAATAAAACCTTATTTAGTAAAAGAAATTGAAAATCAAACTAAAAAACTTGCATTAGCTTTGAAAGTAAAAGGTTTTATGAATATACAATTTGCAATTAAAAAAGATGAAATTTATGTTATCGAAGTAAATCCAAGAGCTAGTAGAACAGTCCCATTTGTATCTAAAGCAAAAGGTCTTCCTTTAGCAAAGATTGCCTCAAGAGTAATGGCTGGTGAAAAATTATCAAAATTTAAGCTTAGAGAAAAAGCTAAAAATATGTTTGCAGTGAAAGAAGCGGTATTTCCCTTTAATAAATTTCCTAATAGTGATTTGCTACTGGGTCCTGAAATGAAATCAACAGGTGAGGTAATGGGTTTTGATAAAGATTTTGGGATGGCTTTTGCAAAAAGTCAAATAGCATCAGCTAACTCGTTACCAAAAAAAGGTCTCGCATTTATATCGCTTAAAGACTCACATAAAGATGAAGGCATTGACCTTGCAAAGCAACTTACTAAATTAAATTTTGATTTATGTGCGACTAAAGGTACAGCTGAATATATTAAAAACCATGGAATGAAATGCAAAATAATAAACAAAGTAAGTAGTGGATCTCCTCACATCGTAGATGTCCTAAACTCAAAAAAAATTGCTATTGTTATTAATACTGGCGGTGGAAATAGTGAGTACAGATTAAATGATGCAATTGCCCTTAGAAGAGCAACACTTAAAAATAAAGTTCCATATTGTACAAATATGTCTACTGCGCTCGCTTGCATACAAGGTATCAAATCACTAAAATCTAAAAAACTTGAGGTTAATTCTCTTCAAGATCTTTTTTAAAAAAATTATTCAATCGAAAGTTGATAAAATTGATACAATCTTAAGTTGATTAAAATTTAAAAATTAATTTTAATTGACCCATTTTGATTGGTACGTTTATTGAATAAGATAAATCTTTTTTTTAGAATTTATTATTTAATTATGAGCTCAGAAGTCCACAAATATATTGAAACAGCTTTAGAAAAGAAAAAAAATTTATTTAATGCAGAAGTCTTGGATTTTCGTAAAGATAATAAAATTAAAATCTCAAATAAATTCCAAATTCACAACATACATATTTGGAAAATTAATGATAAATCTAATAGTGATCAATTAAGAGCAGTAACTGGTATTTGTTTTATGCTGGTTTCTCTAATCGTAATTGGAATTTATTCTAATTTTGTATAAGAAATTACTTATTCAACTTTCCAATCAGTTTTGAAAGTAACGTAATTTACTTGAATACATCTTCTTTCTTTTAAAATTTTTTTTTTTTCCATTCCATGCCATGTGTTGGGTCCACTTGTAAATAAATACCCATAATTATGCTTATAAGGAACAGTTTTTACTTTTTCTAATTTTTTATTATAAAAATCTGTTCCCAGGTCCTCAGATTCATTTTCTTTATTTATAAAAATAAGACCTGACATTAATTTTTCTTTAATATCACAATGTGGTTTAAGCCAAAATCCTTCCCTGTCACATATAACTTCAACTCGTACATAAGAATTTGACAAATCCTTTTTAATCATTTTTGAAATTGTTTGATATGTTTCCTTTGCTTGTAGTTCCTTGATAAACTTTACAAGATTCGGAAATTTTGAAGCATTTTCTTTTGTTACAAAACATCTAAATTTAATTGCTTTTCCACCTGACTCTATCCCTTTCCTAAATTCCGCTCCACCACCATCTATAGCTCTCGTTCCGTCATAAGATAAATTATGCTTTCTTACATCTGGTATATCCGCATATATGATTTCATTAATAGCATCATCATTTAATGCATCGTTGTATTCCCAATGATCAAAAGGAGACTCATGTTTTTTTGAATTATTTAAGATAGAATTAAGAAAAGTCATAATCTTTAAATTTTTTTTTTATATAACTTGATATTCTATCAGTTTCATTAAGTTTTTCATAGCTCCACACTTCTAAAGAGTTTTCAAGATCTTTGATAATATTTAAAGATTTAAATGATTTAAAAAATTTCTGAAATCTTTCATTTTTTTTTACTGGTGGCATCTGGACCACATATATTGGTTTACCTGTCATCGCTGCCTCAGAAATCATTGATGTTGAGTCACACGTCACAACTATATGATCTGCTAATCTTAGTGATGAAAGATAAGCATTTTTATCAATATCAGTAATTATGATTTGATCATTATCAAAATAATTTTTTGCTAATTCAATAATATTTTTTGGTGTCCTCATTGAAGGAATAAAAATTAATTGATAATCATTTTTTATAAAATTATTTTGAATTTTTAAAAATATTTCCTCTATTATCTTTTTATCATAATTGTAATATTTATTGGGACCACCCATAATCAAGGAAACAATTTTATCTTTATTTAACTTGGATTTTAGGTAATTCATATTCTGATCTAATTCGTTATTTCTTAAATAATGAATTGCCCCTTTGCTAGTAACAATATTTCTACCACTTATGCCATCGTGTTCTGGTACTATGACATAATCAAAATTACTTGTTGAAACCTTAGGATCTTGAATATGTATGGTCATAATTTTGTTTTTTAGTTTTTTTTTTAAATAAATTGAGGGAATTACACTTTTTCTTCCACAAGAAATAACAATGCTAAATTTTTGATCAATTTTATTTTTAAAAACAAAACTTTGTATAGGAGTTAATTTGGGGGGTATAAGTTTCCAAAAATTATTAAGTTCAATTTTTTCGTGTATAAAATCTAAATTTAATGCTTTTGCAAGACCCTCAACTTGGCTTATCATACCATGCATACCCTCTGTCAATAATAAACCTTTTAATTTAGTCATTAATCACTATATAGCTTTCATATGAGTCAAAATCCAACTAAACACACAAAAGTGTTAATAATTGGATCTGGTCCCGCTGGATATACTGCAGCAGTATATGCTGCAAGAGCGATGCTAAATCCAATATTAGTTTATGGTTCAGCGCCTGGAGGACAACTAACCACTACCACTGATGTTGAAAATTATCCTGGCTTTGCCGATGTTATTCAAGGTCCATGGTTAATGGATCAAATGAAAGATCAAGCTAAAGCAGTTGGAACTGAAATGATTGAAGATCACATTGCATCAGTAAATCTAAAATCTAAACCTTTTGAGGCCACTGGTGACAGTGGACAAAAATATACTGCAGATAGCGTCATCATTTCTACAGGTGCTCAAGCAAGGTGGTTAAATTTAGATTCCGAGCAAGAATTCAGAGGATTTGGTGTTTCTGCATGTGCAACTTGTGATGGCTTCTTTTTTAAAAATAAAGAGGTTGCAGTTGTGGGAGGTGGCAATGCTGCTGTTGAAGAAGCTATGTTTTTAACAAAATTTGCATCTAAAGTAAAATTAATACATAGACGAGATAGTTTGCGAGCTGAAAAAATGCTTCAAAAAAAATTAATGGAAAATAAAAAAATTGAAATTATTTGGGACTCAGTTGTTGAAGATATAATTGGTGATAAAGAACCTAAGAATGTTAAAGGAATTAAAATAAAAAATGTCAAAACAAATAAAGTTGATGAACTGAAATTAGATGGATTGTTTATTGCAATAGGACACGACCCAGCAACACAACTATTTAAAGACCAATTGAATATGGATAAAGAAGGTTATTTAATTACAAAACCTGACTCAACTGAAACAAACGTTCCTGGAGTTTATGCTGCAGGTGATGTAAAAGATAAAACATTTAGACAAGCCGTGACTGCAGCGGGTATGGGATGTATGGCAGCGCTAGAAGCTGAGAAATTTTTATCTCAATAATTTAAGCTTTCACAAAAAGATTTAATTCTTTCCATCGCTTTTTTTAAATTCTCCATTGACGTAGCGTAAGAAATTCTGAAATATCCATCTAATCCAAAAGCTGATCCTTGAACTACTGCAACATTTTGTTTTTCAAGTAAATTCTGAACAAAATCAGTATCTGTTTTAAGTTTTGTCTTTTTATTTAATAATCCTTTACAACTTGGAAATACATAAAATGCACCGTTTGGTGTAAGACAGCTTATTCCTTTAATATTGTTTAAACTTCTCACGACAAAATCCCTTCTCTCTTTAAAAGCATTAGATCTTTCTTCAATAAAATCTTGTGATCCATTTAAGGCTTCAACAGCTGCTGCCTGACTTACTGAAGATGGATTTGAAGTTGACTGAGACTGAATTTTACCAATAGCTTTAATAATGTCTTTTGGACCAGCTGCATAACCTATCCTCCATCCAGTCATTGCATAGGATTTACTAACCCCATTCATTGTAAGCGTTCTATCTTTTAACTTTGATATTTGTGCAATTGTAAAAAAGTTAAAGTTATCATATTTAATATGTTCATAAATATCATCACTTAAAATATGAATCTTTTTATTTTTAATTAAAACTTTAGCTAAATCATCAATTTCATCCTTGGTATAACCAGCTCCAGTTGGATTTGATGGAGAGTTTAAAATAAGCCACTTAGTTTTTTTCGAAATTGCTGCTTTAAGTTTTTTTGCAGTCAGTTTAAATCCATTTTTCTCCTCACATTTAATTATTTTTGGCTTTCCTCCAGCTAATAGGACCATATCAGGATACGATACCCAGAAAGGTGCAGGAATTATGACTTCATCACCTTTATTTAAAGTTGCCATAAAAGTATTATAAAGAACTTGCTTACCACCGGTCCCTACAGTTACTTGGTCAGTGGTAAAATCTAAATTGTTCTCTCTTTTAAATTTTTCAACAATTGCTTTTTTTAATGCTGGAGTTCCATCAACTGCTGTATATTTTGTATCACCATCTCTAATTGCTTTAATGGCTGCATCTTTAATGTTGTCAGGAGTATCAAAATCTGGTTCTCCTGCTCCTAGACCAATCACATCTTTTCCAGCTGCCCTAAGTTCTCT
Source organism: uncultured Pelagibacteraceae bacterium (assembly GCA_902565935.1). Taxonomy (GTDB): domain Bacteria; phylum Pseudomonadota; class Alphaproteobacteria; order Pelagibacterales; family Pelagibacteraceae; genus Pelagibacter. Next base: position 13,208 of record CACFGT010000006.1, read on the forward strand.
AGCTTTTTGAGTGACAGCAATTGTTGGCGATGGTTTAATTCTCTTTAAACTGTCAGATATTATGCTCATTGAAATATAAATTAATTCTACTACTTTCTTTAATATATGGAAAATACTTATCAAGATTTAATTACAGATATTCAGAGTAAAAATCCTAAAATTAGTGGAAAACTTGAAGGAGGAATAAAGTTTAAAATTAAATCTGATTTTAAACCAGCTGGCGATCAACCAGAGGCTATTAAAAAATTAGTTAATGGAGCAAATAAAGAGGAGTTCAATCAGGTACTACTTGGTGTAACAGGTTCAGGAAAAACCTTTACAATGGCAAAAGTAATTGAAGCAACTAATAGACCAGCATTAATTTTAGCCCCAAATAAAACTCTTGCAGCTCAGCTTTATGGTGAAATGAAAACATTCTTTCCTGATAATGCAGTTGAATATTTTGTTTCTTATTATGACTATTATACACCTGAAGCATACGTTCCTAGATCAGATACATATATTGAAAAAGAAGCATCAATAAATGAACAAATAGATCGGATGAGACACTCAGCAACAAGGTCTCTTCTTGAAAGGGATGATGTTCTTATAGTTGCTAGTGTTTCTTGCATTTATGGCTTAGGTTCAGTTGAGGCTTATAGTAAAATGACTTTAACGCTTCAAAAAAATTATGATTATAATAGAGAACAAATAATCAAATCATTAGTTGCATTACAATATAAACGTAATGACCAAAATTTTTACAGAGGAACATTTAGAGCTAGAGGAGAGTATTTAGAAATTTTTCCATCTCACTTAGAGGATAGAGCTTGGCGTTTAAGTTTATTTGGAGACAAACTTGAACAAATAGAAGAATTTGACCCACTGACGGGAGATAAAGTAAGAGATTTAAGTTTAATTAAAGTTTATGCTAACAGCCACTATATAACTCCAAAGCCAACAGTAGAACAAGCAGTTATAAATATTAGAAAAGAATTAGAGATAACACTTAAAAAACATAGAGCAGAAAATAAATTACTTGAAGCTCAAAGATTAGAAGAGAGAACTAAATTTGATCTTGAAATGATTGAAGCTACTGGTTCATGTGCTGGTATTGAAAATTACTCGAGATTTTTATCTGGAAGAAAGCCGGGCGAACCACCCCCTACTCTTTTTGAATATTTCCCGGATAACACATTAATTTTTGTAGATGAGTGTCACGTCACTGTTCCTCAATTAAATGGAATGTATAAAGGAGATAGGTCTAGAAAAAGTACTCTAGCTGAATATGGTTTTAGGCTTCCATCTTGTATGGATAACAGACCGTTAAAATTTGAAGAATGGGATTTAATGAGAACACAAACAGTATTTGTTTCTGCAACTCCTGGTCCTTGGGAATTAGAACAAACAAAAGGTAAGTTTATAGATCAAGTTATTAGACCTACAGGGTTAATTGATCCGCCTGTAGAAATTAGACCTGCTAAAAACCAAGTAGATGATTTAATGCATGAATGTAAAAAAGTAATTGAAAATAATCATAGGGTTTTAGTTACAACTTTAACAAAAAAAATGGCAGAAGACTTAACAGAATATCTTCATGAAAATGGAGTAAAAGTAAGGTACCTCCATTCAGATATAGACACACTTGAAAGAATAGAAATCATGAGAGATTTAAGAATGGGTGTCTTTGATGTTTTAGTCGGAATTAATTTATTGAGGGAGGGATTAGACATACCTGAATGTGCTTTAGTTGGAATTTTAGATGCTGACAAAGAAGGATTTTTAAGATCTGAGACTTCATTAATTCAAACTATAGGAAGGGCCGCTAGAAATGTAGATGGAAAAGTTATTCTTTATGCTGATAAAGAAACGAAAAGTATTAAAAAGGCAATCGAAGAAACTGAAAGAAGAAGAAAAATTCAATTAGCATATAACAAAAAAAACAAAATTGATGCTAAGACAGTTAAAAAAGAAATTAATGATATTTTAGAAAGTGTTTACGAAAAAGATTATGTAAAAATTAGTGAAGGATCTAATGTTGGAGGAAATCTTAAGAAACACTTAAAAGCTCTCGATAAAAAAATGAAAGAAGCTGCTTCAAACCTAGAGTTTGAAGAAGCAGCCAAAATAAGAGATGAGATTAGAAAATTAGAAAGTACAGAGTTAGAAATTACATTAAATCCTAAAATAAGACAGTATGATGTAAAAAATAAACTTTATCCAAAAGGTAGATCAACTATGGGTATGCCTGGTACTAAAGTCACAAAAAAAAGAGAAAAAAAATGGAAGCACGGAAAATAATTGTTACTGGTGGGGCAACTAGATTAGGTGCTGCAATAGCTGAAAAATTATCAGGTCCAAACAAGCAAATTGTAATACAATATAATAAATCTAAATCAAAAGCTGAGAGTTTAAAAAAAAAACTTCAAAATTATGGAACAAAAATTTATTTAATTAAAGGAGATCTTAGTAAGGAAAAAGATATCATTAAAATTATTAAATTCTCAGGATCAAAAATGAAATTTTTTGACTGCTTAATAAATAATGCCTCATTATTTGAAAATGATAAATTAGAAAATTTTACATCTAAAAGCTGGGAAAAACATATTTCTACAAATCTTAAAGCCCCTGCTCTTTTATCAAAAGAGTTTTCAAAAAATGTCAGAGGCAAAAATAATAATATTATCAATATAATTGATCAAAGAGTATTTAAGCTTACTCCGTATTTCTTCTCTTACACATTAAGCAAGACAGGCCTTTATACTTTAACCAAAACAAGCGCGATGAGTTTGTCACCAAACATAAGAGTAAATGGGATAGCGCCTGGACCAACAATCAAAAATAAAAGACAATCGGAAAAACATTTTAAAAATCAATATTTAGCAACCCCTTTAAAAAGACAAGTTGATGTAGATCAAATATGCAACGCTGTTGACTTTTTTATAAAAAATAGATCTATTACTGGTCAAGTATTAGCAATTGATAGTGGGCAGAATTTAAACTGGCAAACACCAGATATAATGGGAGGGAAAGAGTGAAAAAAATTTTCATAGTTTTAATTTTTGGCTTGATATTATGTGGTAATGTCTTTGCGAATGGAAAAATTTTAAAAAGTGGCTTTATAACCAAATCTGCCTCCGTAAATGAGAGCATGAATATTAAAGACCCAAAAAATAAAATTTTAATTATTTATAATCATGGACAAAATAAAAATGATAAAGCAATAAAGAATGAATGCATTTGGGTAAATCAGATAAGAAATCAAGCTTCACTAGTAGATCAGAAGGTTAATAATAAAAAAATTATGGTTTATAACTTTTGTACTAACGATTTAGCTGGAGACATGTCACCAAAAAAATACTGGAAGTTTAAAGAACCTTATGAAGGTATACATAAATTAGATAAAAGAATTGAAAAAAATTTAGAGTTAGTGGATAAATTTGTAAAAATAGGTGTACCTAGAAAACAAATTATTGTATCGGGTCATTCTTGTGGCGGTCTTTTGACTTTAATGTTATTGGCCGAGCATCCTGAAAAGGTGGGAGGCGGTATATCATATATGCAAGCATGTTATGGTAAACTCTCCTCAAAATATAAGGTTAAAAAAGTTGGTTCTGAGAAGGCACTAGCAAAATTTGCAAAAAAATATCCAGGGGGTGCTGAGCTAAGACAAAGACAGATTGATAATATAAAAAAATCAAACAATGTGCCTGTTCTTGCTTTCACACATCCAAAAGATAAATATGAGGGTCTGCTGTCTGATTGGTTAGAAGAAGTTGTGGGTGTTAAAAGAATTATCATTTCAGAAGATTATAAAATAAATGGAAAAACTTGTGTTGTAAAAGGAGATAACTCGGAATGGAAGGTTTCAGAAAGCAAAAATGCAGGCCATATAATGAATCAAGGCCTTTGTTTTCAGTATTATAATCCTGTAATTCTAGATTATATTGCCTCAAGAATTAAATAATATGAGAAAAAATAATCTTAAAATAATTAAAATAGATAAAAACAAAAGCTTATTCAATTATGAAAAAAAAATTCTCATTAATGAACTTATACTAGATTTAAAGCTTGGATATTATGATTTTGAGAAAGAGAAGGCACAAAAAGTAAAATTTAGTTTGGAAATTGATTATCAAGATAAAAAGCCTTCAAACGATAAAGATCTTAGGTCCATTGTGAATTATGCAACTATTGTAAAATTAATAAAAAAACTTATTAAAAAAAAGCACTATAATTTCTTAGAAACTTTAGCTGAAGCAGTCTTTAATGAACTTTTTAAAGATAAGAGAATAGGTAAAATAATGCTTAAGATTGAAAAAATGGAAATTCTTAAAGAATGTTCATCTGTTGGTATACAAATTACCAAAAAAAGAAGTCATGATAAGTTCTGAAATTGGTAAGGAAGTAATTAAAAAGGAATTACCTCTAATTCCTAAACTTCCTGGTGTATACAGAATGTTAAACGATAAAGGTGATATTCTCTATGTAGGTAAAGCTAAAAATTTGCCTAACAGACTTAAAAGTTATGTAGCGGAAAAAAATCATATCATAAGAACTGAACGAATGTTATCTCAAACAAGAAAGCTTGAGATAACAACTACATCAAATGAAAGTGAAGCTCTTCTTCTTGAAGCGAATTTAATAAAAAAACATAAACCAAAATTTAATATTCTTTTAAGAGATGATAAGTCTTTTCCGTTTATTTTTATTGGTAATAAAGATAAGTGGCCACAAATAAAAAGACATAGAGGAAAAAAAACAAAAGAAGGTTTTTATTTCGGTCCATTTGCATCTGCGGGATCTGCAAATTGGACTATAAAAATGATACAAAAAATTTTTCATTTAAGAGTTTGTGATGATACAGTTTTTAAAAATAGAGAGCGTCCTTGCATTTTATATCAAATCAAAAGATGTTCTGGTCCATGTGTTGGGTATATAGAAAAAAATGAATATAAAAAAACAGTCGATGACGCGATTGAATTTGTATCTGGCAAATCGAGAAAAATACAAAAAAGTCTCTCAGACCAAATGGAAAATGCAAGTGATAATTTAGATTTTGAAAAAGCAGTCATTCTAAGAGATAGAATAAAATCTTTAAATATTATTCAATCATCACAAAGGATTAATGAAGCAAATTTAATTGAAGCTGATGTAATCGCTGGTTATAAAGAGTCCGGTAAAACTTGCATTCAGGTTTTCTTTTATCGATCAAAACAAAATTGGGGTAATCAAGCTTTTTTTCCAAAGCATGATCCTGATGAAAAACTAAGTGATATATTAAATTCCTTTGTTTCTCAATTTTATGAAAATAAAAGTGTTCCATCATCAATTATACTATCTGAGGAAATCAAAGAAAAAATTTTAATTGAAAAAACTCTTTCTCAAAAAGAGGAAAAACAAATCGATATATCCGTTGCAAAGAAAGGATCAAAGTTAAAAGTAATTAATCAGGCAATTAAAAATGCCAAAGATAGCCTAACTAGAAAACTTTACGAAAGTCAGAATAATAGAGAACTCTTTGATGCAGTTGCAAATAAATTTGATCTTGGAACAAATATTAATTTGATAGAAGTTTATGATAATAGTCATATTCAAGGTACAAATAGTGTTGGAGCATTAATTGCTTATGGTGATGAAGGGTTTATAAAAAAAAGATATAGAAAATTTAATATTAAAATACAAAAGAATGAGCAAGATGACTATGGGATGATGCGTGAAGTACTAAACCGAAGGTTTAAAAGAGCTATACAGGAAAAAGACAATTACTTAACATTCCCTGATTTAGTTTTGATTGATGGCGGAAAGGGTCAATATTCAGTTGCAAGAGAAGCTCTCAACGAACTAGGACTTCACGACTTACCAATAGTTGCTATAGCTAAGGGTAAGCAAAGAAATAGTGGAAATGAAACTTTTTTTCATAATGGAAAAGAATTTAAATTTGAGAAAAATGACCCTACTCTCTTTTTTCTTCAAAGAATAAGAGATGAGTCTCATAGATTTGCTATTAGCGCACACAGAGCTAAAAGAAAAAAAGGAATCAGCAAATCACTACTTGATCAAATTGAAGGTATAGGCTCTATAAGAAAAAGAGCTCTTTTAAATCATTTTGGCTCTGCAAGAGCAGTTGAGTCCGCAAGCTTGGATGAAATTAAATCAGTAGAGGGTGTTGAAGAAAAGGTTGCAAAAAAGATTTATAATTACTTTCACGAATAAAAATTATGTTAAAAAAAATTCCAAATATTCTAACTGTGGGAAGAATTTTAATAGTCCCTTTTTTTGTTTTAGCATTCTATTTACCAGGTTTTTATGGGGACCTTACTGCTTTAATATTATTTATTGTTGCATCTTTTACTGACTTTTTAGATGGAATGTTAGCTAGAGTTTTGGGTGAAGAGTCTAAACTTGGTGAATTATTAGATCCAATAGCTGATAAAATAATTGTTGCTACTGCACTCATACTTTTAGTAATGGATGGTACTATAAAAAATTATGAGGTAATTGCTGCAATTATAATCTTAACTAGAGAAATATTGATTTCTGGTTTGAGGGAATTTTTAGCAAAAGGAAAAATTAAATTGCCTGTTTCAAGCCTTGCAAAATTGAAAACTGTTTTACAGATGGTATCTATAGCTCTTTTATTATCAGGAGATACTGGAAACAAAATTATAAATTTTCAAGATTATAATGCTCAAACAATAGGTATCATATTGCTTTGGCTGTCTGCTGCTTTAACACTTTTTACAGGTTATGAGTACATGAGAAAAGGAATTGATCATGCTATTTCTGAAGATAGCAAAGATTAAGCAGCTTTTTTCTTTTTTACTAAAGTTTGATAGCTTTCATTCAAATCAATTATCGTTTTACAAACTTTATATTGATATTTCGAGATGCAAGACACGGGTGTAACTTCTGCTGCAGTGCCTGTCAAAAAACATCCTACAAAATTTGGTAATTCTTCAGGACTTATTTTTCTTTCATTAACTTTAATATTTTTAGATTTTGCTATTTCAATTACTGTTCTCCTTGTAATGCCATCTAAAAAAGAGTCTGGTATTGGAGTATGTAACTCACCATTTTTATCTTTAAAAAAAATATTTGCACCAGTCGCCTCAGCAATATTGCCTTCGTGATCAAGCATTAACGAGTCTGTAAAGCCTTGCTTCTCTGCCTCATGTTTTGACAGTGTGCAAATCATATAAAGTCCTGATGCTTTTGTATCCCAAGGAATAGTGTTTGGTGCTGGTCTCCTCCAACTAGAAATATTTAGTTTAATTCCTTCTATCTTAAGTTTTGGATCAAAATATGATCCCCATTCCCATGTTGCAATTGCTACATGTATCTTTGTTTGTTGAGCCGAAATAGCCATCATTTCGCTCCCTCTCCAAGCTACTGGCCTAACATAACCATTTTCAACTTTTTGAGTTGTGATTATTTTTTTTGATGCTGTATTAATTTCATCTTCGCTATAAGGTATTTCGAAACCCATTCTTCTTGCAGAATGAAATAATCTTGAAGTGTGTTCTTCCAATTTAAAAATAGAACCATCATAAACTCTCTCACCCTCAAAAACACAGCTTGCATAATGTAATCCGTGACTCAAAACATGAACTTTGACATCTGACCAATCAACCAATTCACCATTATACCATATTTTTCCAGATCTTTTATCGTAGGGTATCATTTATGAAATATTTAAAAAATTAATTATAAAAAAATATCTTTGTATCTATAATATGTCAATATAACTTACCAATATGAAAGAACTTTTATATTTAAAAGATGATCAATTAAAAGATTTAATAGAAAAACTCTTTGTTAGCTATAGAGAAACATTTTCTGACTCCAAAAAGATACTTAATAAATATTCAATTGGACTAGCTCATCAGAAAGTAATTCATTTATTATCTATGTATGAAGGCATATCGATATCCGAGCTATTAAAAAAACTTAAGGTCACTAAACAAAGTTTGAATAGAGTGCTTAAAGACTTAATCAAATTAGATATTATTGTTTTTAAAAAAGACGAAATAGATACAAGAATTAAACATTTATATTTAAATGATAAAGGAAAAAAAATTTCTAATGAAATTTTTTCAACCCAAAAAAAAAGAATTTATAATGCTTTACTTAATTCAAGCTCTGAAGAAGTGATTAATTTTGATAATGTTCTAAGTAAAATAATTCATGGATAATTTTATTGCGCATATTTTAGTTGTAGATGATGATGATGGTATTCGATCGCTAGTAAAAAAATACTTAAATGAAAATAAATATTTGGTAACAACTGCAGTAAGTGCTGAAGATGCAACTGAAAAAATTAAAATAATAAAATTTGATTTATTGGTGCTTGATATCATGATGCCAGGAAAAAGTGGGTTAGAATTTATTCAACAAAATAAAAATAAACTAGAAACACCTATTATATTACTTACAGCAAAAGGTGAAGCAAACGAAAGAATAGAAGGACTAGAGATTGGTGCTGATGATTATCTTCCAAAACCTTTCGAACCTAAAGAACTAATTTTAAGAATTCAAAATATAATTAATAAAACGAAAAAAAATGATCAATTAAGGGTAATAGAATTTGATGATATTAAGATTGATCTAAATAAACAAATGATAATTAAAAAAGATAATGAGTATAAAATTAATAACACTGAAAAAGTAATTCTTGAAAAAATGATTAATAGTCCTGGTAAAACTTTTTCACGAGAAGATATAGGTGTATTAATTAATTTAGATAAAGAACGATCAATTGATGTTATAATAACAAGACTAAGAAAAAAAATTGAGACTAATCCAAAAAATCCAAAATTTTTACAAACCATTAGAGGAGCAGGATATGTTTTATGGATTAAATAAATTTGTAAAAAATATTTTACCTAAAAGATTATTTTACAGAGCATTATTAATTGTAGCTGTTCCTGTAATTGTTTTACAAATAGTAGTAACATTTGTTTTTTTTGATAGTCTTTGGATTAAGACAAATAAAGGAATGACTAAAGCAGTAGTGAATGAAATAAGTACTTTTATTGAAGTTTATAATGATGAAATTTATAATAAAAATGAAATAACAAATTTATTCTCTATTTATCAAGATTTGAATATAGAATTTACTCAAGATAATGATTTTAATTATAATCATGATGAGAGATGGTTTAGTCCAATTGATAGAACACTTAGAAGAGAGCTTAAATCAAGATACGGTACTTCAGAATTTTGGTTTGATACAACAGGTTATAAAGAATTAATTGATATTAGAATCAAATATCAAGATGGTTATTTTAAATTTTTAATTCCTAGAGATAGAGTTACAAGCTCATCAGCGAGAATTTTTGCATTATGGATAACCGTACCAGCTTTAATAATGGTTTTGATATCCCTAATCTTTTTAAAAAACCAAACTAGACCAATTACAAATCTTGCAAGAGCAGCTGAAAAATTTGGCAAAGGGGAAGAGATAGAGGAATTTAAACCATCTGGAGCAGCTGAAATTAGACAAGCTGGCTATGAGTTTGATAAAATGAGAAAAAGAATAATTAGACATTTAAATCAAAGATCCGAGATGCTCTCAGGAATTAGTCATGATTTAAGAACTCCACTGACTAGAATGAAACTACAAATAGCTTTTATTAAAGAAAAAGAACTAGCAAATAAACTTTCTGAAGATATTAATGAAATGGAAAAAATGCTCAATGAATATCTGCAATTTACAAGTTCTGCATATCTTGAAAAGGATGAAATATTTGATTTAAGTGAATTAATTCAAGAAATAATCAAAAAGTATAATAACGATAATATATCTTTCAAAATACCATCTAGAATTCATATTAATGGAAGAAAAAATCTAATTAAAAGATGTATCAATAATTTGATAGATAATGCAATTAAATACGGTGATAAAGTGGTTGTTGAGTTAAATAAAAATAATAACAATCTTTTTCTAAAAGTTGAGGATAATGGACCAGGGATTCCAGAAAAAGAATACGACAATGTATTTAAACCTTTTTATAAAATCGATAAAGGAAGAGCAGACTCTAAATCCAGTGTTGGCTTGGGATTATCAATTGCATCTGACATAATCAGATCTCATGGTGGAAACATTAAATTAGAAAAATCCTCACTAAAAGGTCTTGGTGTTAAGATTTTTTTACCTGTTTAATTTTTCTTTTTTTCTGTTTTTTTGGTTGTCTTAATTTTTGTTCAAGTATCTCAACTCTTTTGGATAGAACATCGAATTCATCTTTGCTAGTAAGTTTCATTTTAAAAACCACTTCATCTCTTTTAGATTTTAATATATTTGTTAATTCATCAGCGAGATCTTTTGATGAAACTAAACCTTGCTCGAATAATTTAGCAAATTTATCTATGATAAATTTTGAATTTTTCATATATTTATATAGTAACTTATTATAATTATATCTTATAATGTTCATTAATAATTTTGACCCAGTTGCTATTCAAATTTTTTCAATTGAAATAAGATGGTATTCTTTAGCTTATATAATTGGAATTTTGCTTGGATGGATTTTAAGTAAGAGGTTTTTTATATCAAATGTAGAATTAAAAGAAAAATTTGACGATTTTTTAACATTTGTAATTTTGGGTATCATAATTGGTGGGAGATTAGGTTACGTTATACTATACAACCCAAACTATTATTTAGATAATTTAATCGATATTTTCAAAATTTGGGAAGGTGGAATGTCCTTTCATGGAGGTTTAATAGGAGTTGTATTAGCAAGTATTTATTTCGCTAAAAAAAATAATCAAAATTTTTTTATCTACTTAGATGTTATCTCTGTTGTTGCGCCGATAGGTATTTTTTTTGGAAGAATAGCAAATTTTATAAATTCAGAATTATATGGGACTGAAACCAATCTTCCATGGGCAGTACAATTTATTAAGATAGATAATTTATATCGACATCCAACTCAATTATATGAAGCTATATTTGAAGGATTAATACTTTTTTTAATTTTAATTTATTTAAGAAACAAAGGATTGATGAAAATAACTGGTTTGATGTCTGGAATATTTTTAATTTGTTACTCAATTTTTAGATTTATAATTGAATTTCTTAGAGTGCCCGATGAACAGATTGGTTATTTATTATTTAATCTAACTATGGGACAAATCATTAGTTGTATATTCTTTCTAATAGGAATTTATCTAACAATTGTAAGATATGAAAATAAAAAAGAGTCTTAAGATTTCCTTAGACAAGTTTATAAATTTAAGTCTTTACGATAATAAATCTGGATTTTACATGAAAAAAAATCCATTTGGAAAAAAAGGTGACTTTATAACTGCTCCTAATATTTCTAGACTTTTCTCTGAAATGATTGCTATTTGGATAATAAGTTTCTGGAAAAGTTTAGGTTCTCCTAAAAAATTTAACCTCATCGAACTGGGGGCAGGAAACGGAGAAATGATGAGAGTTTTTATTGAAAGTTTCAAAAGGTTTCCTTCTTTTTTTAGTTCGTGCAATTTTATTATTCATGAAAAAAGTCCTTCATTAGTAAAAATTCAAAAAAAAAAATTTAGTAAAGATAAAATTATTTGGACTTCTCAAATTAGTAGAATAAAAAAAAATCCCAGTATATTTATTGCAAATGAATTTTTTGACTCAATTGCAATTAAACAATTTGGAAAAAATAAAAATCAGTGGTTTGAAAAATATGTGTTATTTAATAATAAAAAAAAAGCTTCTTTTTTTGAAAAAAAAATTGATATAAAAAAATTAGAAAAAAAAATTAATCTTAAGATATCTAAAAATCAAAATTTCATAGAATATTCAAATCTTGGTCATGATTACCTTAAAAAAATATCAAAAATAATTAAGAAAAATGATGGAGGATTGTTGATAATTGATTATGGGTACACTGATAAAAAAATGAAAAATACTCTTAAAGCAGTTGCTAACCACAAATTTGCCAACATTTTAAACAATATTGGTAGCGTAGATATAACTCACAATATTAGTTTTGAGCTTTTTAAAAAATTTTTAACACAATTTAAAAGTTTGGAAAATTATTTAACAACCCAGAAAAAATTTTTAGTAGAAATGGGAATTAAAGAGAGAGCAGAAATTATATCTAAAAGACTAAACTTTTTAAAAAAAGCTGATATTTATTATCGTCTTAATAGATTAATTGACGATAAGCAAATGGGTTCTTTATTTAAAGTAATGTTGATAAAAAATAAAAAAAATAAATTCAAATTAGGATTCAATAATTGATTACATCAAAGAAATTGTTGAAACAAAAAAATATCTCCCATGGTTTTTTTAATAGGAATGGAGGAAAATCAAGTGGAATTTATAAAAGTTTAAATTGCGGAGTAGGCTCTAAAGATAAAAAATTTTTAGTAAAAAAAAATTTAAAAATTGTAAAAAACAAAATAAGTAAAAAAGCAAATGATATTTCATTAGTACATCAAACTCACAGTAACAAGTTTGTTTTTTTTGACAAAAATTTTAAATCTTATAAAAAAAAATTCAAAGCTGATGCAATTATAACAAATCAGAAAAATTTACCGATCGCTGTTTTAACTGCAGATTGTGTGCCAATTTTATTATTTGATAAAGGAAATAACATTATTGCAGCAATTCATGCAGGATGGAAAGGTGCTTTTAAAGATATAATTAAAAAAGTAATTAATTTTTTATTAAAAAATGGAAGTACACAAAATAACATTATAGCTGCTGTTGGGCCTTGTATTAAGCAAAATAATTACAATGTAAAAAAAGACTTTAAGAAAAAATTTATAAAGAAAGATAAAAGAAATAGATTATTTTTCAAAACAAAAAAAAATACTATTTATTTTGATTTACCAGGATTTGTAAAAAATCAACTTAAATCAAATAAAATTAAAAAAATTGATATGGTAAATATTGATACTTTTAATAAGAAAAATAATTTTTTTAGTGCAAGAAGATCTTTAAGTTTAAAACATGATGATTATGGTAGAAATATTTCAATAATTATGATTAATTGATTTCTTAATGAAGTTATTAACAGGAAATAGTAATAAAACTCTCAGTAAAAATATTGCAAAATATTTAAAATCAAAACTTGTTAATTCAAGTATTAGAAAATTTGCTGATGGTGAGATTTATATTGAAATTAATGAAAATATAAGAGGTAACAGTATATTTATAATTCAATCTATCTCTTCTCCAGCGAATGATAATTTAATGGAGTTGTTGTTGTGTATTGATGCATTAAAAAGATCCTCTGCTAAAAATATCACTGCAGTCATTCCTTATTTTGGATATGCAAGACAAGATAGAAAAGTTGTTCCAAGAACATCTATTTCAGCAAAACTTGTTTCAAATCTTATTACTAAAGCAGGAGCAGACAGAATTGTGACTGTGGATTTACATGCGGGGCAAATTCAGGGATTTTTTGACATACCTGTAGACAATCTTTTTGCAACACCTATTTTTGCTAGACATGTCAGAAAAAAAATTAAAAGCAAAAAAATTGTTTGTGTTGCTCCTGACGTTGGTGGAACTGAAAGAGCAAGAGCACTTGGAAAACTTTTAAATGCAGAACTAGCAATCGTTGATAAAAGACGCCCTAAGCCTGGTCAATCTCAAGTAATGAATGTTATAGGAGATGTAAAAAATAAAACTTGTATTTTAGTTGATGACATAATTGATTCAGGAGGCACAATTGTAAATGCAGCAGCAGCTTTAAAAAAAAGAGGTGCTAAAGAAGTTTTTGTATACATAACTCATGGAGTTTTAAGTGGTGATGCAGTTAAAAAGATTCAAAAATCCGCCATCAAAAAATTAGTAATTACTGATACTATAAATAATGGAGAAAAAACTAAAAATATAAAAAATATTGAAGTTTTACCAATATCTGCATTAATGGGAGAAGCAATTAAAAGAATTTCTAATTCTACCTCAGTATCGGATTTATTTAAATAAATATCTTGATTATTTATAAACATGGGTTAAAAACCTGTTTTCATGAATTCTTTAGAAGCAAATATCCGAGATAATAAAACAAAAGGTCAGCTTAATTTAATAAGAGCAAACGGAGATGTTCCCGCAATTATTTATGGCGGAAAAGAAGAAAATCAAAAAATTTCTATATCAAAAAAATTATTAAAAACTTTGATTGAAAAAGAAAATTTTTTATCAAATATTATTACACTAAATATTAGTGGAAAAAGTCAAAATGTACTTCCAAGAGAAGTTAAGTATCATATTATTACAGATGAGCCTACTCATGTAGATTTTTTAAGAGTTTTACCTGGAGTTAAAATCAAAATTGAGGTTCCGGTAAACTTTATTAATCAAGAAAAATCTCCTGGATTAAAAAGAGGCGGCGTTTTAAATATCGTAAGAAGAAAAGTTGAATTAAAATGTCCAAGTGAAAAAATACCTGAAAGTTTAACATTAGATCTAGACGGTGTAGATATTGGGTCAAGCTTTAAAATTTCATCAGTTAAATTAGATCCTGAGGTTACCCCAACAATTCAAGGAAGAGACTTTGTGATTGCTACATTAGCTGCTCCTACGGTTATGAAAGAACCAGAGAAACCAGCAGAAGCTGAAACTGCTGAAGGAGAAGAAGGTGCTGAAGGAGCAGAAGCAACTGCGTCAGCAGATGGCGATAAGGCAGCTGCAGAAGGTGCAAAAGGTGATAAAAAAGAAGGCGATGAAAAGAAACCTGCAGAAAAAAAATCTTCTGAAGAAAAAAAATAATCAATTAGGTTAAATCTAATCTCATTAAATTATGATTTTATTTGTAGGTCTAGGCAATCCAACTCCAGATAGTGAGAACAATAGACATAATATAGGTTTTAAGATGATAGATTCTATTAATAAAAAATTTAATTTGTCTAAACAAAAACCAAAATTTAAAGGACTTCTTACAACAGGAAATATCGGTGACAAAAAAGTTTATGCCATTAAGCCTCTTACATTTATGAATAATTCTGGAATATGTATCAGAGAGTTAATTGAGTACTTTAAAATAGATGCTGAAGATGTAGTAGTTTTTCATGATGATCTTGATATTGAATTTGGAAAGATAAAAGCTAAATTTGGCGGTTCAAGTGCAGGTCACAATGGAATAGCCTCTATTGATAAATTTATTGGAAAGGAATATTCAAGGGTCAGAATTGGAATAGGAAAACCAAAAAACGATATGGAAATTGCTGATTATGTCTTGCAAAATTTTAATGAGGATGAGTCAGTTGGAATCGAAAAAACTTTAAATAATATTACTGAGTCCATCTCAATACTTGTTGAAAAAAAATTAGATTTATTTTCTAGTACAGTTAATAACAAATAATGAGTTTTAAGTGTGGTATTGTTGGATTACCAAATGTCGGAAAATCTACTCTTTTTAATGCATTAACTAATTCTAGCAAAGCACAAGCTGCAAATTTTCCTTTTTGTACTATAGATCCAAATATTGGGATTGTTCCTGTTCCAGATGAAAGGTTGGAAAATTTAGCAAAGATTTCAAACTCAAAAAAAATTATTAATACCACTATATCGTTTGTTGACATAGCAGGTTTGGTTAAGGGAGCCTCAAAAGGCGAAGGCTTAGGTAATAAATTTCTTTCACATATTAGAGAAGTTGATGCAGTAATTCATATGATTAGATGCTTTGACTCTGATGATATACAGAATGTTAATCCAGATGTTAATCCTGTAAGAGATCTTGAAATTATAGAGACTGAAATGATGCTTGCAGATTTAGAGTCAATTCAAAAAAGACTAGAAAAGAATAATAAGAAAAATATTGATGATGAACTGTTAAAAATTCTTGAGTTGACTTTAAATTCAATAAACAATAATGAAGATTTATCTAATCTAAAAAGTCTTTTTGATAAAAAACAACTTAAACAAAGTGGATTACTATCTTTAAAACCAAAGATATTTGTTTGTAATGTAGATGAAAAAAGTATTCAGAATGGTAACGCTTATACTAGAGATTTTGTCAATAAGTTTGACCAAGAAAATACTCTTATTATTTCAGCAGATATAGAAAATCAAATTAATGAATTGGATGTAAATGAAAGAAAAAATTATATGGAAATGATTGGGATAAAAAAAACTGGATTAGATTTATTGATACAAAAAGGATATAAAATTCTTGAACTTGATACTTATTTCACCTCTGGGCCAGAGGAAACAAGGGCATGGACAATACAAAAAAACTGTACAGCACCAAAGGCTGCAGGTGAAATTCACACAGATTTCGAAAAGGGTTTTATTAGAGCAGAAACAGTTTCTTATGAGGATTTTATAAATAACAATGGTTGGGTAAATTCTAAAATCAATGGTAAAATGCGATTAGAGGGAAAAGATTATATTGTTAAAGATGGGGATGTTTTAAACTTCCGTTTCAATACGTGACCATATTCTTTTCATGCTAAAATAAACTAGAACAGTAAGAATTATTAAATAAATAATAGCTTTAAAACCCATTTGATGTCGTTCCTCTAAATGAGGCTCAGCTGCCCACATTAAAAATGTTGTTACGTCTTTCGACATTTGCTCAACAGTTGAGTTTGTGCCATCAGAATATTCAACTAATCCATCCGATAATTGGTTAGACATTTTGATTTTGTTACCATACATATATTTATTATAGTAAACTCCATCGTCTAAGGTAACTCCTACCGGTGGATCTTCATATCCTTGAAGAAGTGAATAGATATAATCTACCCCCCCACCTCTTGCTTTAACTAATACTGACATATCAGGAGGATATGCACCTCCATTAGCTGCTTGAGCAGCCTTAACATTTTCATACGGCATTACAAATTTATCAGATAATTTTCCTGGTCTTGTAAACATATCACCATCTGCATTCGGTCCATCCTTCACTTCAAAAGATGCTGCAATTGCTTTAGCTTGAGCCTCTGTGAACTCAGGCCCACCTTTTTGTGCTAAATTTCTATAACTCAAATATTTCATTGAATGACATGATGAGCATACTTCAGTATAAACTTGATATCCTCTTTGAAGCGCAGCTCTATCAAATTTACCGAAAAGTCCTTTAAAGCTCCAATCAGTTTTTAAATACTCTATTTTTTCAGCTGCAATAGAATTTGATTGAACCCCAGAAAATAATACGAATAGAAAAAATATTCTTAAGAAGTTTTTCACTTAATTATTGAACTTTCTTTATTTTTTGCCGTAGCTAAATTAGGAGATCCTCCCAGAACTGGCTCGGTTATACTCAATGGTATCGGAAGAGTTTTTTCTCTAAATCCTAAAACTGGTAAAATCACTAAAAAGTGTAAAAAATAATATGCTGTAGCTACTCTTGCAATTAGTAAATACAATCCTTCTGCAGGCATCGCTCCGACGTAGCCTAAAATTAAAACATCAGCAACAAGGATCCAATAAAATTGTCTGTATAATGGTCTAAAGACTGCTGATCTAATCTTTGAAGTATCAAGCCAAGGTAAAGCTGCTAAAATAAAAATAGCTGATAACATTGCAACAACACCTAAAAGTTTATCAGGAACTGATCTCAAAATTGCATAAAAAGGTAACAAGTACCATTCAGGAACAATATGAGCTGGAGTTACTAAAGGATCAGCTTCAATATAATTATCTGCATGGCCAAGTATATTTGGTGTATAAAAAACAAAAAATGCAAAAACGATCATGAACATTAATAAAGCAAAACCATCTTTGATAACAATGTAAGGATGAAATGGTACTGTGTCTTTCGATGGCTTCTTAATATCAATACCTACTGGATTGTTATTTCCAGGAACATGTAATGCCCAAATATGCAATACTACTAAGCCTAAAATCAAAAATGGTATTAAGTAATGAAGTGTAAAAAATCTAGTAAGTGTTGGGTTATCTACTGAGTAACCTCCCCATAACCAAGTAACTATTCCTTCACCAACCAAAGGAATTGCGCTAAACAAATTTGTAATTACAGTTGCGCCCCAAAAACTCATTTGCCCCCATGGAAGAACATAGCCCATAAATGCAGCTGCCATCATTAAAAGATAAATTATAATCCCAATGATCCAAATTATTTCTCTTGGAGCTTTGTAAGAACCATAAAAAAGAGATCTAAATATATGAATGTAGACTGCTAAAAAAAACATTGATGCACCGTTTGCATGAATATATCTAATTAACCAACCATAATTTACATCCCTCATAATATGCTCAACACTATCAAAAGCCATGTCAGCATGTGCGATGTAATGCATTGCTAATACTAAGCCTGTCACAATTTGTGTTATTAAACAGAAAGTTAAAATTCCTCCGAAAGTCCACCAATAGTTTAGGTTTTTTGGCGTTGGATAATCAGTTAAGTGATTTGCGAGTGTAAGCAGAGGTAAACGGTCATTAAACCATTTTCCAAATTTAGACTCTGGGGTGTACTGATGATCACTCATTATTATTATCCGATCTTAATTGTATTACTATTGACAAATTCATATTTAGGAATTTCCATATTAGTTGGAGCAGGACCTTTTCTAATTCTTCCAGATGTATCATAATGAGATCCATGACATGGACAAAACCAACCATTGTAATCACCTTTTTGGTCTAATGGAACACATCCAAGATGAGTGCATACACCCAACATGACAAGCCACTCTGGATCTTTAGCTCGGTCTTCATCGCTTTCAGGATGTTTTAATTCCTCTAGCTTTACTGATCTAGCTTCAGCTATCTCATCTTGAGTTCTTCTTCTAATAAAAACTGGTTTCCCTCTCCACAAAACTGTTATAGTTTTGCCTGGATTAACCGCGCTCACATCTACTTCTGTGCTTGCAAGTGCTTTTACCGAGGCATCAGGATTCATTTGATCAATCATAGGCCAAATTGTTGCTCCCACCCCTACTGCGCCTACGGCATAGGTTGCTGTAAATAAAAAATCTCGTCTATTGGTTTTTTTTTCTGACATTAATGTTTTTTCTTAAATATACTCAATATAGATTATTTCTACTTAAATATATGAATTCATATAATATAAAATAACAAATTTACTACTGAAAGAATGACACAGAATTCAACAATTCAGGGGCCTATAATTGCATTATTTGAACCTGATATACCCCAAAATACAGCTGCAATTATAAGAACTTGCTCTTGTCTTGGTGCAAAACTAGAAATTATAGAGCCCTGTGGTTTCTTATTGAATGATAAGAGATTTAAACGTGTAGTAATGGATTATATGGATGAAAAAGATATTAAATTTTATAAAAGTGCAGATGATTTTTTTACATCAAAAAAGAATCAAAGAATTATATTGATGACAACTAAAGCTTCTATATCTTACACCAAATTTAAATTTGATAAAAATGATACAATTTTATTTGGAAGGGAAAGTGCTGGAGTTCCTGATAAAGTACATAAATCAATAAAAGATAGACTAAAAATTCCTATGAAAAATGATAAGCGTTCTCTTAATATTGCATCATCAGTAGCAATTATATTAGCTGAAAGTTTAAAACAAAATGAATTAATTTAAAATGGATTTTGATACAAGAAAAAATTTAGCAAGCAACTGGTTTAAGTCTTTACAAGACTCATTTTGTGAAGATATTAAAAAACTTGAAAATAAACGAGTTCAATTTAAATCAACATCCTGGAAAAAAAATATTACTAAAGATGAGGGTGGAGGTGAGTATAGAATCTTACAAAATGGAAAAATTTTTGAGAAAGTTGGAGTAAATTTTTCAAAAGTTTACGGGAAATTTCCTAAACAATTTCAAAATAATATTCCTGGAGCAAAAAAAGACCCCAGATTTTGGGCATCTGGTATTTCCGTAGTAATGCATATGCAAAATCCATTAATACCAGCTATGCATTTTAACACCAGATATATCTGCACTACGAAAGATTGGTTTGGAGGAGGGATGGATGTCACGCCGTCAAAATTTGACAAAATTGAAAAGATTAAATTTCACAAAATTTTAAAAAATATGTGTAATCGTCATAATAAAAATTATTATAAAAAGTATAAAAAGTGGTGTGATGAATATTTTTACTTACCACACCGAAAAGAGCCTAGGGGAATAGGTGGAATTTTTTTTGACTACAAGGATGATAACTTTGAAAATGATTTTAAATTTGTTAGAGATGTAGGGGTTACATTTCAATTAATTTTTAATAAAATCATAATAAATAAAATCAAAAAAAAATGGACAGCTAAAGATAAAGAAGAACAATATTTTAAAAGAGGTAGATACACAGAATTTAATTTACTTTATGATAGAGGCACAAAATTTGGATTACAAACTGGCGGGAATACAGAAGGTATTTTGATGTCACTTCCTCCATTAGCGAAATGGAAATAATATGGACAAAGAGCCAATAACTCTTAATGGATTAAATAAACTTAAGGAAGAATTAATTTTTTTAAAAGAAAAGAAAAGACCAAAAATAGTTGCTGCTATTTCAGAAGCAAGATCTCATGGAGATTTAAAAGAGAACGCTGAATATCATGCTGCTAAAGAAGAACAGTCTCATAATGAGGGAAGGATTACAGAAATTAATGATATTATTGCAAGAGCTAATGTTATTGATGTAACAAAATTAAAGAATGATGGAAAAGTAATTTTTGGTTCAACAGTTTTTTTAGAAAACTTAGATAGTGGCGAAAACATAAGTTATAAAATTGTTGGAAAAGATGAGGCCAACTTAAAAGAAAAACTTATTTACTTTAAATCACCGATCGGAAAAGGATTAATTGGAAAAAATAAAAATGATTTAGTTGAAATTTCTACACCAGCAGGAATAAAGAATTTTGAAATTAAAGATGTAAAATATATTTAATTTTTTAAAATATTTTCAACTTCTTGATCAGAAATATTAAAATTATTTTCAACCCATTTTTCCTCAATACTTTTTATTTTATCGCCTAAAATCTTACCCTTCGATATTTTATATTTAGACATTAATAGATCTGCCTTAATAGGCATTATTGGGATAATCTTATTAATAAAATGATCTTTAAATTCTTTTAACTTTAGATCTAATTTTTTTGATTTAAAAATTTTATAATTTAGAATATCAATAACTGCTTGTTTTCCACTAAAGTAAAAAATCTTATTTAAATCATTCAACGTTATTTTTTTAGAAGAATTTTCTCTATAAAAATTATCTAGTATTTTTATCCTTTTTTTATCCTTATTTGAGATATTAAACTTATATAAAAAATAATCTGCATTATCACTATTATCTAATATCATTAACATTAATAGAAAAATAAAATCAAATTCCCTGGCCAAATTATAAGAGTGTGGTTTCAGCTTTGAAAAAAAGTCTAAATTTTTAATTTCTGGAAAAATCATTAAGAATATTTCAGAGCTGGTTTTGTCTTTTGATAATTTTTCTAATGTTTTAATATTTGTGATTTTCTTTAATTCATCAAATAATCTTTCTTTTGATAGTTTTGAAATACCACCAATATTAATTTTTATTTTTTTAATAACATCTGTATCGTGATGGTGTTTGGAATAGTTTGAATAAAATCGTAAATATCTTAAAATCCTAAGATAATCTTCCTTTATTCTTTTATCTGGTTCTCCAATGAATTTGATATAGCCATTTTCAAGATCTTTTTTTCCATTAAATGGATCAAATAAATTACCAGAATCATCAGAGTAAATTGAATTAATTGTAAAATCTCTTCTAGAGGCATCCTTTTTCCAATCTTTGGAAAATTTTATTTTAGCATGTCTTCCATCTGTTTCTACATCCTCTCTTAAAGTAGTTATCTCAAATTTAAAATTATCTATCATCGCGGTTATTGTTCCATGTTCAATACCACTCTCGTAGAATTTAATATTATTTTTTTTTAAAATTTCACATACTTCCTGAGGTTCTAAATTCGTTGCTAAATCAATATCATCTACAACTTCATTATTTAAAATCTTTCTAATACAGCCACCAACATACCGAATTTCACCAGAGGTAGAGTTTAGTTTGATTGCTTTAAAAATCCGATCTACTTTTTTATGAGCCGAAAGATCTTTTATACTTGCACTAATATTTTTGAAATTATTTCTTCTAAGAAAAATTATATCTAAAATACTATTCATAATTGGCTGGGGCGCTAGGATTCGAACCTAGGATGCAGGTACCAAAAACCCGTGCCTTACCGCTTGGCTACGCCCCAATAAAATTTTGTATACCACAAAAATTCAACCTTATATAGTTTTTGAAGCTATACACCAGTAATTTTTGTATTTTTTATAAAAATTTTTTTTTGCATTCTCACATACTTTTTTTGAAGCAAAATATGCGACCAAAGTTGATCCTGAACCCGTCATCCTAACAAATATTGGGCTTGTTAGTTTTTCTATTGAAAATTTTAATTGTCTGAGTTTTGGATATTGCAAAAAGGCCACATGCTCTAAAGAATTATTCATTTGATTTAAAAAATCTAAATCAAACATTTTTCTTGAAGGACACAAAAATTTAGGTTTACTAAATTTTTTAACTTTTGAATATATAGCCTTAGTAGAACATCCAAACTTAGGTTTAATCAATAAAGTATAAATTTTTTTGATATTCATATATCTTATTATTTTATGTCTTGTATTTAAAATAGTAAATTTTGGATTAAGCCCTAAGATCACATCTGAGCCAATTAAATTACAAATTTTTCTTAATTCTTCTGTACTAATTTTTATAATCTTTTTTTTTATAAAATATCTCAATATACTTGCGGCGTTCATAGATCCGCCGCCCAAACCTGCTTGAACTGGAATTCTTTTTAAAATTCTTATTTTGAATTTCTTGCCTTTTAACAATTTTTTTTTTTCTAGAATATTCAATAATTTTGTTACTGTATTATTGTTAGTAATACTTTTTGAAAATTTACCAACAAATTCAACTTTATTTTTTTTTGACTTTATTTTCTCAATTAAGATATCATCAAATAAGTCAATAAATCCCACGATTGTTTCAATTTTGTGTAATGATGAGGTTTTTCCAACAATATTTAAAGCTAGATTAATTTTTGCATATGATTTTATCTTATGAGTGGCCATTTTATTTAAAACCTTACAAGCCTTGAATCAGCTTTGAATTAATTTTATTTATTATTTCATCTTCTACATCATTCATTAAAAGAACATTAGACCAAAAATATCTAGCTTGAATTTTTCTATCAAGTTTCCAAAGAACATCTCCATAATGGTCATTTACAATTGGGTCATCTGGCATTAATTCAACAGCTCTAATCAAGAATTCTTCCGCTTTTGAAAAATCATTAATCAGATAATAGGCCCAGCCAATCGAGTCTATTATATATGGATCATCACTTTCAGCTTCATAAGCAATTTCTAGCATCTTAATAGCTTCATTTATTTTGTATTCTCTTTCCAACCAAGAATAGGCTAAATAATTTAATACGTAAGCATCATCAGGATATATTTTTAGTGAATTTAACAAATCATCATCTGCTTTATCGAAATTTTTAATTCTTTCATAGCTGCTCCCTCGCCTGTATAACAAATCGGATTTCATCTCGTCATTATTATCAAACTCATCTAAAATTTTTGTGTAAACAGGAATTGCCTCCTTATATCTTTTAGAACTTCTGTAGTAATTAGCTAAATCATATAGAAATTTTACATTAGATTTATCTAAATGATAAAATTTAGCTTCAATAAATTTAACTGACTCATCAACATTTTTTTCTTTTGAAATTATTTGAGCTTCTTTTTTTATCCTATACCAATAATAAAACTCATCGTCCTTTTTAAAATTCCTTAGAATTTTTTTTGTTTTTTTATAATCTTTAATTGAATAGTAATTTTCTGAAATTAGAGAAAAATTATAAATAAATTTTGGGTTCAAATAAAGTGATAGATTTATAAAAAAATTTGATTTTTCAAAGTTATCTTGAGAAGAGTAAAGGCTTGATATCAAAAATAAAAACTCACCAATAATATGATTATGATTTTTACATGAAAAAACTTGATTTATTTTTTTTTGATTTTTATTTTCAATCCAACTTTTAGCTTGCGAAAGAAGTAAGCTAGCATTGATATATCCAATTTCATTTACTAGTTTATTTAAATCTTCAATTCTATTATTTTCGATTAGATAACTCATATAAAAAAAATTATATCTAGAGTAATCAGCTTCATTGTTATTTATTACGTTAAAGAAAAAATTATCTGTTCTAGGATCATCTAAATAACATCTTTGAAACATTTGATTGATTAATGAAAGGTTTCCAAAATTTCTATTGTCTTGTTTAATTGTTTTATTTCTAAATACATAAACATAATCTTTAAAACTTTCTAAAATCGCAATTTCTAAACCTCTTTGTTCAGAAACATTAAAGGCTTCATCTAAATATTTATCAGTTAATTCAAAATTTTTGTTTTTAATACTCTCTAAAATCAATATTAAGTAAGCATCAAAATATTTTGAATTATCTTTTTTAATATTTCCTTTTATTATATTTACTGCTCTTGAAACTTTATTTTCTAAAACTAAAGATGTTATATATTTCTCAATAAAAGGATCGTGCTTGTTTATTAGACTTTTTGAGGAGTCAAAGAAACTTAAAGCATAAGAATTATTTTTATTCTCTAAAGCTATAATACCTGAAAAATAATTCGATAAATTTTTAGCATCAAAATTTTCAGAACTTCTGCTTTTAGAATACGAGGGATTTTGGTAAAATAATAATAAAATTAAAATAAATTTTATATTTTTAAAAAACATTAAGTATAATTTATGATGAAAAAACTTTTAAATCAAAATGCTAATTACGAGCAGGAGTTGATAAATAGCTTTGAGCCTAATTTTTCTTTTCATAAAAATACAATAAATAGGTTCAAATCTCATGAAAATAACACAGGAAATATTGAAGACGATAAAATCGAGAAACTTTCTGAACTTAAAAAAAAAATAAATTCAATTGAAAATTGTAATTTAAGAAAGAATTCAAAAAATCTTATTTTTGGTCATGGCAACATTAATAGTCCAATTATGTTAATTGGCGAGGCTCCTGGAGAAAAAGAGGATGAAACTGGATTTGCTTTTCAGGGAGATGTGGGAGAACTTTTAAAAAAAATGTTAATCGCAATCAATATTAAAATGGAAAAAATATATCTCACTTACTCTATTAACTTTCGTATTCCTGAAGACAAAAAACCATCTACTCAAGATATAAAACGGTACTCAAAATTTTTAAAAGAACATATTTCTATCATAAATCCAAAAATTTTAGTGCTAATGGGAAGCACTGCTATGGAGACTGTAACCGGAATGAATAATAAAATCTCAGATGAAAGAGGAAAATGGAGAGAATTAATCTCTAATAATATTAGTATTCCAATTATAATAACTTTTAGTCCCTCTTATCTAATCAGATTTCCTGAAAATAAGAAATATTCGTGGGAAGATTTAAAAAAAATTAAAAAAAAAGTTCAAGATTTAAATATAAATATTTAATGAAAGTAATTGCTGGTGTAGATGAAGTGGGCAGAGGAAGCTTAATAGGCCCTGTATATGCTGCAGCAGTAATATTAAATAACTCTATAAATAAAAAATTATTAAAAGACTCAAAAAAATTAACAAAAACAAAAAGAGAAATTTTAGCAAAATATATAAAAAAAAACTCTGTATGGGCCATAGGAAAAGCGACCGTTAAAGAAATTGAAAAAAAAAATATTTTGCATGCTAGCTTACTTGCGATGACAAGAGCTATTATTAAGTTACGAAAAAAACCCTCTTTAGTCCTGATCGATGGAAACAAATTACCAAAAATCAAAAATTATAAATTAAATTCAGTAGTTAAAGGTGACCAAAAAATACCATCGATCTCTGCTGCATCAATTATTGCAAAAGTTACACGTGATAAAATGATAACTAATTTGGGAAAAAAATTTAGAGGTTATTGCTGGGATAAGAATTATGGGTATGGGACAAAACAACATTTAAAAGCAATTAAAACACTAGGTGTTACATCTCATCATAGGAAAACTTTTTCACCTATTAATAAAATAAGATAGGTTTCACGTAGAAACACAATATATAGTAATCCAAAGAAAATTTTACACAAATCGAATCCAAATTATTCAATCGTAGGTTGACCCAAGAATCTTTTTAGAGTCTAATTTATTTTTAAAAAATGAATTTAGATTTAAAAAATAAATTAATTAATGGAGATAGTTTAAAAGAATTAAAAAAAATTCCTGATGAAACTTTTGATCTAATTTTTGCAGACCCTCCCTACAATCTACAACTTAAAAGTGAGCTTACAAGACCTGACAGATCTAAGGTTTGTGCGGTAAATGATAAATGGGATCAATTTGAAAATTTCAAAAAATATGATGAATTTACTTTCTCTTGGCTAACTGAGTGTAAAAGAATTTTAAAAAAAAATGGAGCAATTTGGGTAATAGGTAGTTACCACAATATATTTAGAGTTGGAACAGCTATACAAAATTTAGGATTTTGGATTTTAAATGATGTTATTTGGAACAAAAAAAATCCAATGCCAAATTTTAGAGGGACACGTTTTACAAATGCTCATGAAACTTTAATTTGGGCATCAAAATCCGAAAAATCAAAATATACTTTTAACTACCAATCCTTAAAGTGTTTGAATGATGATCTTCAAATGAGGTCTAATTGGGAATTACCGATCTGTAGTGGCTCTGAGAGACTGAAGAAGAATGGTAAAAAAGTACATTCTACCCAAAAACCAGAGGCCCTACTTCACAGAATTTTATTGGCTACTTCGAATAAAAATGATTTAATTTTAGATCCGTTTTTAGGATCTGGAACTACAGCAACGGTAGCTAAAAAACTAGGTAGAAATTACTACGGAATTGAAAAAGAAAAGACCTATTTAAAAGCTGCTGAACAAAGATTAAAAGTAACTAAACCTATTGAAGATGATTATTTAGATACCCTGCAAAATGGTAGATCAAAACCAAGAATACCTTTTGGCTCATTAGTTGAATTAGGAATAATTAAACCAGGTACTACCATTTTTGATAATAAAAAGAAAATTAATGCAAAAATCATGGCTGATGGCAGTATTAAACACGCCCAAGCCGAAGGCTCAATTCACAAAGTTGCTGCTACATTACTTGGAGCTGAAAGCTGTAATGGATGGACTTTTTGGCACTTTAATTTAGATGGTCGGTCAGTTCCCATTGATCATTTAAGACAGAGATTAATTTCTAATAGTTAATTGTTATATATTTTTCCCAAATAACTCTCTAAAAACTTTTTATTTTTAACTAACCTTTTTAAAAAAATATTTCTAAAAAATGTAGTAAAAGGGCTCGATAAATGAAATGCAAATTGATTTAATTTTGATCTATTATTCACCATTTTAGTTTTGTAAACTCTGCTTTTAAAATAATTACCTTCTGTATTATTTTCTATACTCTTAAATAATTCATAAGCACTCTCTATGGACTGTGATGCCCCTTGGGCAAATGATGGTTGAAAAGCAAAAAAAGCATCGCCTATAAGATTAATATTATCATTTTTAGTTTCAAAAAAATCGCTACTTACAAAAACTGGAAATATCTTTAATTCTTTAACGTTTTCAAAAAAAACTTTATTTTCTTTTGGAACATTTTCTAAAACTTTTTTAATAAAAGAACTTTCACTAAATAAAGAATAGTTTTTTTGTTTTTCTAAAGTAAGTTCATATCTCATTATCGCTATAAAATTTAAATCTCCATTTTGAGATACTGGGTAAATTACTTGATGAAAATCAGGACCTAAAAACAACGAAATATTTTTATAATCAATTTTAGGAGAATTTGGTATCATTCCTCTAATAGCAAGAGTGTTATTATATTTTGGTCGAGTTGGATTTTTTGAAATAAGATTTTTACTACTTGAAAAAACACCATCAGAAATGATTAAATAATCACATTCAGAATTTTCTCTATTTTCAAAAGTAAGTTTAATTTTATGATTTTCATGTTCTATCTGGGAAATACTATGACTATGTTTTATCAAATCCTTTACATCCTTATTTAAAAAATTTATCAAATCAGATCTTTTCAAAGTAGTGTACTTACAGTCTTTTGAGTTAAAATAAGAGATATCTAAGTCACATATTTTCTTTGTGCTTTTAATAGAATAAAAATTTATTTTATCTGGATTGAATTTTTTCTCATCTTTAAATTTATAAAATCCAATTTTGTTTAAAAGCTTCACACTATTCACAGATAATTGAATTCCATAACCCTCGTCTAAATTAATTGAGTTATTTTTTTCATAAATTGATATTTGATAATTTGAATTTTTTTTAAATAAATTCGCAATAAATAATCCTGAAATACCAGCTCCAATAATAGCAATTTTTTTCATTAATTTTTCTCTAAATATTGAACAACTTTTTTTGTAAATGATGGCAACATGTAACTATCTAATTTCTTTTTATTTATCCAGTAAGATGAGGGAAATTTTTGATTAAATTTTAAATATTGAATTTTTATATTCATATTCATGTTAGACATTTTAAAGTTTAAATTTTCATTAAAATTTTTAGGATTTGAAAGTTCCTCCATAGGAAATATTGATAAATTTTTTAAAAAATTAAACTTAGTATTTTTGATTAATAAATAACTTTGGTTTTTTTTATACACTTTTAAAATGAAATATTTTTCTATGTTTTTCTTCGTGATCTTAATTAAATTAAAATCTTTTTTTTTGTAAGATTTACAATTTTTTGAAATTGGACATTCATTACATATTGGATTTGTAGGTTTACAAATTAAGGCTCCCAATTCCATTAAGGCTTGTGCATAATCACTTGATCTCAAGGATTTTCCAAATATATTTTTTTTTTCTATAAGATTAGATTTTTGAATTTCTTTATCTTTTTTTAAATAAAGGTATCTTTTCAAAACTCTTTCTATATTTCCATCCAATGGAATGTATGGTCTATTAAAAACAATAGCTAAAATTGCACTTGCAGTATAATTTCCTATTCCTGGTAGTTTAGTCAAATCATCAAAATTATTTGGTAAATTTCCTTTAAAATTTTTTATAATTAATTGAGCGGTTTTTTTTAAATTTCTAGCTCTTGAATAATACCCCAGACCCTCCCATAGTTTAATTAATTTTTCATTTTTTACTTTCGCAAGTGAATTCAAATTTGGAATAAATTTTATAAACCTTTTAAAATAAGGAATAACTGTTACAACCTGTGTTTGTTGCAACATAAATTCACTAACTAAAGTGAAATATTGTTTTTTTTTAAAAGAAACATCTTTTCGCCATGGTAACGACCTTTTATTTAAATCATACCAATTGAGAATTTTTTTTGTTAATAATTGTTCTTTCGTATGCATTATAAAAAATATACTAAGCAGAGAAATAGAAGCATTCAAGGATTAAGATCCTTTAAAGACACTTTGCCAAAAAATATTAAAAGAGTCATTAATAAAAAAGGACATATTTATTCTGAAATATTAAATAACTGGAAAATCATTATTGGGGATAGTTTGTTTAAGGTTTGTTATCCGAAATCTTTAAAAAACTCCAATAAATTTAGTGTTAGCACTCTTTTAATCATGGTCAAAAGAGGACATGAAGTTGATTTAGAATATTCAAAAAAAAATATTATTGATAGGATGAACAATCATTTTGGATACACTGTTGTTGAAAAAATTAAATTTATGAGTTTTGATGACGAAAATTTGAAAATTACAAAAGAAAGCTCAGAAAGGAATAATGTGACAATTGATAGGTTTCATAAAAAAATTAATGATGTTAAAAATGAAAAAATTAAGAAATCACTAATAGAATTGTCAAAAGTATTTAAAGAAAAATGAAAAAAATATTTATATTACTAATTTTTTTTCTTGCTTCTTTTACAAATGCAAACTCTGAAATTAAAAGAATTGTTTCTGGAGATTTAAACGCAAAAATTACTATAATTGCTTATGAGTCTTTAACATGTAGCCACTGTGCAGATTTTCACAAAAAAGTTTATCCAGAGCTAAAAAAAGATTATATAGATAAAGGATTGGTCAAAATTGAATTTAGACATTTTCCTTTAGATCTTGCTGCTTTAAATGCTGCAAAAATTGCTCAATGTAAAGAAAGTCAAAGTCTTGAAATTTTAGAGACCTTATACTCTAATCAGCAAGCTTGGATCAAAGGTGGTACAATCGAAGAAGTAAATGCAAGTTTAGAAAAGTTTTTAAAAGATGAGGGTTTTAGTCTAAATTTTAACAAATGTGTTGATAATAAAAAAATAGAAGATTTTGTTTTAAATGATCGAATCGAAGGGACAAAAAATTTTGAAATAAATGCTACTCCTACGATAATAATTAATAACAAAAAGTTTGAAAAATCCCTTAATTATAAAAATTTAAAAAAATCTTTAGAAAAACTGATATAAGTCTATCTATGGACTTTAAAAAAATCCAATTAAATGGGTTTAAATCATTCGCTGACAAAACCAATTTCTTAATCGAAGATGGTTTAACTGGAATTGTCGGCCCGAATGGATGTGGAAAATCAAATATAGTGGAATCGCTAAGGTGGGTTATGGGAGAGACCTCTGCAAAAAGTATGAGAGGATCTGGTATGGAAGATGTGATATTTTCTGGCACTTCGAATAAACCGTCAAAAAATATTGCAGAAGTTTCGGTTACAGTAAGAAATGAGAGTAATGAAGGACCAGTTCAATATAGGGAATTAACCGAAATTAATGTTAGAAGGAAAATTGAAAAAGACAAAGGATCAAAGTTCTACATCAATGATAAAGAAGTTAGAGCAAGAGATGCTCAAATGTTTTTTGCAGATTTATCTACAGGGGCTCATTCACCTTCGATGATTAGTCAAGGTCGTATTGGTGCTTTAGTAACAGCAAAACCAACAGATAGAAGAGCAATTTTGGAAGAGGCTGCAGGAATTTCAGGTTTGCATGTTAGAAGACATGAGGCAGAATTAAGATTAAACGCTGCAGAAAACAATTTGAAACGTGCGGATGAGCTAAGAAAACAGCAAGAAAGACAACTAGCTAATCTTCAAAAACAAGCAGAAGAAGCCTCCAAATATAAAAATATTTCTAATGAAATTAAAAAGATTGAAGCAGGACTTTATTATTTAAAATTATTAGAAATTGATAAAGAAATAAAAGTTGAAAATGAAATTAATACCGAGGCAGAAGGAGAAGTTAGTGGTTATACTAATAAAATTTCAGATTTAGAAAAAATAATTAAATCTGAAACAGAAAAAGTTAATCCATTAAGAGAAAAAAATATTGAAAATTTGTCAAAAATTCAAAGACTTAATTTGGAATTACAGAATTTGGATAAGGAAAATACAAGAGTACAAGAGGAAATTGAAAATATTAAAAAAACTTTAGATACAATTGATGATGATATTTCTCGAGAAAAAGGAATAATTATTGATGCAAATTCCAATGAAAAAAGACTTAAAGAAGAAAAAAGTGATCTAATTGAAATAGACTCAAAATATTATGAAACTGAAAAACAATCAAATGATGATTTAAACAAATCAAAAAATGATCTTAAAATTGAAATTGAAAACATAAAAAATTTTATATCCTCAAATAAAAATGAAGAAGCAATCAAAGCCTTAAATATTATTGAAAGAAGTATAGAAAAATATGCGGACAGCTATAGCATGAATCAAAATATTAAAAAAGAATCTGTTAAAAGAAATGAAAGAATTAGTATTATTGAAAAGGAAATTGAAAGTTGGAAAAATTTGCTTTTAAATTCTGAAAAAATGATGAATGAGTTAACCGAAAGAAAAAATAAATCCAATAACCAACTAGAGAAATTAGATAATCAACCAAAAATCCAAGCAGAAAAAAAAGGGCAGATTTCTGAAAATTTAAGAATTTCCGAAAACGAAAAAAATGAAAATGAAAAAATAATAAATGAAACAGACGAAAAAATTGAAATTTTAAGAAATCAACTTAATGAAATACAAGAGCAATCAATTCAAATCAGAGAGAGAAAAGCAAGCTCTAGTGCAACCATTGAAGGTCTAAAAAAAAGAAAAAGTGATTTAATTGATAGGATTAATTCTGAACTTAATCTTACAGAAGATAATATTTTGGAAAATTCAAATTTATATGGTGTTGAAGAACTTCCTGATGCAGTTAATCAAGAAGATTTATTGGACAAGAAAAAACAAGAAAGAGAAAAATTAGGTTCAGTAAATTTAAAAGCAGATGAAGAAACTAATAAATATGTTTCAGAGATAAAAAAAATGGAGCAAGATAGAGCAGACTTAGTGACTGCGATAGTAAAATTGAAAGATAGTATTAATGAATTAAATCAAAAAGGAAGAGAAAGACTTGTTGAGGCTTTCGAAAAAGTTAACAGAAAATTTAATGAAGTTTATACAAAATTATTTAATGGGGGAAATGCTAAATTAGAACTTGTGGATTCTGAGGATCCTCTTGAGGCGGGTTTAGAAATGTTAGTAAGTCCTCCAGGTAAAAGATTACAATCAATAACTTTATTATCGGGTGGTGAACAAGCTCTAACAGCTCTCTCACTTATTTTTGCAGTTTTCTTAACTAATCCATCACCAATTTGTGTTTTGGATGAGGTGGATGCACCATTAGATGATGCAAATGTAACTAGATTTTGTAATTTATTAGATGAACTTACCAAAATAACTAACACAAAATTTATTATTGTTACCCATCATGCTTTAACTATGTCCAAAATGAACAGATTATACGGAGTGTCAATGCCTGAGAAAGGAATTAGTCAGTTAGTGGCGGTTGACTTACAAAAAGCAGAAAGCATGGTTGCTTAAATAAACTAAATGTCAAAAGATCAGTTTAAAACTCGCTTAGAAATTGCAAAGAGAAAGGCTAATAAACGAAATTTTTCAAACAAAAAACATAATCCATCCCCAATTGGCACTGCTTTTAAGCTTAGCACGGAACTTGTTTCGGCAGTTGCGGTAGGGACAATTATTGGGTTTATTTTAGACAAGACCTTTGGTACTAAACCATGGTTAATTTTAATTTTTTTTTTTGTAGGGGTAGTTGCTGGAATAACCAATGTAATTAAATCTGCAAAAAACATGCAAAAATAGAAAAATATATGGCTGCAAATCCAATGACCCAGTTCGAAGTTTATAGAATTGGTCCTGAAGTTAAAATAGGTTCTTTTGATATATCATTTACAAACGCAAGTTTGTTTATGGTTATAAGTTCGCTAGCAATTTTAATTATTTTTAACCTAGGCTCAAAAAAAAATTCAGTATTACCAAACAAGATACAGCTTCTTGCTGAGCTTAGTTACACATTCGTATCTAAAATGATTAGTGACACAGCTGGATCTAAAGCAAAACCTTACTTTGCTTTTATATTTTCATTATTTATGTTTGTTTTATTTTGCAATATGTTTGGGATGATACCTTACACTTTTACAGTCACAAGTCATATCATAGTAACATTTGTGCTTGCAGCATTTATTTTTATTGGTGTCACAATTGTTGGTTTTATAAAACATGGCTTTGGTTACTTGAAACTTTTTGTACCAAGCGGTGTACCGATTGTTTTACTTCCCTTAATTGTAGTAATTGAAATTATATCATATCTTAGTAGGCCTATTAGTTTATCAGTCAGACTTTTCGCTAACATGATGGCTGGCCATACAATGATGAAAGTTTTCGGAGGCTTTGTTGTAAGTCTCGGGATAATTGGTGGATGGCTTCCACTGAGTTTTTCAGTTGCACTTACTGGTTTGGAGATCTTAGTTGCTTTTCTTCAAGCATATGTTTTTGCAATTTTAACATGCATATATTTAAATGATGCATTAAATTTACACCATTAACTAACAAAGGAGGACATAATGGAATTAGAAGCAGCAAAAATGATAGGTGCCGGATTAGCAGCAATTGCTCTAGCAGGCGCAGGTGTTGGAATTGGAATTATTTTTGGTAATTATTTGTCAGGAGCAATGAGAAATCCTTCTGCAGCACAAAAACAATTTCCTAATTTGCTTTTAGGTTTTGCTTTAGCAGAAGCTACTGGTTTATTTGGATTAGTAGTTGCATTAATTATTCTTTTTGCGTTTTAGATTTAATGATTAAAAAATATTTTTTTCACTCAATATTTTTAAACCTCTTTTTTTTAAAAGAGGTTTTTGCAGCGGAAAGTGGAGGAATGCCTCAATTGAATCCAGAATTTTGGGTTTCTCAAATATTTTGGTTAACCTTAACGTTTGGTATTTTGTACATAGTTTTATCAAAAGCCATACTTCCAAAAATAAGTTCAAACTTAGAATTAAGAAAGTCTCAAATACAAGAAAATATTGAAGCAGCAGAAAAACAAAGAATTGAAAGTGATACTAAACTTAAAGAGTATGATGATTTTATATTGAAAAGTAAAATAAAAGCAAAAAACATTTATAAAGATGCAAGAGAAAAAGTTATAAAAGATATCAACTCGAAGAAAGAAGTTTTAGATCGTCAGATCGATGAAGAAATTAAGAAAGCAGAAAAAGAAATTGAAGTTTTAAAGAAAAATGCACCTGAAAAAATAAACAAAATTGCTATAGAAACTTCATCAGAATTAATTAAGAAACTTATTGGAGCTGAAATAAACAGTAGTAGTATTTCCGCAATTGTTGATGATTTATCTAAAAGAAATGGAGATAAATATTATGGCAATTGATGCAACTTTTTGGGTAGCAGTTTCATTTGTCATATTTTTTGGAGGTTTAATTTATTTAAAAGTCCCACAAAAAATAAATGAAATTTTAAATAAACTTATTTTAGATATCAAAAATGAGATAGATGAAAGTGAAAAATTAAGATCTGAAGCTAAAGTTTTATTAGAAAAAGCTCAAAATAAATTAAATACAGCACAATCAGTTGGTGATGATATTATAGAACAAGCAAAAAAAGATAGTGATAAATTGATTATTGAATTAAATGATAAATTTCATAAATCATCTGAAATTAAAAAAAATTTAGCTGAAAATAAAATAAGTCAAATGAAAGAATCCGCGATAAATGAAATAAAAAACACCTCTATTAAAATTGCACTAGATTCAGTTAAAAAAATTATTTCTACATCGGTTGATAAGTCAAAATTGGATCGATTGTTTCAAAAAAATTTAGATGAAACAAAGGAAGAGTTAAAGAAAATTAACTCATAATACTTTTACAATTTTTCAAAAAAGCTATAAATTGTTTAGATGAATTCTATTGTAATTGGCTCTGGTTTTGGTGGTATAGCTGCTGCTCTACGTCTTAAAGCTAAGGGTCACAATGTTACATTAATTGAAAAACACAAAGACCTAGGTGGTAGAGCAAGAGTTTTTAAAAAGAATGGGTTCATTTATGATGGTGGTCCAACTGTAATTACAGCTCCATACTTAATTAATGAATTGTTTGAATTATTTCAAAAAAATCCAAATGATTACATTAAATTAACACCTCTTAAAGTTTGGTATCAATTCATTTTTGAGGATAAATCAAAATTCAATTACTCTGGCGACGAAAATGAAATGAAAAGACAAATTGAGCTTATTAATAAAGATGATGCTCAAGGATATGAAAAACTTGTTAACTTCACTAAAAAAATTTTTGATAAAGGTTTTACAGAACTAGCTGATGTGCCCTTTGACAAGCCATCAGTGATGATGAAACAATTGCCCTCATTACTCAAACTTAAAAGCTATAAGTCAGTATATTCACTGGTATCATCATATATTAAAAATGAAAAATTAAGAAGAATGTTGAGCATGCATCCTCTTTTAGTTGGTGGAAATCCATTTACCACAACTTCCATATATGGATTGATTTTATACTTAGAAAAAAAATGGGGTATTCACTATTCTATGGGTGGAACAGGAAATATCATTAGTGGTTTTGAAAAATTAATGAATGAGGAAGGTATCGAGGTAATAAAAGGATCTGAGGTAACTCAAATACTTTCAGATCAAAATAAGATTACTGGAGTTCAATTAGACAATTCAAAAAAAATAAGCGCTAACAAAGTTGTTTGTAACGCAGATCCACCTGGTGTTTATGAAAAAATGTTAAATGGCCAAAGTAATAATTCTTTTATGTTTAAATGGAAAAAAAATAGAATGGAATATTCAATGGGTTTATTTGTTTATTATTTCGGAACTAAAAAAATCTACGATAATATTGAGCATCACACCATTAAATTTGGCAATAAATATAAAGAACACCTTGATGACATTTTTAATAATAAAAAATTAAATAACGATATTAGTTATTATCTACATAGACCCACTGCCACTGATAAATCCATGGCACCAGATGGACATGATTGTTTCTATGTTCTAGTTCCTGTTCCCAATAACCAATCAAAAATTGATTGGTCGTTAGAAGGTGAAAACATAAAAAATTTAGTGGTAGAAAAAATGGAGAGGGATTTAATGCCAAACTTAAAAGAAAATATTGTCGAAGATTTTTATTTAACACCAGACTATTTTGAAAAGGATCTCAATACAAAATATGGTTCTGGTTTTTCTATACAACCAAAATTCTCACAATCTGCTTACTTTAGATTTCACAACAAATCTGAAATTTATAACAATTTATATTTTGTTGGTGCAGGAACTCATCCTGGAGCAGGTGTGCCTGGAGTTCTTTCCTCAGCAAAGGTTTTAGATAAAATTTTATAATGTCATCTAAAAATTATTTATCTATTTACGCAAAATCATTTAATTGGGCTGGTTTTTTCTTGCCAAAAAAAACATATAAAAATTGTTCTTATTTATACGATTTTTGCAGAGTTATAGATAATATTGCAGATGACGATAATGAAATAGAAATAAAAAAAATAAAATTCCATAACTTTGTAAATGATTTTAAACAAAAAAATTTTGAGGATCCTATTATTCAAAATATGTGGAATATCATAAATGAATTCAATATTTCTCTGGAAATAATTTATGATTTATTTGATGGGATAGAGTCAGACATAAAACAAAATGTAAAAATAGATACTCGAAAAGATCTTTTAATCTATTGTTATAGAGTAGCTGGAACAGTCGGACTAATGATGGCGAAAATTTTAAAAGTGAGCAAAAAACAATCTCTTAAATCTGCAATCGATCTAGGTATAGCAATGCAACTCACTAATATATCTAGAGATGTAATTGAGGACTCAAAAAAAAATAGATCTTATATAGATAGAAATTTTGAGGAAATTAATTCAACTATTCGACTTGCAGATACATTTTATAAAAATTCATTTTACTCAATAAGAGAAATTCCACTTAGCTTTAGATTTAGTATTTTAGTTGCTAGAAGAATATACAGAAAAATTGGATATAAAATTTTAAAAAAGAAAACCTTTGAAAATTATAGTAAATCTGGGAAAATTTACGTTTCAAACTTTGAAAAAGTTTTGGAGACGATTTTATCAATTTATGATCTAATTATACTTTCTTTACTAAATAAAAATGATGATCAAATCGAACATGATCATTTATTGATTAATAAAGAAATTAATCTTGATGAAAGAATTTAATTACATAATTATTGGAGGTGGTTGTGCTGGTTTATCTCTAGCTTATGAATTAGAGATCCATAATAAATTAGAAAATAAAACTTTGGCAATTGTCGAACCTCGAGATGAATACAAAAGAGACAAGACCTGGTCTTTTTGGAAGGTATCTGAACATAATTTTGATGATTGTGTAATAAAAAATTGGAAAAATTTTTCAGTTAATGCACCTAATAAAACTAATTTTCTTGAATGTGAAAATTATCCCTATCAAAGCATCGATAGTGGTTTGTTTTATGAAAAAATAAATAATTCATTAAAGAAAAATAAAAATATCTTCTTCTTAAAAGAACTTAAAGATATCAACATCAAAAATTCATTTATATTTAATAGTGTTCCTTCTATCAAAAAAGACTTTAGAAATTTATGGCAACACTTTTGTGGGGTTGAAATAGAGACAGAAAATAACTATTTCGATGAAAATATTTTTAATCTCATGGATTTTGATTGCGATCAAAGAGAAAGCGTTCATTTTTTTTACACACTTCCCTTTTCAAAAAATAAGGCATTAATTGAAAGTACCTGGCTTTCAAAAATGAATGATGAATCTCAAAAAGATTATGATCAACAAATCAAAGAATATATCGAAAAGAAATTAAATTTAAAAAATTACAAAATTACATATAAAGAAATAGGTGCAATTCCACTTTTTTATCCATCATTTAAAAATGAAAAGAATAAAATTAATATTGGTACTGCAGGAGGCATGACAAGATTAAGTACAGGATATACTTTTTTAAATATACAAGAACATAGTAAATTTATTAGAAAAAATATTGAAAATATTCATCATACTAAAAAGTTTGAAATAAATAAAAAATATCAATTTTTGGATGAAGTATTTTTACGTGTTCTTGAAAAACATCCAAAAAAAATGTCGGAAATTTTTTTTAAAATGTTTCAAAGTTCGCCTAAAACAATTATCAAATTTCTTTCCAATAAGAGTAATTTTCTTGAAGATTTGACTATAATTTTAAAAATGCCAAAATGGATTTTTATTAAAGCTTTGTTTTATTAAACCTAAATAAATATGAATCTAAAAAAAATAAATCTTAATCATTCTTTTATTTTTTTTTTATTTTGTAACATTTTTTCTTTAATACTATTTAAATTTGATAACTTTATATTGTCACCATTATTTTGTTTATTTTTGATTTTAATTATTGGTGTATCACATGGTTCTTTGGATCATGTCAAAGGTGAGAAGCTTTTAAAAATTTTTAAAATTAAAAATATATTTCTATTTTATATTTCATATATCTTAATAGCTATAATGGTTGTGACACTTTGGGTTTTAATACCATCTATCTTGTTGATAATATTTCTACTGGTTGCCTCATATCATTTTGGCAAAGAGGATACACAATTTTTACATAATGATAACTCACACTTTATTGGGATACTCTATTTCCTAAAAGGATCTCTTGTTATTTTGGCACCATTGTATTTTCATTTTGATGAAACTATAGCAATATTTAAATTATTATTAATTGATAATGAAAATTTTTATTCAAATTTAAGTTTTATTGAGAATAATAGATTAATAGATTTAGGGATAATCTTAAGTTCTATTTCAAGTATTATTTTGTTTATTAAAAAATTTAATTTAAAGAATTTTTCTATTTTTTTTGATTATTTCTCTATATTAATTTTAAATTACTATCTCTCTCCTTTAGTAGCATTTACAGCTTATTTTTGTTTTTTACATTCTGTAAGACATAGCATCACATTAATTTACGAATTAGATAACGTTAATATTAAAAACGGTTTATTGATTTTTATTAAAAAAGCTATGCCACTTACGATATTAACTGCTATTATTTGTTTAGTTGGTATATATTTGCTCAATTTTAAATATGATTTTGATAACTCAATTATTAAAGTCATCTTTATAGGTTTGGCGTCTTTAACATTTCCACATATATTACTTGAGTATCTTTTAGATAAAAATGAAAAACAAAGAACTTAAAATATTATTGTCTGCTCCAAGGGGATTTTGTGCGGGTGTTGAACGAGCAATTGAAATTGTTGAAAAATCAATTCAAAAGTATGGTTCTCCAGTTTACGTTAGACATGAAATAGTACACAATAAATTTGTTGTTGATGACCTAAGGAATAAAGGTGCAATATTTGTGGAAGAGCTTGAAGAAATTGAAGACAAAACAAGACCAGTTATTTTTTCTGCACATGGTGTTCCAAAAAAAATTCCACAAGATGCAAAAAACTATAATATGACTTATGTTGATGCAACTTGTCCGTTGGTTTCTAAAGTTCATAGAGAGGCTGAAAATCTTCATAAAGCTGGATACCATTTAATCTTAATAGGGCATGAAAATCATCCTGAAGTAATTGGGACAATGGGGCAACTGCCCAAAGGATCTATTGATCTTATCCAAAATGAGGTCGAAGCAAATAATTATGATCCAAAAAATTTTGAAAAGATAGCCTATGTCACCCAAACAACACTATCAGTAGATGATACAAAAGAAATAATATCAATACTTAAGGAAAAATTTTCAAATATTAGAGAGCCTGCGAATGAAGATATTTGTTACGCGACAACTAATAGACAAATGGCTGTTAAAAACATTGCAAAAAAGTGTGATATATTTTTTGTTATTGGTAGTCGAAATTCATCTAACTCAGTAAGACTTGTTGAAGTTGCTAAAAAATCGGGGTGTGAAAACTCAATACTTATCCACTCACAAAGTGAAATTCCATTCAACTTAATTGAAAATTCAAATATAATCGGAATTTCATCTGGTGCGTCTGCCCCTGAAATACTTGTCGAAAATTTCATTAAAGAATTGAAAAATAAATTTACAGTCACTATAGAAGAAGTGGAAATTATAAAAGAAAACGTTGTTTTCCGTGTTCCAAAAAAATTAAATTAAATGGCTGTTTATACAAAAATAAATAAGAAAGATATTTCATATATCAATAAAAAATTTAAAAATCAAAAATTTTTGAGTTTTAAAGGTATCAAACAAGGAATTGAAAATACTAATTATCTTTTAAGATCAAAAAAAAATAAATTTATACTAACTATTTTTGAAAAAAGAGTTCAAAAAAAGGAAATACCTTTTTTTATGAAATTAATGGATCAACTAAATGATCTAGAGATAAGATGTCCAAAACCACTAAAAAATCGTGATGGAAAATATCTATTTAAAATAAAGAATAAGGTCGCCTGTGTTGTTTCATTTCTTGACGGAAAAGATAAAAGAAATCTTAGTTTGAAGAATTGTTATGATATTGGAAAAACTGTAGCTCAAATGCACTCTTCCTCAAAAAAAATAAGATTGTTTAGAAAAAACTCAATGAATATAAAAAATTTAAGTCCATTATTAAAAAGTATTAAATTTAAGTCAAAAAAATTCATTAATTTAGAAAAATTTCTCAAAAGTAATTTTAGAGAAATTAAAAATAAATGGCCAAAAAAATTGCCGAATGGAATAATACATGGTGATCTTTTTATAGATAATATATTTTTTAAAAATAATAAGATATCTGGAATTATTGATTTTTATTTTGCCGCAAATGATTATTTTATGTATGAAATAGCGATATGTATCAACGCTCTGTGCTTTGATAAAAAAAAATCACAATTTAAATTAAATAAAAAAAAGGTTAAAAATTTAATTAGAGGATATGAGGGTATTAAAAAGATCTCTGGAATTGAGAAAAAATCATTGAATATTTTATGCCGTGCTGCTGCAATGAGATATTTTCTGACAAGACTCTACGACTATACAAATACTCCAAAAACTGCTTTGATAAAAATTAAGGATCCAAGAGAATATTATCAGAAACTGATAATTCATAATAATTTAAAAAGCTACAAGGAGTATTTACTTTGATGATTAAAATTTATACCGATGGTTCTTGTCTTGGTAATCCAGGCAAAGGTGGTTGGGCAGCAATAATATTAAATGACGGGAAAAAAACTGAAATCAAAGGAAGTAAAAAAAACTCGACAAATAATCAGATGGAATTATTAGCACCTATTAAAGCTCTTAAAGAAATTCCAAAAGGAAGTAAGGTTCAAATTTTTACAGACTCTAAGTACGTAAAGTCTGGGATAACAGAATGGATACACAATTGGAAAAAAAATGGATGGAAAACTGCAAATAAAAAAGAGGTTAGTAATAAAGAACTTTGGACAGAATTAGATCTTCTAAATAATGAATTTGAAATAAG
Organism: uncultured Pelagibacteraceae bacterium; assembly: GCA_902565935.1. Lineage (GTDB taxonomy): Bacteria > Pseudomonadota > Alphaproteobacteria > Pelagibacterales > Pelagibacteraceae > Pelagibacter. The sequence continues at coordinate 54,907 of CACFGT010000006.1, forward strand.
TTGGAATTGGGTAAAAGCACATTCAACAGATAAGTTAAATAATGAGGTAGATTTGCTTGCTAGAGATGCTGCTAACTTATAGTAAATTATTTAATAAATTTTCTGCTGATGTTATACCACATTCTTTAGTTTCTTTTTCGACATGAATATTTACAATTATGAAGTTTTCAATCACCATTAAATAACGATTTGATCGAATCCCCATTCCTTTTGCATTCCGATCAACTTCCGCGCCAATTGCTTTCGTGAACATCAAATAAGGATCTGATAACATTTTTATTTTATTTCCGATATTATTGACTTCTCCCCAACCATTCATCACATAAGGATCATTTACTGATAAACAAAAAATATTTTCTATTCCTTTTGCTTTAATTTTATCTGCATTTGCTACAAAACCCGGTAGATGAAATTTAGAGCAAGTTGATGTAAATGCCCCAGGTAAACCAAACAAAGCAATTTTACCATTGCCAATAGTTTCTCTTAATTTACTTTTTTGAGGTTCTCCATCAACGAGTTGAAAAATTTCTGTATCTGGAAGTTGATCTTTTATTTTAATTTTCATATTGAATTAATTACATATTTTTTAATTTTTTCAATATCATTCGAAAGAAGTTCAAATTTTTCTTTTCTGTCATAAACATATTTAAGACTATTTGGTAAATTTTCAGTTTTTGAAATTGCATCTTCTATTACTTTTGGAAATTTACAAGGGTGAGCAGTTGATAATACAACACAATTTTTTTCTAATCCTAATTTTCTCGCAGCACCAATACCTACCGCAGTATGAGGGTCAACTATTATCTGATGTTCATCATTAATAGTCTTTATCATTTCAACAGTTTCATTTTCATCAAGCATCTCAGATATAAAATTCTTCTTAATTTTATCTAAATCGTTATTATCAATTTTATAAGTATTTTTTTTAATTTCAGCCATTACATCTTTTGTAACTTCTGAGTTACAATCTTTGACGTCGTATAAAAGCCTTTCGAAATTACTCGCTATTTGTATATCCATACTTGGAGTATTTGTTTCCTCAACTTTCTTTTGAGTATAGTCGCCACCCGATATTGCTCTGTGCAATATATCATTTTTATTTGTAGCTACGATTAATTTATCAATCGGAAGACCTAGTTTTTTTGCTAAATAGCCAGCATAAATATCACCAAAGTTTCCTGTTGGAACAGAAAAGGATAAAGGTTGACCATTTCCAATTTTAAAATATGCATAAAAATAATAGACCGATTGAGCAACAATTCTTGCCCAATTAATTGAGTTTACACCCGACATATTAATTTCTTTAGAAAATTTTTCATCATTGAACATTGCTTTTACTAGATTTTGACAATCATCAAAATTACCCTCAACTGCAATGTTAAATATGTTACTCTCTTCGTGAATTGTCATTAGTCTTCTTTGTACCGGAGAAATTTTATTATTAGGGTGTAATACAAAAACATTTAAATTATCTTTTCCTTTTAAGGCATCTATAGCAGCTGCACCAGTGTCGCCTGAAGTTGCAACAATTATATTTATTTTTTTTTGATCACGTCCTAAATGATATTGATAAAAATTACCTATTAATTGCATTGCGATATCTTTAAAAGCAAGAGTGGGGCCATGAAATAGCTCTAAAACTTTTAAATTCCCCAGATCTGAAATTTTTACAACATCATCACATCTGAAATTTGAGTATGATTTTGAAATTGAAGAGATTAGGTCATCTTTAGACATGAAATTTCCTATGAATGGATAAATTATTTCAGTCGCTAAATCATTATAACTAAGGTTTTTAAAATTATCTAATTCCTCTTTTTTAAATGGTTTGATTAATCGTGGCACAAATAGCCCCCCATCATCTGCTAAACCTTTGAGGAAAACATCTTTAAAAGTAAAGTTTTTCTGATTATTTCTTGTACTAATATAGTTCATTTAATAATTCTTTTTTCTAAAATATAAATATAGCAAAAGAATTGAAATCGCTAATGAAAACCATGTCATTGCGTATTTTTTATGATTATTTGAAATATTAGCAGTAATTTTTTTTGGTCTAGGAAATTGATAATTTCCATCTAAATAAATAATGTATTTAGAAAATTTTTTACCAGTGAATTTTAAGATATCTTCTCTGTTTAAGCTAAACCAGTAATTTTCTTTGATATCATTATCTGGTTTAAAAATGTTTTTTCTTCCCTGAGTTTTAAGAGTCCCTATTATATTATTTTGATCAATAATATTTATTTCTGAGGTATCTTTTTTTTCAAATGGTATCCAACCTCGATTAATTAAATAATTTTCATTATTAATTAAAATTGGATTAACAACTTCAAATCCTGGAGTGCCAGAATCATTCAAGTTATATAAATATATTTGTTTTTCAAAATCAATAGTACCTGACGTTTTAATTTTAAGAAAGTTTTCTTTATTAGATTGAGTAAGTTCAACCGGAGGATTTTTTAATGAATTTTCAATTTCTAAAATAAGATTATTTTTCCAATTTAATCGAATTATTTGCCAAGTGCCTAATGCAATAAAAACAAATATAAAAAAAATTATAAAAACAGAAAATAAAAACTTATGTTTCAAAGACTGAAATTAACTTCCCCAAATATATATAGCTGCAAACAAAAATAACCATACAACGTCAACAAAATGCCAATACCAAGCTGCAGCTTCAAAACCAAAATGATGATCTTTATTAAAATGACCTAATTTTCCTCGCCATAAGCATACTGCTAAGAATATAGTTCCCACTATTACATGAAATCCATGAAAACCCGTTGCCATATAAAAAACTGAGCCATAAATATGATCAGAAAATGAGAATGTAGCATGATGATACTCATATGCTTGAAGGGCAGTAAAACAAACTCCCAATATGACTGTTAAAACTAGACCCTGAATAAAACTTTTTCTATCATCTTCTAAAAGTGCATGATGTGACCAAGTTACTGTAGTTCCAGATAACAATAAGACTAAAGTATTTATCAATGGAATATCCCAAGGATCAAAAGTTTCAATATCTTTTGGTGGCCATACATTACCAACAAATTCGTTGGGGAAAAGACTTATATCAAAGTAAGCCCAAAACCATGCTACAAAGAACATTACTTCTGAAGCTATAAACAATGTCATACCATAACGATGATGTATTTGCACAACTGGAGTATGATGACCTTGATGTTCAGCTTCAATGACTACATCTCTAAACCACATGTAAGCTCCATAAATAAGTAGAGCAAATCCTAAATACATTCCCCATGATACATCTGAGTGCATGTAATAAACTGCACCTAATGCCAGAACTAAACATGAAAAAGAAACGTAGATTGGCCAAGGACTTGGGTCTACAAGGTGATAATCATGTTTTTTTTCAGCTGACATTTTTTTGGATTATGATTGTTTATAGTAATCTGTCGAGAAAAAAGTATACGACATAGTTACATCTTCTAAGTTTTTTACAGTTGCATCATTGACCATTTCGGGGTCTAAATAAAAAGTCATCACATAAGTTGCTTTTTCACCAGCTTTTAATTCTTGTTTTTCAAAACAAAAACATCCTAATTTACTGTAATATTTACCAAAACTAGCAGGTGATACATTGAAACTTGCTACTCCCGCAGTTGGCTCGTTACTATAATTTGTTACCTCAAACTCTATTTTGTTAACTTGACCAACTTTTACATCAATTACATTTGATTTAGCTTTAAAATCCCATGGTAGATTATTTACATTAGTATCAAATCTAACACTTACTACTTTATCTAATACTATTTTTGGGGCATTATTTGATATTTGTGTAGTCCCTCCAAAACCAGTGACTCTACAAAAAAGATCATACAGAGGTACCGCAGCATAAGAGAGCCCTAACATTAAAATAAAAATTCCAGCCAATAATAATGGGGTTAATTTTTTTTTTTCAATCATATAGCTCTATCAAATACTCCAGTGTTGTATAATGTAAAAAAGAAAAGAAAAATCATGAAAGCAATTATGGCTAGTGCAGTAATTATATTTTTCCTTTTTGTTTTTTTATCAGGTGTTATCATAATATTTTATCTATCAGAATTAGAACAAAAATCAAAAATAAATAAAGTATAGAATACCCAAATATAGATTTAGCTTTTTTTGGATTAAATTTATTTCTCTTAAAATTATATAATTCGTAGCATAAAAAATTGTAATAAAAAGTTAACAATAATGAAGGAATTAAAAAAGTTAAACCAACAAAATTTATCAAATATGGAAAAATTATAACTGGCAACATTAGTAAAGAATAAACAAATATATTTATTTTAGTGCTTTCAATTCCATTTGTTAAAGGAAGCATTGGTATATTTGCTTTTTTATAATCATCAGATTTATACAAACTCAATGCCCAAAAGTGTGAAGGTGTCCAAAAAAAAATAATTAAAAAAAAGGCTAATGGTTCAATTGAAAGCGAACCAGTTGCAATTGTCCATCCTATCACAGGAGGAAAGGCACCTGCGGCACCACCAATAACAATGTTTTGCGGTGTTCGTCTTTTCAGCCAAATTGTATAAACAAAAACATAAAACAAAATTGTTAAAAGTAATATTGCAGCTGAAATTCTATTTGTAAAATAATCTAATGCTACCACTGACACTATTGATAGGGTAACTCCAAATATAAACGCCTGATTTCTGTTAACTTTACCTGTTGGTATAGGTCTTAAACAAGTTCTCGTCATCAAAGCATCAAGATCAGACTCATACCACATATTCAAAGCTCCGGCGGCTCCAGCCCCTAACGAAACCAACAAAATTCCAATAATTGCGTCTTTTGATGAAACAAGATTTGGAGCAGTCAATAAACCAACTGCACATGTAAAAATTACCAAAGACATAACCCTTGGTTTCATCAATTTAAATAACTCAGAAAAATTAAATAAATCTTCCTGAGATAAGCTTCTTTTTTTTAACTTTGAATTATCCATCAATTTCTTTAGCTTGTATTTTAGCTATGTGATTTTTCTGTTTCTTGATCATCAACGAACTTTGGCAATTCCTCAAACGTATGGAAATTTGGAGGAGATGGAACTGTCCATTCAAGAGTTGTAGCCCCTTCTCCCCAAGGGTTTTGTGCAGCTGCTCTTTTTTTTGCAAAAGCATAAATAAGATTTGCAAAAAACACAACTAATCCTGCAACAGCAACATATGATCCTATTGATGAAATATAATTCCATCCTGCAAATGCATCCGGATAATCTGCATATCTTCTTGGCATCCCAGCTAAACCTAAAAAATGTTGTGGGAAGAAAATTAAGTTCACACCAATAAATGTTAACCAGAAATGTAATTGACCCATCCATTCAGAATATTCATATCCTGACATTTTTGAAAACCAATAATAAAAGCCAGCAAAAATTGCAAAAACTGCTCCAAGTGATAAAACGTAATGAAAATGAGCAACAACATAATAAGTATCATGCATAGCAGTATCCACTCCTGCATTCGCTAAAACAACTCCTGTTACACCACCAACAGTAAACATAAATATAAAACCTAGTGCCCACATCATTGGTGTTTTAAATGAAATTGAACCACCCCACATAGTTGCTATCCATGAAAAAATTTTAATTCCTGTTGGAACTGCTATGATCATCGTTGCCGCCAAAAAGTAAGCTTTTGTATCAGTACTTAATCCAACTGTGTACATGTGATGAGCCCACACAACAAAACCTACTATTCCAATTGCAACCATTGCATAAGCCATTCCTAAATAACCAAAAACTGGTTTTCTAGAGAATGTTGAAACAATATGACTGATCATTCCGAAACCTGGTAAAATTAAAATATAAACTTCTGGATGACCAAAGAACCAAAATAAATGTTGAAATAATACTGGGTCTCCTCCTGTTTGCGCCTCAAAAAATGCAGTTCCAAAATTTCTATCAGTTAATAACATTGTAATTGCTCCAGCTAAAACTGGTAAAGATAACAACAACAAGAATGCAGTCACTAAGATTGACCAAGCAAATAAAGGCATCTTATGTAACGTCATACCTGGAGTTCTCATATTTAAAATTGTAGTAATAAAATTCACTGCTCCTAAAATTGATGAAGCACCAGCTAAGTGTAAACTTAAAATTGCTAAATCCATTGCTGGTCCTGGTTGACCTGCTTTAGAAGATAAAGGCGGATAAATAGTCCATCCACCACCAACTCCTGTTTGTCCTGGAGGGCCATCAACAAAAATTGATAAAATCAGTAAAGTTAATGACACTGGTAGTAACCAAAAAGAAATGTTGTTCATTCTTGGAAATGCCATATCTGGTGCACCAATCATTATTGGTACAAACCAGTTACCAAAGCCACCTATCATAGCTGGCATAACCATGAAAAAAATCATAATCAAACCATGACCAGTTACTAAAACGTTATATAAGTGATAGTTTCCACCTAAGATACCATCACCTGGGTGCATTAATTCCATTCTCATTATAACTGAGAATGCTGTGCCAATAACTCCTGCAACAATTGCAAAAATTAAATACATAGTTCCAATATCTTTATGATTTGTAGAGTATGCCCAACGTTTCCAACCAGTCGGTGTATGATGATCGTTATTGGTTGCTGTTTGTGTATACATTTTTATTTACTCGCTAGTTTAAGTTTATCATTTTCAATTTCTTCTTTTGCAAATTTTTCTTTTGCCACAGATAACCACTCTTCATATTCCTCGTTACTCACCACTCGAACTGCAATTGGCATAAAGGCATGTTTTATACCACAAAGTTCTGAACATTGACCGTAATAAGTACCAACTTTTTCTGCTTTAAACCAAGTTTCATTAATTCTTCCTGGAACTGCATCTCTTTTTACTCCAAAAGATGGTAAAGCCCAGGCATGTAGCACGTCATTTGCAGTTATCAAAACTTTTACAACCTTGTTAACAGGGACAACAACTTCGTTATCTACTGCTAATAATCTAGGTTGATCTGCTTTCAAATCTTTTTCTTCAATCATGTATGAGTCAAAAATTATATTTTCATCTGGATATTCGTATCCCCAGTACCATTGATATCCTATTGCTTTAATTGTTAGATCTGCTTTCGGGATTGAATCTTGTTTATATAAAATTTTAAATGATGGAACTGCCATTACAATTAAAATTAAACATGGAATTAATGTCCATAAAACTTCCACAGTCACATTATGTGTTCTTTTTGATGGGTTTGGATTTGCTGAAGCTCTAAATCTGACACATGCGTAGAGCATTAAAAATAAAACAAATACGCTTATTGCAATTATAATTGGCAGTAAAAGATTATCGTGAAACGCCACTATATCTCTCATAGACTCTGATGCTGCTTTTTGAAAACCTAATTGCCATTCAACTGGTTGGTTAGCAAAAGCACTTTGCGGTATGAAAAGTCCCAGAATTATGTAAAAAATTTTTTTCATTTTTTAATAGCTATATAAAGCTCTTTTATAAAAATTACACTTTAGTTTTCGCGACAATTTATCAGTTAATCACATAATTTACGATTGAAATCGCAGATATGACGGCTGTTTCTGATCTTAAAATATTCTCATTAATTTTAACTGATTGAACGCCTTTAAAAGAGAGAATCTTATCTCTTTCATGTTCTGAAAAATCCCCTTCAGGGCCAATAATTATACAAACTGGTTTATCTGTAAGTTTTGATTTATCAACTTTAATATTATTTGAGTTTAAATCTGTGAATATTAAATCCATAGAATTTTTTTTTAAAAAACCATCTAAGGTTTGAGGGTTTTCAATAGAAGGTACATTCATACGATTTGATTGTTCACTTGCCTCAATAACTATTTTTTCAAAACGTTCTTTATTAATCTTTCTTACAACTGTTCTATCAAAAATAATTGGTAAAAACTTAGTTACTCCTAGCTCTGTTGCTTTTTGTATCATAAAATTCTGATAGTTTGATTTGATTGGAGAAAATGCTAACCATAGTTCTTTGATATTTTCTTTTTGTCTTAATTGTTTTGTGGTTTTAAACTCAACGATACTTTTTGATATTCCTAAAATTTTTGCTTCCCATTCTCCCTCCTTATTGAATAAAGAAAAAACTTCATTTTCCTTAACTCTCATTACTTTTGTTAAATAATGTGATTGAGATTTATCTAATTTATCAGTCAGGTTAGTTGACAATGATTTTGAAAAAAATAATCTAATATTACTCATTTGTGTTAAGTTAGTTTATGGAAAATATTAAAGCAATAATTTTTGATGCTTATGGCACATTGTTTGATGTCAATTCTGCTGCTGAAAAATGTAAAGATAAAATTGGAGACAAATGGGAGCCTTTTGCAAATTTTTGGAGAACAACTCAGCTAGAATACACCTGGCTAAGAAGTTTAATGAAAAGACACAAAGATTTTTGGCAAATAACTGAGGACAGCTTAAATAAATCTATGATGACTTTTAATATAGATCCAAAAATGAAAGGTGAATTATTAAATTTATATAAAGTCCTCTCCCCATTTCAAGAAGTTCCAGAAACCTTAAAAACTTTAAAAGAAAAAAAATTTAAATTAGCTATACTTTCAAATGGAACTCCTTCATTATTAAATGAATTAGTTAAAAGTAATAATTTAGATAATCTGTTTGATGATT
>CACFGT010000007.1 GCA_902565935.1 uncultured Pelagibacteraceae bacterium
AATAAGGAAGCTAGAGAAAGAGATAAAGATAGAATGTCTCCTAGACAAGCTTGGAGAGCAATACAAGCGGGAATGCCAGAGGATGTGATTATTTCAAGTGACATTGGAAATAATTGTGCAATTGGAAATGCATATCCGACATTTGAAAAGCCAAGAAAATATTTAGCTCCCGGTTTATTTGGTCCATGTGGTTATGGGTTTCCATCAATATTAGGTGCAAAAATTGGATGCCCTGATACTCCAGTAATAGGATTTGCTGGTGATGGAGCATTTGGTATTAGTATGAATGAAATGAGTTCATGCGCTAGAGAAGAGTGGCCATCAATAACAATGGTTATATTTAGGAATTATCAGTGGGGAGCTGAAAAAAGAAACACAACTCTTTGGTTTGATAATAATTTTGTTGGAACTGAGTTAGACCCTGAACTAAGTTATGCAAAAGTAGCTAATGCCTGTGGTTTAAAAGGAGTTACAGTAAATACAATGGAGGAAACAACTGCAGCAATCAAACAATCATGTGTAGATCAAAAGAAAGGCGTCACTACATTTATAGAAGTAATTTTAAATCAAGAACTTGGTGAACCTTTTAGAAGAGATGCTATGAAAAAACCTGTACGAGTGGCAGGTATTAAAAAAGAGGATATGAAAAAGCAACCTTCACTGGTTTAAATGAATAGTAATAAAATTAAATTAGGCTCAAACCGAAGTTTTGGAATTGTTTTCTTTATAGTATTTTTAATTATAGCAATTTATCCATTATTAAATGATAATTCAATTAGACTATGGTCTTTAATTATAGGTATTATTTTTTTGATATTGGGAATTATAAATTCAAAAGTATTGACACCCTTAAATATTTTATGGATGAAATTTGGTTTGTTACTTGGCAAAATCGTATCACCAATTATAATGGGATTTGTATTTTTTGGTGTTGTAACTCCAATTTCAATTTTAATGAAATTGTTTGGAAAAGATTCATTAAATTTGAAAAGAAATAAAAAACAGACTTACTGGCTGAAGAAAGAAGAAATTAAAAGCAGTATGAAAAATCAATTTTAATAATGGAATTTTTGGGTGAAATTATTAGATTTATTAAAGTAAGAAAAAAGTATTGGTTGGTTCCAATTTTATTAATATTGTTAATGTTTGGTGCATTAATTATTTTATCACAAGGCTCTGCAATTGCTCCATTTATTTACACAATATTTTAATTTATGTCTGAGTATATTAAAAAACCATTTGAAAATAAAAATGGTATCTTCTCTTTTTCAATTGAAGATACTGAAACTAAAAAAGTTACTGAATTTTATAAGATTACTCCATTTCCAAATTACAAGGATAATGATGACAAACAATCAATTCTTGAAAAAGGAAATAAAAATCTTTTAGCTCAAAAATTTAAGAATTTTATAGGTTTTAAAAAAAAAGTTTTAGAAGTAGGTTGCGGCACAGGTCAATTATCAATTTATTTTTCTTTGGGTACTAATAATAAAATTGTCGGTTTTGATCCAACAATTCAATCTCTTAATCTTGCAAAAAATTTTGCTACAAAAAATGAAATATTAAATATCGAATTTGTAAATGCAGATATTTTTGACGATGTTTTGGTTGATAATTATTTCGATTTTGTTTGGTGCAATGGTGTATTGCATCATACTAAAGATCCTTATAAAGCATTTCAAATAGTTACTAAGTCTCTTAAAAATGAGGGTTATATACTTGTTGGTCTATATAATAAATTTGGAAGATTTAGAACTATTTTAAGAAAATATTTAAGTAAAATATTTGGTTTATGGTTTTTAGAATTTATTGACCCTACTTTAAAAAATCTTAAAATAAGTGATCAGGAAAGAAAATCTTGGATTAAGGATCAGTATTTTCATCCAATCGAAAGTTTACATACTTTAGATGAAGTTTTAGAGTGGTTTGATAATAATGATATTGAATATATTAATTCCATTCCATCGTGTGATTTTGAATTAAGTCAAGATTACAGTAATTTATTTAAAAAGAATTCTGTTGGAAGTTTTTATTCTAGAATAATAAATCAATTTTCCATGATTTTTAATAGACTTGGTTCTGACGGAGGATTATTTGTTGTAATTGGAAAAAAAAAAATTAAAAGTAATCCTAAATAGATATTCAGATAAATAAAATGCAGTTTTTAAAAGAACTTTGGGATTTTTTTAGAGCAAGAAAGAAATGGTGGTTAATACCAATTATCTTATTCTTAGCTTTGTTTGGATGGTTATTTGTTTTTACCCAAGGCTCAGTGGTTGCTCCCTTTATTTATACAATATTTTGATGAAATCAATTTTAGGAATATCTGCATTTTATCACGATAGTGCTGCAACTATTATAATCGATGGAAAGATCATTGCTGCAGCTCAAGAAGAAAGATTTACAAGAATTAAACATGATAAAAGTTATCCATTTCATGCTATTGAGTTTGTTTTAAAATATTCTAAACTTAAATTAAGTGAGATAGATTATATAGTTTTTTTTGAAAAACCTTTCCTTAAATTTGAGAGATTACTTGAAACATACGTAGCATTTGCTCCTAAAGGCTTTAAATCTTTTTGTAAGGCTATGCCTATTTGGTTAAGTGAAAAATTATTCCAAAAAAAATTATTACTAAACAGATTAAAAGAACATGACAAAAATTTTAAAGACAGTACTAAAATCATGTTTTCTGATCATCATTTAAGTCATGCAGCAAGCGCTTTTTTTCCCTCACCGTTTAATGAAGCAATTGTTCTGACAGCCGATGGAGTAGGAGAGTGGGCTACTACAACAGTTGCGCTTGCAAAAGAAAATAAAGTTGAAATAAAAAAAGAAATTCATTTTCCACATTCTTTAGGTTTATTATATTCAGCTTTTACATACTATACTGGTTTCAAAGTAAATAGTGGAGAATATAAATTAATGGGTTTAGCTCCATATGGTAATCCTATTTACAAAGAAAAAATTTTAAAAAATTTAATAGATGTTAAAGAGGATGGAACCTTTAATCTAAATCAGAAATATTTTAATTACGCAACTGGCCTGACAATGACAAATAAAAAGTTTGATGAACTATTCGAAAATCCAGTAAGGAAGCCGGATAAAGATAAATTGACTCAATTTCATATGGATATTGCTTCATCCATTCAAGAAGTGACAGAGGAAATTATGATTAAATTAGCCTCATCTGTTGCTAAAGAATATAATATTAAAAATCTTTGTCTTGCAGGTGGTGTAGCATTAAATTGTGTTGCAAATGGTAAATTAATGGAAAAAAAAATATTTGATAAAATATGGGTACAACCAGCTGCAGGTGATGCTGGGGGTTCATTAGGAGCAGCATTAGCTTTATGGCATAATGAATTTGATAATCCTAGAATTAATAGCAATAACGATGATATGCAAGGTTCCTATTTGGGTCCAGAATTTTCAAATGATGAAATTAAAAAAACTTTAGAGAATATCGGTGCAGTATTTGAGACAATTAATGAGGATGAATTAATATCAATTACTGCAAAAGATTTAGCAAATGGTTTAGCAGTGGGATGGTTTCAAGGAAGAATGGAATTTGGCCCAAGAGCATTAGGCGCAAGATCTATTTTAGGAGATCCTAGATCGTCAACTATGCAAAAAAACTTAAATTTAAAAGTTAAATATAGGGAAAGCTTTAGACCTTTTGCTCCTTCTGTTTTAAGAGAAGATCTATCTGAATGGTTTGATTTGAATACCGATAGTCCATATATGTTATTTGTTGCAAAAGTTAACTCAAATAAATGTAATCCTATGACTGAAGAACAAAAAAATTTATTTGGAATTGATAAATTAAATGTAAAAAGGTCGGAGATACCTGCTGTAACCCATGTAGATTATTCTGCAAGAATTCAGACAGTTCACGAACACACAAACAAGAGATATTATAAACTAATTAAAAAATTTAAAGAAATTACTAGATGTCCCATCCTTGTTAATACATCTTTTAATGTTAGAGGGGAACCAATCGTGAATACACCTCAGGATGCCTTCAATTGTTTTATGGGTACAGAATTAGATAAGTTGGTTATAGGAAGTTTTTATTTAGATAAAAATAAACAAAATGAAAATTTAAAAAAAGATTATTCAAAAGAATTCGAATTAGATTAAATTTTATAGATGAAAAAAATTATCGGATATTCAATTTTTTTAATAATTAATTATCTGTTATTAAGTCTTATAGTTTTTATTTTTAGTTTAGTTTCTCTAAATAATGGAAAGGTTTATGATTTATTGTGGATTAAATATGTGCAAACAAACCTTTATTTTAAAACTGGTTTTAGAAACATTTTTCAACACAGCACTAATGATTGTGTCGAATACGATGAAGATTTAATTTATGTTCCTAAAAAAGGAAAATGTAAATTTTCAAATCCAGAATTTAAAACAGTCCTAAGTTTCGATGGATTTAGAAGACTAAACCTTGTTGATGATGGGATAAGTAAAAATGATGATATAGTTGCTGTTTTGGGAGACTCAATTGCAATGGGATGGGGTGTTGAGGATGATGAAACATTTTCTTATGATTTGCAAAAAAATTTAAACAAAAAAGTTATAAATTTAGGTGTCTCTAGCTATGGGACATTAAGAGAAATAAAAAGGTTAAAGAAAAATAAGTACTATAATCAAGTAGACACAATAATTATTCAATACCATGTGAATGATTATGGAGAAAATATTTATATGGATCCAGAAAAAAAATATAGCCAAAAAGATTTTGAAAAATATTTTTTTTCATATCAAAAAAACTCAGAGCCCTTTAGTATAATGTTAAGGCTTTACAAAAAAACTCTTAGACTATTGTTTTCTCATATAAATGACATAATCTTCCCATCATTAAATATCAAAGAATGGAAAATAGATAAAGATCTCCGACAACTTCAAAAAATTATCTCATCCAATTTTTCTAACGAAGAAAAAAAGATTTTAATTTTTATTACAGTAGAACCATGGGAAAGAATGGTTTACGATAAAACTAAAAACTATACCTTCGATTTCATGGAAATTAAATTTGAACCACAACATAAGTTTATAATTGATGATCACCCAAATGTAAAAGGTCACAAGTTTATCTCTCAAAAACTAAAAGAACGCTTGTCTAAGTAATACTAAAAAAAAATTCTTAAATTTTTTGATCATACTCACCAATTTTTCCTGTTTTTTGAAGTAGATCATCAATAAAATCAAAAATCTTTTTTTTTCTTTTATTAGATGTTGGACTTTCTGTTACAATTACAAGGGAGGGTTTATTTGAAGATGCTCTTATTAGTCCCCAAGAACCATCTTTAAATGAAAATCTAATTCCATTTACGGTTAAAATTTCTTCAATTTCTTGATCATCAATTTTAGTTTTCTTATTTTTGATTTCTTCAATTATTTTAGTTATTTCCTCAACAACTGAATATTTTTCCTCATCTTTACAAAAGGGTGCCATAGTAGGTGATTGAAATGTTTTGGGAAGTTCATTAATTATTTCACTCATCTTTTTATTTTGTTCATCTAATAAGTGACATACTTGAATTGCTGAATTAATTCCGTCATCATAACCGTAACCTAGGGGTGAATTAAAAAAAAAGTGACCACTTTTTTCAAAACCTGCTAGTGCTTTTTCAGAATTTACTTTTCTTTTTATATGTGAATGTCCAGTTTTCCAATAAATCGTTTGACAATTATTTCTTAATAAAACTTTATCATTGGTAAATAGCCCTGTTGATTTGACATCAACAATAAATTTTGAACTTTTATAATTTGAAGATAAGTTTCTAGCAATCATTAATCCGATCTTATCTGAAAATATTTCCTCTCCATTGTCATCAATTACACCAACTCTATCTCCATCACCATCAAAACCAAAACCAATATCTGCTTCATTATTTTTTACTACCTTAGAAATTTCATGAAGCATTTTTAAATCTTCGGGATTTGGGTTATATTTTGGGAAAGACCAATCTAATTTACAATCCAACTCGATTACTTCACAGCCAATTCCTCTTAAAATGTCAGGTGCAAAAATTCCTGCTGTACCATTTCCACATGCAACAACAGCTTTAATTCTTTTTTTTAATTTATTTCTTTTGATAAGATCATTTTTATAAATATCTTGAAAATTTTTTACCTCTTTTTCATTTCCTTGTCCTCTTGTAAATTCTTTTTTTAGAGTAATATCTTTTAATTCTCTCATTTCTTCTGGAGCATGAGTTAAACCTTTTTTGATACCCATCTTTACGCCAGTCCAACCATTTTCATTATGGCTTGCAGTGACCATTGCCACAGCATCACTATCTAGTTTAAATTGAGCAAAATAAACCATGGGCGAAAGCGATAGCCCAATATCTTCCACACAACATCCTGTTGAAATTAATCCATCTTTTAATGCAATTTTTATTTCCTCGCTGTACGATCTGTAATCATGACCTATTATTACTCTTGGATTATCTTTTTTAGTATGTTTTATTATTTGCGTCCCTAGTCCCTTTCCAAGTTCAATGATTCCATTTTTATTAATGTCCTTTTCATAAAGCCATCGTGCGTCATATTCTCTAAAACCGTAGGGATCTATTTTTATTGATTGATTCATGCTGTTAATTACTTACATTTTTTTTGATTTTATAGTTGAATTTTTTTTTTAGTGTTCTATAAATGTTCTATTGATTTACTGTTTATATAGTATATTGATACTTGACGCACACAACATATAGTTGTTTTCGTTTAAATAACAAAATATAATACATAAAAATGAATAAAATTCTATCTCAGGCATTAAAGAAAGCTGTCTCTGAATATAGCCCTGATATAGCTGATGTTTCAAAAAATAGTCGTCCTGATCTTTTTTCATTAAATAATGAGACTGAGCTTTTTCAAAATGATAAAGGAATAATTATAAAGATTGATCGTTCAAAAGATGCAAACCTAACTGATTTTGGTAAGGCAACTTTGAAAGATAGATATTTAGGTCAAAACGAGTCTTTTCAAGATCTGTTTGCTAGAGTTGCTAGTACATATGCAGACGACAATCTACATGCTCAAAGAATTTATAACTATATAAGTAATCTTTGGTTTATGCCTGCAACACCAGTTTTATCTAATGGTGGGACAAAAAGGGGATTACCAATTTCATGTTTTCTAAATGAGGCATCAGATAGCTTGGGTGGTATTTTAGATCTTTGGAGTGAGAATGTTTGGTTAGCAGCTAAAGGCGGTGGGATTGGAAGTTACTGGGGCAATTTAAGATCAATTGGTGAAAAAATTGGCAGAGTTGGAAAAACTTCTGGAATAATTCCATTTATAAAAGTAATGGACTCTTTAACAATGGCTATTAGCCAAGGTTCTTTAAGAAGAGGATCTGCTGCTTGTTATTTACCAATAGATCATCCTGAAATAGAAGAATTTATTGAAATGAGAAGACCTACAGGCGGCGATCCAAACAGGAAAGCATTAAATCTTCATCATGGAGTTTTAGTTTCAGATGCTTTTATGAGAGCAGTTGAGACAGATGAGCAGTGGGCTCTTAAGAGTCCTGCTGACGGTTCAGTTCAACAAACTATTTCAGCTAGAAATTTATGGATTAGATTGTTAACTGCAAGAATTGAAACTGGTGAACCTTATATTATTTATATAGACACTGTTAACAGACAGATACCACAACACCATAAGCTTGCAAACTTAACTGTTAAAACTTCTAATTTATGCAGTGAGATCACTTTACCAACTGGTATTGATAAAGATGGTAAAGACAGAACGGCAGTTTGTTGCTTATCTTCTTTAAACATTGAAAAATATGACGAATGGAAAGATGATGAGAATATGATCAATGATGTCATGAGATTTTTAGATAATGTTTTAAGTGATTTTATCGAAAAAGCACCAGATCAATTTAAAGACGCAAAATATTCTGCAGAAAGAGAAAGAAGTGTTGGTCTTGGCGTGATGGGTTTTCACTCATATCTTCAAAAAAATAGAATACCACTCGAATCTGTGATGGCCAAAGCTTGGAATAAAAAGATTTTTAAAAATATTCATGAAAAAGTAAATCAGGCCTCTAAGAACTTAGCTGAGGAAAGAGGTGCATGTCCAGATGCAGCTGAGTATGGATTTAATGAAAGGTTTTCTAATAAAACTGCAATTGCACCAACTGCTTCAATTTCAATTATATGCGGTGGAGCTTCACCTGGTATCGAACCAATTGCTGCAAATAGTTATACACATAAAACTTTGTCAGGATCTTTTAATGTTCGTAACAGATATTTAGAAGAAATCTTAGAAAGTCATGGAAAAAATGATGATGAAACCTGGTCAACAATTACTACAAATCAAGGATCTGTTTCACATTTAGATTTTTTAACTGATTTAGAAAAAGACGTTTTCAAAACTGCTTTTGAATTAAATCAAAACTGGATCATAGAATTAAGTGGAGATAGAACGCCTTATATTTCTCAAGCACAATCAGTAAATTTATTCTTGCCAGCAGATGTTCATAAAAAAGAACTTCACAAAATTCATTTTGATGCGTGGAAAAAAGGCTTAAAAAGCCTTTATTACTGCAGATCAAAATCAATTCAAAGAGCTGAAAATATTAATGATGCGAAATCAACAGATATTACAGCTAATGTTTATAAATCTAAAAATCAATCACAAAATGACCAACCAGAATACGAGGAGTGTTTATCATGTCAGTAGCAGAGAAGATTAAAATAGAGAGTAAAAAAATTATTGAACCAAAAAAAATGGGCTTATTAGTTGAAAATCCTGTTTACAAACCATTTAGGTACCCTTGGTGCTATGATGCATGGCTAACTCAACAAAGAATTCATTGGCTGCCAGAGGAGGTACCACTTGGCGATGACGTTAAGGATTGGCAAAAAAATTTATCTCAGCCTGAAAAAAACTTATTAACTCAAATATTCAGATTTTTCACTCAAGCAGATGTAGAGGTTAATAATTGTTATTTAAGACATTACACAACTGTATTTAAACCTACTGAAGTTTTAATGATGATGACAGCTTTTGCTGCAATGGAAACAGTTCATGTTGCTGCTTACTCTCACTTGTTAGATACAATTGGTATGCCTGAGTCTGAATACTCAGCTTTTATGAAATATAAAGAGATGAAAGATAAATATGATTACATGCAAGGTTTTAATGTTAATTCAAAAGAGGACATTGCTAAAACAGTAGCAGTGTTTAGTGCTTTTACTGAAGGTCTTCAATTGTTTGCAAGCTTTGCAATTCTTCTTAATTTTCCAAGACATAACAAAATGAAAGGTATGGGTCAGATTGTTACCTGGTCAGTTAGGGATGAAACGCTTCATTGTAATTCAATGATAAGAATTTTCAAAGAATTCATAAAAGAAAATCCAGAAATTTGGACACCTAAATTAAAAAAAGAACTTTATGAAGCTTGTAGAATAATTGTTGAGCATGAAGATGCATTTATTGATCTTGCTTTTGAAATGGGTCCAATGGAAGGTTTGACTGCTCAAGAGGTAAAAGATTATATTAGATTTATAGCAAATAGAAGATTAGATCAACTTGGCTTAGAGCCTATTTATAAAGTTGATAAAAATCCTCTAACTTGGTTAGATACAATGTTGAACGCTGTTGAACACATGAACTTTTTTGAGGGTCGAGCGACAGAGTATTCTAAAGCCTCTACACAAGGAACTTGGGCCGAAGCATTTTCTTAAAATGAAATCGGCTAAAATACTATTAATTAATTTAATAGTATTTTTGATTGGATTTTTATTTTTAGAATTAAGTTTAAGAAGTTTTTTAACATTTAAACACTATCAAAATCCTTATAGTAACTACTGGGGTAAAACTTGGTTCAGATATAATCCAGTCAACTATATTTCTTTTGATGAAGAATTAAAGTTTAAACCTATACCTAACATAAAATTAAAAAATGTTGATTTACCTAGATGGGAAAAAAACTCAAATATATCTATTAATAATTTAAGTTTTAGAGATAATAGAAATGATCTTCAAAAAACCAATGATAAAAGAATATTATTAGTAGGGGACTCCATTACTTTTGGGTCACAAGTAACTGATAAAAATACGTGGTCGTCTTGTTTAGAAAGAAAAGTTGAAATTAAAACTGATAATGCAGGAGTTCCAGGTTATAGTGCTGGGCAAGCAGTTAAAAGAGGTTTTTTAGAGAGTAAAAAAAGAAATTATTCACACATTATTTGGTCTATTTATTTTAGAGATTTTAGAAGAGATATTTCAGGAAAGATTTTACTCAAAGAAAATAATAAAATTTTATTTAATAAAAAATTTGAGAAAGATACGAACAAAAAAATAAATATTTTCAAGAAAACTTACTTTATTTTGAAAGAGTATTCATTTGTAATTTATTACTTTGATATAAAATTTTTAAAAGTAAAATTTGATAAAAATAGAGTTGAGATTGATAAAAATATTAATTTAAATGAAGATATATTAGTAAAAGAATTTGCTAAATATTTAATTGAATACTTTAAAGACATTCAAATTAAAAATAAGATTATTTTACTACAATATCTTCATATTCAACCAGGTGATACAAAAGACAATAATCCTGAAATTTATGATATTGAAATTTTAAAAGATACAGTTGTTAAACTTGCAAATAAACTTGATATAAAAGTTTATGATACAAACGATGTACTTAAAAAGTATACAAATGAGGAAAAAAAACTATTGTATTTTGATCATCATACAAAATTAGGTAACCAAATGATTTGTGACTTTGTATCAAAAAAATTATAGATTATTAGGAAATAAGAAATTTTCTATAATATCTTTATTTTGATCATAAACATATTGAGACCCATAGTTAGATAAATGATTATTATTTCTAAATAAAACTTTACTATTATGTATTTGTTTACATGTATTATTTTTACACAAAGTTTTTATCGGATCTATAAATAAAAATTCAAAATCTTGTGCAATTAATTCTTTACCATAAATATTTAGCTTATCATTTAAAATTTTTGTATCATTAAAAAATTTTTCATTAGCAAGCTGTTTTTCATAAAATAAATCACATTTTCTATTATCTGAAAAATTTTTAGGTTTTAGATAACAGGATTGATAATTTAAATTATCAGATTTTAGAAAAGGTATTTGACCAAATATTAATATTTTTCTTATCTCACTTAAATTTTTATTTTTTTTAATCTCTTTAATATTATTAATCCAGTTTACAGCTTGTTCATCTAAAGTAGATGTTTCTTGATATCTAAACCAGGTATGACCTACAATTAATATCTTAGCGTCAGTTCTTATCTCATTACAATATTTGATACTTTCATTAGGAAAATTTTCACAAATATGTTTATAAGCTACAACATTCAAACTTTTCTTCTCAGATAAATTCTTAAATGGTTCAAACCACATCATATTATTAGAATCTCCTAACATTAAAATATCTAAATCATTTTCATTTCCATTTAGACAAATTTTTTCTTTTATGTTCTTATTTTTGCTAAAAATTTTTTCACATGGTTGAATTAATTTTTTTTCATTTGTAAGTATTTTTTTTTGTTCATAAGTTAATCTATCAACAAAACCTTCATTTAAAATTGTAATACTAGATAATGATAGAAATATAATTGAAAGAAATGTTAATATTAAAATTTTTATCTTTTTAAGTTCTGATCTAAAAGGCTTTTCAATTATCTTTAATGAAACAAATGATAATAATATACTTATTGCTAGAATTATTAATTTTTCTGACAAAATGAGTTTATCGACTTTAATATATTTATATAATGTAATTATTGGCCAATGAATTAAGTATAAAGAATAACTTATTAATCCTATAAATACAGAAATTCTATTTTTTAAAATGAAATTAAAATGTTCAGCATCACGAAAATGAATGATAATTGCCGAACCAATTAAGCATGGAATAGTGAATATTATTTGTAATTCAAGATTTGGTTTAATTATTACTAGCGAAATAAAAATTAAAACTAATCCTAAAATAAAAAAAATTTGTTTATTAAATTTATTAAAATTTTGTTTTGGTAAATAAAATAAGATTACACCAAAAAAAAATTCGTAAAGTCTAAATGGAATCAAATAAAAAAGAGTATCAGAGATATATTTACCAAAAAAGATTCCACCTAAAGAATTATTTTCTATAACGGGACCTTTTGAATTAATATACAAACAAACAATAGTTGTTAATATTAAAAAAGAAATTATAATTGAAAGAATTGTTTTCTTATTCAATTTTTTAAAGAACAATATAATAAAAGGAATTATTAAATAAAAACTCATCTCAATTCCTAATGACCAAGTATGAACAAGCGACTTAAATTCATTTATTTGGTCAAAATAATTACTTTCAGACCAATAATAAAAGTTTGAAATAAAAAAAAATGATGAGATAGCAGATTTTACTACCTTAACATAATCTACTGGGCTTAAAATTAGGTAACCAAAAGAAACCACAATCAAAAGAATAAAAAGTAATGCTGGAAAAAGTCTTTTAATTCTTTTAATTAAAAAATTGAAAAAGTTGAAATTCTTATTATCATAATTGTGATAGATAATTTTAGTTATGAGGTAACCACTAATAACAAAAAAAATATCTACACCTAAAAAACCTCCACTAAAAAATGGAATTTTTAAATGATAAAAAACAACTAAAATTACAGCAATAGCTCTTAATCCATCTATTTCTGGAATATATTTTAACTTATCATTCATATTACATGAATATGTTTATTATATTTTTTAGATTAAGAAAATTTTTATCTTTGATTTAATTGAACAACTTTTCTATGCTGATTTCCTTTATAACTAGCTAAGGGTCTTATAAGTTTATTTGCAGCGTGTTGTTCCATTATATGTGCTGACCAACCTGTGATTCTTGATACTACAAAGATGGGTGTAAAAAAATCAGTATCAAACCCCATTAAATGATATGTGGGGCCTGTC
Organism: uncultured Pelagibacteraceae bacterium; assembly: GCA_902565935.1. Classification (GTDB taxonomy): domain Bacteria; phylum Pseudomonadota; class Alphaproteobacteria; order Pelagibacterales; family Pelagibacteraceae; genus Pelagibacter. Next base: position 12,967 of record CACFGT010000007.1, read on the forward strand.
GGATAATCTACATTTGGATGGATATTTTTTCTGTCTATCATCACTTTTTCTACAATATCATAAATTTTTTCAAACTTTTTATCTTTTTTAATTTTAGCAACTTTCGCAAAATATTTTCTCATTGTAGGAACTCTAGAGTCGCCTGATTTATAAACTCTATGTCCAAAACCCATTACAACTTCTTTTTTGTCTAAAGCAGTATTAATCCATTTAAGTGCATTATTAGGAGATTTAATTTTATTCATCATATGCATTACCTCTTCATTAGCTCCTCCATGAAGTGGACCTTTTAAACTTGCAATTGCTCCAGTAATAGCACCATGAATATCAGACAAACTACTTGTTATAGTTCTTGCTGTAAATGTTGATACGTTGAAACTATGCTCAGCGTATAAAATTAGAGAAACATCAAAAGCTTTAACTATTTCTTTTTGGGGAACTTTTCCAAAACACATATAAAAAAAGTTTTCAGCGATATTTAAATTTTTTTTAGGTTTAATAATTTTTTTACCTTTTCTTAATCTGTAAAATGCCGCTAAAGCCGTAGGAGTTTTAGCTAAAATTCTTATAGCTTTTCTCATATTTGCTTCTGGAGAGGAATCTGTAGTTTCTTTGTCTTCAAGACCCATTATGCTTACAGCTGTTCTTGCTACATCCATTGGATGAGATTTTCTAGGCATTTTTTTGAGCATTGAATAAAGATCTTTAGATAATTCTCTATTATTTTTTTCTTCTTTTTCAAATTTTCTGAGCTGAATAGTGTTGGGTAGATCTTTATTCAAAATCAAGTAAGCAACTTCTTCAAACCTACAATATTCACATAAATCTTGCGCAGCATAACCTCTGTATGTAAGAGAATTGATTTCAGGCATCACCTTAGAAACTTCAGTTTCATCAACAACTATTCCAAGCAATCCTTTTTTAATATCATCACTCATTATTCATGACCCTCAGTGCTAAAATTATAAATTTTTTCATCTAAACTATTATATTTCTCGTAATCAACAAGTTCATATAATCGTTTTCGTGTCTGCATTTTATCAATAATATTGTTCTGATGTCCATTTGCATAAATGTCTCTCAATCCATCTTCCACATTTTTCATTGCTAATCTTTGTGTTGTAACTGGATAAATAACTATATTGTATCCGAAATTTTCAAGTTCTTTATAATTAAACAATTTTGATTTACCAAACTCAGTCATATTAGCCAATAAGTAGCACGACAATTCTTTTCTAACTTTTTCGAAGTCTTTTTCATTTTGTAAAGCCTCTGGAAAAATTATTTCAGCACCTGCATCAATATATGCTTTACATCTATAAATCATTTTGTCGATTCCCTCTACACTTTTTGCATCTGATCTAGCAATAATTTTAAAATTTTTATCTTTTTTAGCTGATATACATTCTTTAATTTTTTTTACCATTGCATCAGTAGATATCAATTCTTTGTTATCTAAGTGGCCACATCTTTTCCTTTCGATTTGATCCTCTAAATGAACTGCAGAGATCCCAAATTCTTCAAAGGTTTCAATTGTTTCTTTACAGGATTTAAAACCTGTATCAATATCAACGATTGTTGGAAGATTTGTTACTCTTGAAATAAGATAAGATCGTGTACTCACATCTTGGAGTGTTGTTAAACCTATATCTGGAAAACCAAGGTCGTTAGCCATCACACCACCTGAAACATAAACTGCATCGTACCCAATTTCTTCAATTAATTTTGCAGTCAAAGGGTTGTAAGCACCAGGAACTCTTAAAATTTTATTAGATTTTAATTTTTTAACAAAATCTTCTCTTTTTTGATTTGGTTCTTTCTCTACAAAGTGCATTAAAAAATTCCTCTTTTTATATTTCTTTTAAGTTTACTTTTTTTTACCTCTATATTTAACTTATTTAATTGTCCTGATTTAAGTTTTCTTAAATTTTGCACTGTTCTTAAAAATCTTTCAGTTTCTTTTTTACTTAATATATTTTCTGTAAGAGTCAAAAATTTGTTTATGTAATTTCTCCTTTTAAAGGGACGAGTTCCATAAGGATGAGCATCAGCAACACCTTGCTCTTCAGTAATTTTTGTACCATTTTTAAGAGTTATTACAACTTTAGCACCAAATGCTTTTTTCTTTGGATTTGGATCATGATATCTTTTAGTCCACTTTTTGTCCTCATGTGTTTTGATTAATTTCCATATTCTAATTGTACTTTTTCTTGTGGCTCTCGCTTTAGTGTATGATTTGACGTGATGCCAAGTTCCATCCTCTAAGGCCACAGCAAATATGTACATAATAGAATGATCTAGTGTTTCTCTGCTTGCGTTTGGATCCATTTTTTGAGGATCATTGGCACCTGTTCCAATTACATAGTGTGTATGATGGCTAGTATAAATATCTATCTTTTTAATTTGATTAAAATTTTGAACTTTTTTTTTAAGTTTTTTTGCTAAGTCAATTAAAGCTTGAGATTGATATTCAGCTGAATATTCTTTTGTGTAAGTTTCAAGAATTGCTTTTTTTGTTTCATTTTTTTTTGGAAGAGGAACTTTATACAAGGCTTTTTTACCATCAAGAATTCTTGCTATTACACTATCTTCACCTTCATAGATAGGACTGGGGGCACCCTCACCACGCATTGCTCTATCCACAGCTTCTATCGCAAGTTTTCCAGCATGCGCAGGGGCATATGCTTTCCAACTTGATATTTCACCTTTTCTAGATTGCCGAGTAGAAATAGTAGTATGAAGAGCTTGTTGCACTGCTTGATAAATAGTTTCAGTATTTAATCTTAACATCGAACCAATTCCAGCTGCAACACTCGGACCTAAATGAGCTATGTGATCGACTTTATGTTTATGTAAACAAATTCCTTTAACTAAATTCACCTGGACTTCATAGGCAGTTATGATTCCTCTTAGAAGATCCAAACCACTTCTTTTATTTTGTTGAGCTACACTGATTAGAGGAGGAATGTTGTCTCCTGGATGGCTATAGTCAGCAGCTAAAAAAGTATCATGAAAATCAAGTTCTCTTACAGCAGTTCCATTTGACCAGGCTGCCCACTCACAATCAAACGTTAATTTATTATTAACTCCAAATAAAGTTGCTCCATTATTTCTAGAGTGTTTAAGCGCCATCTCTCTTGATGCCATAACTGGTTTTCTATTTAAAGATGCTATTGCAACTGATGCATTGTCAATAATTCTATTAATTACCATTTCAATCGAATCCTTATTTAACTTTGCTTTGTCACTTGCTATTTCGGCAATTTTCCATGCAAGTTGATTTTTTTTGGGTAAGTATTTTTTAGATGGATAAACTTTAACACTATGTAATTTCAAAATAACTCCTAATAATCGAAATTGTTTTTAATGATTAAAAAAAAATAATCAATATTAAAGATATTTTTCTACAATTTTCTCAATTCCTACAAAGTCTCTTATTAAGTGATTGTGATAAATTTCATTTATATTTTTTTCTGTGTAACCATCTTCCAACAAAATAACAGGAATTCCAGCTTCTTTCGCTGCGTTTGCATCTGTTTCACTATCACCAATCATTAAAGACTTTTTTATATCTCCATCTAAAATTTCTATAACAGATGTTAAGTGTCTTGGATCTGGTTTACAATAATCAAATGTATTATGTCCAGCAACATATTCAAAAAAATCATAAATACCGATTTTTTTTAAAAGATCTATAGATAGATGTTCTTGTTTATTTGTACAAACTGCCATCAAAATTTCTTTTTTTTTTGCCCAAATTAAAAAATCTTTTACACCTTTAATGAGCTTACTTTCATTAACAATATTTTTTCCATAGAAATCTACAAATTCTGTAACCATCTCTTTTTTAATTTTTTCATCCTCAATTTTTCCAAATTCCTTTTTAGCTTGTCCCCAAATAGATCTTCCAAGCATTGCACCAGCCCCTTGTCCAACCAAATTTCTAATTTCCTCAGTTGATTTTGTTGGATAACCAAATCTTTTCATTACATGATTGTGAGCTCTCATTAAGTCCGGCGCTGTATCGACTAAAGTTCCATCTAAATCAAAAAGAATTGTAAATTTTTTATTCATAATCAAAAGTATTTTTAAGAAATATTTTGTGAATTAAGAAAGGTATATACTTAATATAAAGAATTTCAAAGATGAAACGATTAAAAATAAAAAATTCTCAAAATAATTTAAGAAATAAATTTTTAAAGATGGGTGTCAAAATGATTGGATCAGAAACAATTTTTTTCTCAAAAGATACAAGAATTGGTACGAATGTAACTATAGAGCCTTATGTTGTTTTTGGTCCAAAAGTAAAAATTGGAAATAATGTAATCATAAAATCATTTTCTCATCTGGAGGATTGTAAAATAGGAAATAAAGTAGATGTCGGTCCATATGCAAGAATTAGACCAGGCTCAGTTTTAAAAGAGGGATCTAAAGTTGGAAATTTTGTTGAAGTAAAAAAAAGTGTATTAGGCAAGAATTCTAAAGCAAGTCATTTAACTTATATTGGAGATAGCTCTATAGGTAAATCAGTTAACATAGGTGCAGGCACAATTACTTGTAACTATGATGGAGTAAAAAAAAACAAAACAAAAATTAAAGATAATGTGTTTATTGGTTCAAACACATCTTTAGTTGCTCCTTTAACTTTGGAAGAAAATAGTGTGATTGGTGCTGGCTCAGTTATTACTAAAAACGTTAGAAGAAAAACATTAGCATTGACTAGAAGCTTACAGACAGAGGTAAAAAATTATAAAAAAAAGAAAAAGTAAATATGTGTGGAATTATAGGAATAAATAGCAACAAACCAGTTTCATCGACGATCATTAATTCATTAAAAAAATTAGAGTATAGAGGTTATGACTCAGCAGGTATTGCAACGCTTTCGAGTGGATTAATCAATGAAGTAAAATCTGAAGGAAGAGTTGATAATCTTGAAAAAAATTCTTTAGTGAAAAGTATGGAAGGGACTATCGGTATTGGTCATGTACGTTGGGCAACACATGGTTTACCAAATAGCATTAACGCTCATCCACATTCTTCTCAAAATGTGTCGGTTGTGCATAATGGAATAATTGAAAACTCTACTTTATTAAAAAAATTTTTAGTAAGTAAAGGACATAAGTTTAAGTCACAAACTGATACTGAAGTTATTGTTCATCTTATTACTGAAAATCTTAAAACTGAAAATATTGTAAACTCAATAATGAAAACTTTAAAATCGTTACATGGCAGTTTTGCTTTAGGTATAATATTTAAAGATCAACCAGATTTAATTGTCGGCGCTAGAAGAGGATCACCTCTTGCAGTTGGTTATGGTCCAAATGAAAATTATCTAGGATCTGACTCATATGCATTGAAATCAATGACCAATAAAATAACTTATTTGAATGATGGAGAGTTTTGTATTGTTAAAAAAGATCAGGTAGAATTTTTTAATGAAGATGGAATAAAGATAAATAAAAAAGTTTTAGAATTGTCATCTGATGAAGAAAAATATGATAAAGGCGACTATAAACATTTTATGGCAAAGGAAATTGAAGAACAGCCTATTACTTTAAAAAATGGAATTAAGGAGTATGTTGATCATTCAAATAACAACATTAATATTTTTAATTTTCCATGGAAAGATAAAGAATTTTCATCAATTACCCTAATTGGCTGTGGGACTGCATACCATTCATGTTTGATGGCAAAATATTGGTTTGAAGAACTAACTTCATTAGATGTTAATGTAGATATTGCTTCAGAATTTAGATACAGAAAAAATAGATTTAAAAAAGAAACTTTATATATATTTGTCTCTCAATCTGGAGAAACAGCAGACACTTACGCAGCTTTAGATTTATGTAAAAAAAATGGAATGAAAACCTGTGCTGTTGTTAATGTTATAGAGAGCTCTATTGCAAGAGACTCTGAATTTGTATTACCTATTCACTGTGGGACAGAAATTGGTGTTGCATCAACCAAGGCTTTTTTAGGTCAAATCTTAATACTATATATTTTAGCATTAAAACTTGGATTATTAAGAGGTGATTTAAATAAAGGCCTGTTTAGTCAAAAACTTAATGATCTTAAAGAATTACCTAAGTTAGTCGAAAAAACTCTGTTAACTGATAACAAGATACAATTAGTTTCTAATACTTTTAATGAAGCAAAAGGATCAATGTTTTTGGGTAGAGGTTTCTCTTTTCCAATAGCTTTAGAAGGTGCTTTAAAGCTAAAGGAATTGTCCTACATTCATGCAGAGGGTTATCCCGCTGGAGAAATGAAACACGGACCTTTGGCATTAATAGAGGAAGGTATGCCAGTAGTTGTTTTAGCGCCTAGAGATAATTACTACAAAAAAACAATTTCAAATATGCAAGAAGTTATTGCGAGAGGAGCTAAAGTTCTTTTAGTTACTAATAAAAGTAAAGATGAAATTGTTTCTGAAAACATTTGGGAAACAATAGAAGTTGAGAGTACAAATGATGATTTGTTACCTTTTCTTTTAACAATACCATTACAAAAATTGGCTTATTACTCTGCACTTAAAAAAGGCTTTGATATAGATAAACCTAGAAATTTGGCTAAATCAGTAACCGTTGAATAATAATCAAACTCTGATACAACAATCTTAAGTTGAATATGAAAAATTGGAAAGTAAATAGCTGGAGAAAGTATCCTGTAAAACACATACCTACGTATGAGGATGAGAAAGAATTAAATACTGTTTTAAATAAATTAAAAACATTTCCTCCTCTTGTGTTTGCAGGTGAAACTAGACATTTGAAAGATCAGTTAGCTAAGGTTGTAGATGGTAAAGCTTTTCTTTTGCAAGGAGGAGATTGTGCTGAAAGTTTTGCAGAGTTTCATCCTGATAACATTAGAGATACGTTCAAAGTTATACTTCAGATGTCTTTAATTTTGACTTACTCAGCATCTTTGCCTGTTGTAAAATTAGGAAGAATTGCAGGTCAATTTTCAAAACCTAGAAGTGCACCAACTGAAAAACAAGGTGATAAAGAATTACCTAGTTATTTAGGTGACAATATTAATGCAATAGATTTTACAGAAAAAGCAAGAAGACCTGATCCAAAAAGAATGTTTAAAGCTTATTCACAATCAGCTTCAACTTTAAATCTCTTAAGAGCCTTTTCAAAAGGAGGGTTTGCTGATTTAAATAAAGTTCATTTATGGAATTTAGACTACATAAAAAAAAGTCCTCAAGCAAAAAAGTTTAAAGATTTAGAGGATAAGATTGCTGATGCTTTAGCTTTTATGGAAGCTTGTGGAATTACTTCAGATTTTAATAATAGATTATATACTGTAAATTTCTGGACTTCCCATGAAGCTTTACATTTACCTTTCGAAGAATGTATGACTAGAGTTGATTCTACTACTGGAGAGTATCATGATACGTCTGCACACTTTGTTTGGATTGGTGATAGAACAAGACAACTAGACGGAGGTCATGTAGAATTCTGTAAAGGAATAGAAAATCCTATTGGAATTAAATGTGGACCGACATCAAAACCAGATGAAATAGCAAAAATTTGTGAGGCTTTAAATCCTCAAAACGAAAAAGGTAAAATAACTTTAATTTCAAGATTTGGTCATCAAAATGTTGAAAAATTTTTACCTAAATTAATTAGAGGAATTAAAAAGGCAGGATTAAATGTAGTTTGGTCTTGCGATCCAATGCACGGAAATACAATTAAATCAACCACTGGTTTTAAAACTAGACCTTTCAACGATGTTGTAAATGAAGTAAAAAATGTTTTCGCAGTTCATCAGGCCGAAGGTTCATATGCTGGTGGATTACATGTTGAAATGACTGGACAAGATGTGACAGAGTGCACTGGTGGTGCAAGAAAAATATCTGATGCTGACTTATCAAGTAGATATCATACACATTGTGATCCAAGACTAAATTCTGATCAAGCTTTAGAATTAGCTTTCTTAATTTCAGATGAGTTAAAAAAGAATAGCAGCTATTCTAAAAATGCTATTCAAGCGGCATCTTAAGCCATTGTTTTAAATTACAAGGTGATTAAATATAAGTTATGAGTCCTTCAGAAAAAGTAAAATACATATCAAATTGGATCAAATCCTATGTTGATAAAATGCCAACTAAAGCCGAGTCTTTAGTGATAGGTATTTCTGGAGGAATTGACTCATCTGTATCTAGTACGTTAAGTGCAATGACTGGTTTAAAAACAATTGTTTTGAGTATGCCTATAAAACAAATAGATCATCAGCATGATTTAAGTTTGAAACATCAGGATTGGTTAGTAAAAAAATTTAAGAATGTTCAAGCCCATACAATAAGCTTAGACAAGTTATTTGAGTCATTCTCATCCACATTGAGTAAATTTAATAATGAACACGGATTTGCAAATTCAAGAGCAAGATTAAGAATGACAACACTTTATCAAGTTGCAGCTGCAAATAAAGGGATAGTGGTTGGCACAGGTAATAAAGTTGAGGACTTTGGAGTTGGTTTTTATACAAAATACGGAGATGGTGGTGTTGATATTTCTCCAATAGCTGATTGTAACAAAACAGAAGTTTGGGAAATTGGTAAAGAATTAGGAATTCTTCAAGAGATTATTGATGCACCTCCTACAGATGGTTTATGGGATGATGGAAGAACTGATGAAGGTCAATTAGGTTTTGACTATCAAGCCTTGGAAGATGCAATGATCAATCCAAATTCACCCCACAAAATAGAATACGAAAAAATTAGAAAACAAAATTTGCATAAAATGGAGCCTATTCCTGTATGCAAAATTCCTAGTTAATCAATTAGATTAACAAATCACTAAATAAGGTATATTTCTTAATCAATTAAAATGGATATTTTTTTAACAAATAATTTAACTAATAAAAAAGAACAATTTATTCCAAAAAATAAAAGTAATATTGGAATGTATGTTTGTGGACCAACAGTTTATGATGATCCTCATATTGGTAATGCTAGACCATTAATCATATTTGATATCTTATTTAAGCTTCTCAAAAAAAAATTTGAGTCAGTTACATATGTAAGAAATATAACTGATATAGATGATAAAATAATTAAATCATCACAAGAGCAAAAAATTTCAACTAAAGAATTAACAGAAAAAGTTACTAAAAGTTTTTTAGAAGATTGTAAATTTTTAAATTGTGAAAATCCAACACATCAACCCAAAGCCACAGAACATATTGGTCTAATGATTGAAATGATAAATGAGTTAATAAAAAAAGGTTTTGCTTATGAAAATGAAAGTCATGTTTACTTTGAGGTAAAAAAATTTTCTGATTATGGAAAATTATCAAATAAAAATTTAGAGGAATTAATTGCTGGTTCGAGAGTTGAAATTAGTGAAAATAAAAAAAACTCAGAGGATTTTGTATTGTGGAAACCTTCAAATGATAATGAACCTTCATGGGACTCACCCTGGGGAAAGGGTAGACCTGGTTGGCATTTGGAATGTTCCGCAATGTCAAAAAAATTTTTAGGTGAGGAGTTTGATATTCATGGAGGTGGAATTGATTTAATTTTTCCACATCATGAAAATGAAATAGCACAATCAAGATGTGCTAATGATACAAAAGCTTTTGCAAATTATTGGGTTCATAATGCCTTTATAACCATGTCCAATGAAAAGATGGCAAAATCTCAGGGGAATATTTTAAAGATAAAAGACTTTAGAAAAAAAATGAGTGGGCAGGTTATTAGGTTAGCACTTATGAGTGCACATTATAAACAGCCCTTAGATTGGAACGAAAAACTAATTAGTGATTGTCAAAACACCTTGGATAAATGGTATCGCATTTATTCACCTGAAATTAATAATGCAGATATTCCGGAGGTGATTTTGAAACCTTTATATGAAGATCTTAACACTCCAGGTTATATAGCAAATTTACATCAACTTTATGACAAAGCTAATAAAGGTGAGGATCTAGATATTTTTATATCTGCTTGTAAATTTATTGGGTTATTTAATGAGGACAGCAAACAATGGGATAGTTTTAAAAAGAATAAAGCCTCTATTAGTGAGGAAGAAATAAAAAAGATGATTGATTTAAGAAACAAGGCAAGAGAGAACAAAAATTATAAAGAAGCAGATGAAATTAGAAATAAGCTTTTAGATAAAGGTGTTTTAATAGAGGACAAAGATGATAAAACACTGTGGAAATTTAAATGAGTAAAGAAAGATTATACATATTTGATACAACATTAAGAGATGGAGCACAAACTCAAGGTGTGCATTTTTCAATTGATGAAAAAGCAAAGATCGCTCATGCTTTAGATAATCTTGGTGTGGATTATATAGAGGGGGGTTGGCCAGGGGCTAATCCGTCTGATACTGAATTTTTTCAAAAGGGTTTGGATTTAAAAAACTCTACATTCACTGCTTTTGGAATGACAAAGAAAGCTGGACGAAGTGCTGAAAATGATCCAGGTTTGTCAGCAATTTTAAATTCAAATACTAAATCTGTTTGTTTAGTAGGAAAGTCTTGGGATTTTCATGTTGATGTTGCTTTAGGAATCACTAATGAGGAAAATTTAGAAAATATTAAAGAGACAACAAAACATTTTGTAAAAAATAACAAAGAGTTCATGTTTGATGCAGAACACTTTTTTGACGGTTACAAAGCAAATCCAAAATATGCTTTAGCTTGTATTAAAGCTGCTTATGATAATGGAGCTAAATGGATAGTTCTATGTGATACAAATGGTGGAACACTTCCTCATGAAGTTACAAAAATTGTAAAAGAAGTTTCAGAACACATACCTGGTAAAAATTTAGGTATTCATGCTCACAATGATACTGGTAATGCTGTTGCAAATTCAATTGCAGCTGTTTTATCAGGAGCTAGACAAATCCAAGGCACTATCAATGGCTTAGGTGAAAGATGTGGCAATGCTAATTTAATGTCAATTATTCCAACATTTCATCTTAAGAAAGAGTTATCAGATAAATTTGAAATAAACATTAAAGAAAAAAATATTAAACATATTACACAATGTTCAAGGCTACTTGATGAGATACTAAATAGAAAACCAAATAAACATTTACCATACGTAGGTGCTGCAGCATTTTCACACAAAGGGGGCTTACATGTGTCTGCTGTTCAAAAAGATCCTAAAACTTATGAGCATATAAATCCAGAAGATGTCGGCAATAACAGAAATATAGTTGTTTCTGATCAATCAGGTAAATCAAATATTTTATCTAGACTTAAAACAATTGGAGTAGAAATTGAAGAAAATGATCCAAAAATCAAAAAACTTTTAGAAGAAGTAAAAGATAGAGAGTTCATTGGTTACAGTTATGATGGAGCTGATGCTTCTTTTGAGTTACTAGCTAGAAGAGTAATGGGAGAAATTCCAAGATATATATCAATTAAAGAATACGATGTTTCAGTTTCAAAAAATGATCAAGATAAAATAGTCTCTAAAGCAAAAGCAAAATTAGAAGTTGATGGTGAACAAATAGTCTGTGAGGGTGAGGGTAATGGACCCGTTCATGCTTTAGACAACGCTATAAGAAAAAATGTTACCAAGTTAGAAAAATATTCCGAATATTTGAAAGATTTAAAACTAGTTGACTATAAGGTAAGAATTTTAAACACAGGAACTGAGGCTACTACAAGAGTATCGATTGAAAGCACAGACTCCCAGGGAAAAAATTGGTTTACTATAGGCGTATCTCCAAACATAATTGATGCATCATTTAAGGCACTTATCGATAGTTTAGATTTTAAATTATTTAAGGATAAAGCTCCTGCAAGTAAATAAATGAAAATTAAGAAGTTCTCTATTAAACCTAGTGATATTGAAAGCAGGGTAGGAGCAGATCCTGTCGTTTGTTACCCAAATGATAGTATAAATAATAATCTTGAAATATTACATGAAGCGAGAAAACACATTAAACAAGTTGATGAAGTTATAGTTCCTCCAAGAGATGCTAAAACTTTTAATGTTAAATCAGGTAATTTTTTTAGAATAGAAAGTGTAGAAGGGCCACAAGTTGGAGATTTAAATTTATTTCAAGCTGATAATTTAAATGAAAAGTTTTATTCTGGAAAAACTAGAGCTCTCTACGGAACACATATCTCAGTTGGAGATAAAATGTTTAGCAGCTTCCCATATTTAAGATCATTAGCTACAATTACATGGGATACATTAGATTGGTATGGTTATGACAAAGATGGAGGTTCGGTCCACGACGTCATAGGTACTAGATGTGATCCTTACACTTATAAGCTAACATCAAATAATGATTATCATTATTGTTGTCATTCAAATTTGACAAGAGCTTTAGTTAAAGAAAAAAATGTCAAATTAGATGATGCAGAAAAAATTGTACACGATGTACTAAATGTATTCATGCTTACTGGTTTTACTAATGATACTAAGCAATATTTTATGAAGTCAAGTCCAGTACGACCCGGTGATTATTTAGAATTTTTTGCAGAAACAGATCTATTGGGAGCTTTGTCTGCGTGTCCAGGTGGAGATTGTGGATCAGAACATTCATCTGATGTTGCAAAATGTTATCCTTTAAAGGTTTCCATTTGGGATGTTGATCAAAAATTTCTAAAGGGAATTAATCAATCGAAATTGTCTAACTATAATAGAAATCATGGCATCAAATAAATGAACAAAAATAAAGTTACATTTATTTTACACAAACCTCAATTATCAGAGAATATTGGCGCATGCGCAAGAGCAATAAAGAATTTCAATTTTCAAAAGTTATATCTCATTGATCCTAAACCTATTTTTCCTAACGATAAAATATTAGCAACATCCGTTGGAGCAAAAGATATTATAAAAAAAAGTAAAGTGTTTAATAATTTAGAAAGTTCCCTTGGAGATATCGATATATTAATCGCAACATCTGCAAGATTTAGAAACAAAAATGTTAAACATATTAATCTTGATGGTTTAAAAAAAATTGATTTTAGAAAAAAAATTGGATTTTTATTTGGTTCAGAAGCATCAGGGTTATCAAATAAAGAAGTGAGCTATGCAAACTATACTTTACAAATTCCAACTAATGTTAATTTTAAATCTTTAAATTTATCTCACAGCTTAATAATTATTGCACAGTTTATATCAAGCATTTTAAACTCTAAATCTAATTATTTTAAAAAATCTAATAAGGTAAAGAAAGCTTCCAAAAAAGAAATTCAATCTATGATTAATTTATGTCTAAATAATCTTAACGAAATTAATTTTTTTAAACACAAAGAAAAAAAACCTATTATGCTTGAAAATTTAAGAAATATTTTTTACAGAATGGAACTTTCAGATAAAGAAACTCGTATTTTGTCCAGTGTATTTGCAAGTTTAGGTAAAAAACGTTGATTGACAAAATGATGAGTAAGTTTATAAAGCCGAATACCAAATGACAAAAAGATTAAATTCTAAACATAAAGTAGATAGAAGATTAAAAGCAAATTTATGGGGTAGACCTAAGAGTCCCTTTAATAAAAGAGCTTATGGACCAGGTCAGCATGGTCAAACAAAGACCTCTAAGCCTTCAGATTATGGTATTCAACTTCAAGCTAAACAAAAATTAAAAGCCTACTATGGTAACATTAATGAAAGACAATTCAGAAACATTTATAAAAAAGCAAGCATGCTAAAAGGTGATACTAGTGAAAATTTGATAGGATTACTTGAAAGAAGATTAGATGCAGTAATTTATCGAGCAAAGTTTGCTACAACAATATTTTCTGCGAGACAATTGATTAATCATGGTCATGTGAAGGTAAATGGGAAAAAAGTTAATATCTCAAGTTATTCCGTAAGAGAAGAGGACACAATTGAAATAAGAGATAAATCTAAACAGTTGGCAATAATTGATATTGCTCTTGCAAATAAAGAGCGAGAGACACCAGAGTATATTCAACTTGATGAGAAAAACAGAAAATTTAAATTTGTGCGAATTCCAAAATTTGAAGAAGTTCCTTACCCAATAGTAATGGAACCGAATCTTGTAATTGAATATTACTCTAGATAATTTATTTTTTGTAAGCGATACCTTTGTCTTCAAACATCTTTTTTAGTTCACCACTCTCATACATTTCTTTAATTATATCACAACCTCCTACAAATTCTTTTTTGATATAGAGTTGTGGTATTGTTGGCCAATCACTAAAAACTTTGACACCTTCTCTTAATTCTTGATTTTCTAAAACATTTACACCTTTATAATTTACTTCTAAAATTTTGAGTATATTTGAAACAGCCATTGAAAATCCACATTGTGGTGCATCTGGAGTACCTTTCATAAATAAACATACTTCATTAGTGTTAATATGTTCTTGAATTAGATTTTTGGTTTGATCATCCATTTATTGTTCCTTTGTTTTTATTGCTAAAGCATGAAGCTCATTTCCCATTTTTCCTTTAAGAGAATTATAGACCATTTTATGTTGTTCAATTTTACTTTTTCCACTGAATTGAGTTGAGGTTATTGTTGCGGAATAATGATTTCCATCTCCCGCTAAATCTTGAATATCAATTGAAGCATCAGGTAAAGCTTCTTTTATATATTTCTCAATTTCTTTTAAATCCATTGCCATTACGAGCTCATAAAGTTAGTTAACCAATTTGTATTATATGATTTTAATTCGTCAATTGTAACTTTTGTCTTTTCGTTAATAATCATCTCTTTTTCAATGATAATACCTAGTTCTTCATGATGAACTGAATTTTTATTTAAAATTTTAGTTACTTCTTTTAAGTTTTTTGGATCTATTTCAATAATATATCTACCTTGATCCTCAGAAAATAAATATTCTATTTCACTGATTAAGGACTTAGATCTTTTTATTTTAATACCTTTATTTCCTTTGATGCACATTTTGCTAACTGCCGTTATAAGACCACCTAAAGATATATCATGCGCACTTTTAATATAATCTTTTTCAATTAGACTTAGTAAAGATTGACCATTATTTTTTTCATTAAAAAGATTAATTTCAGGTGGTGGGCCATTTTTTTCATCTAAAATAGTTCTTGCAAATAAACTTTGATCGATATGTCCCTCTGTTTTACCAATTATCAATACTAAATTATTTATTTCTTTAAAATCCATCGTTATCATTTTTTTGTAATTCTTTATTAAGCCAACACCGCCAATTGATGGAGTAGGTTTTATTCCAACTTCTTTTGTTTGATTATAAAAAGAGACATTTCCTGAAACGACTGGAAATTCTAAATATTTACTTGCTTCTCCAATTCCTTTTACACATTCAACAAATTCGCCCATATTATCTTCTTTCTCTGGACTTCCAAAATTTAGACAATTAGTTATTGCAATAGGTGTTGCCCCTACAGAAATTAAATTTCTCCAACTTTCAGCAACAACTTGTTTTCCACCAGTTAAAGGATGTGCCCAACAATATACTGCTGACGAGTCTACAGTAGCTGCAACAGCTTTTTCTGTTCCATGAACTCTCACTACTCCAGAGTCTCCTCCAGGTTTTTGAATAGTATCTCCCATTACTGTATGATCATATTGTCGCCAAATCCATTCTTTACTACAAATATTTTGATTTGATAAAATTTTTTGTAAAACACCTTTTATTTTTAGGTTACTAAAAACTTCTTTTTCAAATTTAATTTTTTTAGGTAATTTTGATTTTTTCCACTTACGATCATACATTGGTGAATTTTCAACTAATGTATTTACAGGTATTTTTGCTACTTGCTCATTGTCAAAAAATAATTCAATATTTTTTGTTTTGGTAGTTTTACCAATAATAGCAAAATCTAAATTCCATTTATCAAATATTTTTTTTGCAAGTCCTTCTTTACCGTTCTCTAATACAATCAACATTCTTTCTTGGCTCTCAGATAACATTATTTCATAAGGGGTCATTTTTGTTTCTCTACAAGGAACTTTATTCAAATTAAGCTCAATCCCTAAATTTCCTTTAGATGCCATCTCTATACTTGAGGATGTAAGACCAGCTGCACCCATATCTTGAATTGCAATAATTGAGTCCCCAGCCATCAATTCTAAACATGCTTCTAAAAGTAGTTTTTCTGTAAATGGATCTCCTACTTGGACTGTAGGTTTTTTTTCTTCAATCTTTTCATCAAAACTAGCAGAAGCCATACTTGCTCCATGAATTCCGTCTCTACCAGTTTTAGATCCTACATATATGACCGGTTTATTCAAACCTGCTGCTTTTGAGTAAAAAATCTTATTTTTTTTTACAAGACCTAAAGTCATTGCATTTACTAAAATATTTCCGTTATAAGAACTGTCAAACGATGTCTGACCAGCTATTGTTGGTACTCCCATACAATTTCCATAACCACCAATTCCATGAACAACACCTCTTAACAAATTTTTTGTTTTTTTATGTTGGGGAGATCCAAAATGAATTGAATTTAAGTTAGCAATAGGTCTAGCACCCATTGTAAATACATCTCTCATAATTCCACCTACACCAGTAGCTGCACCTTGATAAGGCTCAATAAAAGATGGGTGATTATGACTTTCAATTTTAAATACAATTGCATCACCGTCCTCAATATCTATTACACCAGCATTTTCACCAGGACCTTGAATTACTTTTTTTCCAGTGGTTGGTAATTTTTTTAAATGAAGTCTTGAAGATTTATAGGAGCAATGCTCATTCCACATTGCAGAAAAAATTCCTAGCTCAGTTAAATTAGGAGTTCTTTTAAGTAGATCACAGATTTTTTTATATTCATCTTTTTTTAGACCGTGGTCTATTGCAATTTGTTCGTTAACTTCCATTATCTAATATTATTAATAAGATTTTTAAAAAACAAAGATCCATCCTCTCCTGATAAACTCTTATCTATCATTCTTTCTGGGTGAGGCATCATTCCTAAGACATTTTTCTCTTTATTAAAAATACCTGCAATATTTTTTAATGAACCATTGGGATTAAATTTTTCCTCTGTTTTGCCATTATTATTACAATAATAAATAGCTACCTGATTATTATCCTCAATTTCCTTAAGTTGATCACCTGTACAAAAATAATTTCCTTCATTATGAGCAATGTGAAATTCAAAAATGTCTTTATCTAAATTTTTAAAGTATGGATTATCTTTATTTTCAATTTTAACAAAAACATTTTTACAAATAAATTCTAAATATTTATTTCTTAATAAAACTCCAGGAACTAAGCCACTTTCAACTAATATTTGAAAACCATTGCAAATACCCATAACTAAGCCACCTGATTTTGCAAAATTAATAACTGATTGCATTATCTTAGATTTTGAAGCCATACTCCCACATCTTAAGTAGTCACCATAAGAAAAACCTCCTGGTAAAACCACCAAATCACTTTTTGGCAATTCGTTGTCATTATGCCAAACCATTTTATTATTAAAACCAAATTTTTTGAGAGCTACATCCATGTCTCTATCACAGTTTGACCCAGGAAAAGTTATAACTGATGATTTCATAGATTAATTTGTTCCAATAATTTTATAATCCTCTATGACAAGATTAGCTAAAAGTTTTTTGCACATATCCTCAACAATTTTGTGTGCTTTTTTTGGATCATTTTCTTTTACATCAATTTCAAAATATTTTCCTTGTCGAATTTCATTTATGTCTTTAAAACCCATTCCATCTAAAGCTTGCTGAATAACTTTACCTTGTGGATCAAGAACATCTTTCTTTAATGTGATAACTGCAGAAACTTTCATTTACTTCTTTTTTTTACAGAAGACAATTTAGTAATGTTTACCGCTGTTACGTTTGATTGTTCATGTAAAATACCTAATCTTTTTGCTACTTCTGTATATGCAGGAATTAAATCACCTAAATCTTTTCTAAATCTATCTTTATCTAATTTTTTTTCAGTTATTGAGTCCCATAACCTACATGTGTCGGGACTAATTTCATCTGCAAGAATTATCTCATTTTTTCCATTTAATTTAATTCTTCCAAATTCTAATTTGAAATCTATTAGTTTAATTCCAACACCTCTAAACATACCAATCATAAAATCATTAATTCTTAAAATCATTTTTTTTATTTTTTCTATCTCTTTTTTTGATGCCCAATCAAAAGCATAAATATGATCTTCAGCTATTAACGGATCACCAAGGGCATCATCTTTTAAACAGTATTCAATTAAAGGTTCTTTTAAAACAGTACCATCCTCTATTCCTAATCTCTTAGTTATCGATCCAGTTGCAATATTTCTTATTACAAATTCAATAGGTATAATTTCAACTAACTTTATGACTTGTTCTCTCATATTTAGTCTTTTAACTAAGTGATTTTTAATTCCTATTTGAGAAAGATTTGAAAGTATATGTTCAGAAATTCTATTATTTAAAACCCCTTTACCCTCTATAGTAGATTTTTTTTGATTATTAAAAGCTGTAGCATCGTCTTTGAAATACTGAATGACTAAATTTTTATCTGAAGTTGCATAGATAATTTTAGCTTTTCCTTCATAAAGTTTTTTTCCTTTTTTCATTATTTAAAAACTCTTCTAAAGATTAAATTAACATTTTTAAAATGCTTAGAATAACTAAAAATATTTTTTAATTTTTTCTTAGATATACTATTAATTATGTATTTATCAGACTGAATTACATCAAATAAATTTAAGTTTTCAGCAAAACATTTTTTTGCGTAATTTTGAACCATCTTATAAGATTTCTCTCTACTCAATCCTGATTTTGTAAGTTCAAGCATAAGTTCTTGTGAGAAAATAAGTCCTTTCGTTAAATTTAAATTTTCTAACATTTTTTTTGGATAAACAATCATATTATCTAAAATATTAGTTAATCTAACTAAAGCAAAATCAATAGTAATGTTTGCATCAGGTCCTATATTTCTCTCTACACTTGAATGCGAAATGTCCCTCTCATGCCATAAAGCTATATTTTCTAGCGCAGGTATGACGGAACTTCTTACCATTCTTGCAAGACCAGTAAGATTTTCACTTAGAATAGGATTTTTTTTGTGAGGCATTGCTGAAGAACCTTTTTGATTTTTTGAAAAATATTCTTGTAACTCATAAACCTCAGTTCTTTGCAAGTGTCTAATTTCGGTAGCAACTCTTTCTATTGAACCTGCAATTATTCCTAATACTGAAAAATAAAACGCATGCCTGTCTCTTGGGATAACTTGAGTGGAGACTGGTTCAACTTTTAAACCAAGTTTTTTTGCAACATGTTTTTCAATATTAGGTGATATATTTGCAAAGGTTCCTACCGCACCTGAGATTGCACAAGTAGAAACTTCATCAATTGCAGAAATTAATCTTTTTCTGTTTCTTTTAAACTCTTCGTAATATGATGCTAATTTTAATCCAAAAGTGATTGGTTCAGCATGAATTCCATGACTTCTACCCATACATGGAGTGAGCTTATATTTTCTAGCTTGTTTCTTTAAAACTTTTAATAACTGATCTAAATCTTTAAGAATTATTTTGCCTGATTGTAATAGTTGGATATTAAAACTTGTGTCTAAAACATCAGATGAAGTCATGCCTTGGTGAAGATATCTAGCTTTAATACCAGCTTTTTCTGTTATAGAGGTTAGAAAGGCGATCACATCATGCTTCACTTGTGCTTCAATTTGATGGATCCTTTTAACATTAATTCTAGCTTTTTTTTTAACTACCGATGAAACTCCTTTGGGTATTTGACCTAGTTTCTCCATAGCTTGAGCTGCTGCAATTTCAACATCAAGCCATATTTTATATTTATTTTCCTCTGACCAAATATCAGTAAGTTCTTTTCGAGAATATCTTTTAATCATTTATTAAGTTATAAGTACGGAGGCTTTGAGTAACCTTTAACAGATTCTGTAAAAATTTCATATCCATTTTCTGTTATGCCTAAAGTATGCTCAAATTGTGCAGATAAAGATTTATCTTTTGTTACTGCAGTCCAACCATCATTAAGCATTTTTACATCAAACTTTCCAGCATTAATCATAGGTTCAATAGTAAAAGTCATTCCAGGTTTTAATTCCATACCTGTATTTTTGGTTCCATAGTGAAGAATGTTTGGTGACTCATGAAAAGTAGTGCTTATACCATGACCACAAAAATCTCTTACAACCGAAAAACCTTTTTCCTCAACATGAGATTGAATTTCATGTCCAATATCTCCAAGCCTGATACCCGGTTTAAGAATTTTTATTGCCCTCATCATGGACTCATATGTAGTGTTAATCAAGTTATTAAGTTTAATTGAAGTATTTCCAATGCAAAACATTCTACTTGTATCACCATAATGACCATCAATAATTGCTGTAACATCAACATTAACTGCATCCCCTTCTTCTAAAATTCTATCTGTTGTAGGAACACCATGACAAATAACGTGATTTAATGATGTACATAATGATTTTTTAAAACCTCGATAATATAAAGGAGCTGAATATCCCCCATTATCTCTAATAAATTCGTATCCTAATTTATCTATGTAATCAGTTGATATACCTTCTTTAATGTTCTCAGTAAGCATATCTAAAGTTTGTGCAGCTAGTTTTCCTGCAACTCTCATTTTTTCAAATTTTTCAGAATAATTATTCATTTATGATTTTAAGTTTCTTTTGAATTTTAATTTCCTTTGTATTAATTTTACACGCATAGGCTAAAAAATTAACTCCCGCTTTTTTGGCATGAATGTAATTTTTATAATATTCGTTATCTATATCTCTTGCTATCTTAAAAAATTCCATATTTTCTATCTGTACTAAAAATATCAGATAACTTTTATACCCTTTTTTTATGGCATCAATAAGGGTAAGCAAATGTTTTGATCCTCTTGAAGTAACTGCATCTGGAAATTCAGCTGTTTTTTTTTCCCTAAAAAGAGTAACATTTTTTACTTCAACAAAACTTTTTTGCTCACTTTTTTCAATAAGAAAGTCAAATCTTGTTTCTTTATTAAAAAAAACCTCAGGTTTTATCGAATCATTGTTTTTAAGTTCTTTAATTAAATTATTTGTTAATCCATGGTTTACTATTTTATTTGCTAAATGTGTATTTACGCCAACTAGATTATTTTGAGCTTTAATTATTTCCAGACTATATTTTAATTTTCTCTTAGGATCATCGTGTTTAAGAACATAAACATCATTTCCTTCTTCAAGAAGACCCTTCATGGAACCTGTGTTTGGACAATGAGCTGTTACAGTTGATTTATTTAATTTAATATCAACAAAAAAACGTTTATACCTTTTGATTAATTTGCCTTTTAATAAAGACTTGGTAAATTCCATAAAGAAATTATACATACAAAATGAGTAAAAACATAAAAGTAAATGCTGCAATATTAATCATCGGCAATGAGATTCTTTCTGGCAGAACTCAAGATACAAATACTAGCACATTAGCTACATGGTTAAATTCTATTGGTGTAAAAGTTACCGAAGTGAGAGTAGTGCCTGATGAGGAAGACATTATTGTTGATAATCTCAATTTTTTTAGAAAAACTTATGATTATGTTTTTACCACAGGCGGGATAGGTCCTACTCATGATGATATTACAGCCAAATCTGTGGCGAAAGCCTTTGGTAAAAAATACGAGATACATAAAGAAGCATTTAAAATTCTAGAGTCTTATTATAAGCCTGGAGAATTCAATGAAGGTAGGCAAAAAATGGTATGGATGCCAAGTGATGCTGAATTAATATTAAATCCAACAAGTGGTGCTCCAGGTTTTAGTGTTGATAATGTTTTTTGTTTGCCTGGTGTACCTTCAATTTTAAAATCAATGTTAGGAGGGTTAAAGAATAAAATTGTTGGAGGTGAACCAATTTTAAGTCATACAATTAGTCTGAGAACTGTTGAAAGTGAAATTGCTAATTCACTAACTAAAGTTCAGAAGGAAAATAAAGATGTTGAAATAGGAAGTTATCCTTTTTTTCATGCAGGTAAACTTGGTGTTTCTATTGTTTTAAGGTCTGAAAATCAGTCAAAAATTGACGAATGTAATTCACAAATTCTAAAATTTGTTAGTGAAAAAAAAATAGAAATTGTTAATCGCTAATGCTTTATTTTGCTTACGGAAGTAATTTACATCATTTTCAAATGAAGCGTAGATGTAAAGATAGTGTTTATATCAAAAAGATAAACTTAAAGAATTTTAGATTAACTTTTAGAAGCAAATATAGAGCAGCTGACATAGAGCCAAAAAAAAATTCAATTGTTCCTGGTGGATTATTTGAGATATCAAAAAGTGATGAAAGAAAATTAGATGTTTATGAAGATTATCCTATTTTATATAAAAAATTTTATTTTTTTTATTATGGTAAAAAAGTAATGACTTATACAATGGTAAATAAAACTCCTTTTAAATTTCCTACAGAAAGGTATTTGACCGTAGTTAAGCGTGGATATAAAGATTGTAAACTTGATAAAAAATATTTAGAAAAAGCTCTTATTAATTAAAACTTTCTCAAATATTACTCAACCAAACTGTTTGAAAAGGTTTTAAAGTTAATAAGTTTTTGTCTTTAAATTTTGTCTTTAAATTTAATAAATCTTTATAATTTTGAAATTCTTTGTTTAGTTTAGTGGTCTGATTTTTTGAAGATAGATTGGTAATACAAATAATTAATTGTTTTTTATCTAAACTTAATCTTTTGAAGCAGAATAGTTTTGATCCAAGATTTATATTGTATCTTTTACCGTTAGGATGAAAGGCTTTTTGTTTTCTTCTAATACTTAATAAATTTGCGATATTACTATAAAAAATACTTTGCTTAGTCTTATTATCGCTGAGTTTCCTTATAATATTTTTATAATTCCATTTATATCTATTAACATCTCTATTATTTCCAGTAATTATATATTTAGCTTCATCATTTGATTTACCAAATAAAGAGTTGAAATATATAGCTGGAATTCCCTCAAAAGAAATCATTATAGCATGAGCAGCAACATAACGTTCTAAAAAAAATTTTCCTTTTGGATCATAATCAGATTTTTTTAATGCATCAAAAACTGTTATATTTGCTTCATATACTTTTTTAGATTTATTATGAACTTTTCTGTATGAAAATTTTGATCCGTTCTTTTTCAATCTTTTAAGAAAATTATTTAATGACTTATTATTAAGTATTCCTTCAGTAGGCCGAATTCCAATTCCGTCATGGGATGCAATGAAATTTAAATAATTATTCCCAAATTTTGCAACTGGAAGATTTTTGCTCCATTTATTGAGATATGAATTATTTTCAAATAAAAAAGCGTGAATTAATAATGGTGGTAAAGAAAAATTATAAATCCAATTAGCCTCATCATTTTTACCAAAGTAACTTAAATTTTCTTTTTCAGGTAAATTGGTTTCAGTAATAATTATAGTTTCTACATTTAGATGATTACTAATAATTCTTAAGAGTTTTATAATTTCATGAGTTTGTCTTAAATTTATACATTTAGATCCATTTTCTTTCCAAAGATACGCAATAGCATCAAGTCTAAAAATAGTTATGCCATTATTGATAAGATGAATCATAATCTTTATGAATCTTAGTAATACAGATGGATTTTTAAAATTTAGATCAATTTGATCTGGGCTAAAAGTTCGCCAAAGATAATCAGATTTATCAAAAATTTTAATTTTTTTTAGTAGCTCATGGTCTCTCGGTCTAACTACTTTAGAAGTATTGAATTTTGAATTAACAGTTAAAAAATAATCTTTACCAGGTTTTTTTCTTTTCAAGAAATTTTTAAACCACAACCCTCTTGCTGATGAATGATTAATTACAATATCAGCCATAATATTATTATATTTTGAAATTCTTTTTAAATCAGACCAATTACCTATTCTTTTTTCAATTTTATAATGATCTTTAACAGCAAAGCCACTATCACTACTAGAGGGATAAAAAGGTAAAAAATGAATGGTATCAAAGTATTTTTTCAAATTTTTTTGAAAAAAACTTTGAAATACTTTAATTGAGCCTTTTTCATTTGAATAAACAGCATCTCCGTAACAAATAATTAAAGAAGTTTTTTCTGAGATTATTATTTTTTTTTTTGGATTTTTTTGATTAAAGTTCTTAATTATTTGAATTATTTCGTCTTTTAAATTATTGATGTCTCTCTTTGGTAATATTAGTTTATATATATTTTCTAATATAGATCTAATTTTTTTCTGATCTTTTTGAATAAGCATTAAGAATATTTTTTATTATCATCATTAACTACTTTTTCAAGTCTTCCGAGAAAATCAGGTATAGCGCTTTTTACTCTACTCCAGGTTGGGATAAAAGGGGTATCCATTGGATTAAGAATAAATGCTTCACCCGCTTTCATTATATTCATTGCAAATAGTTCAACAGCTTGTTCTTCTGTATGTGAATCAAAATTTAGACCATTCATCATAGCATCACTTCTATATATGTCGATTAAATCTAGAGCTGATCTATAATAGGTTGCTTTTAGTGATCTAAATTTTTCTCTACTAAAAGTATTACCTTGTGTAGCTAATTTTTTTATAAATGTTTTGATGATATCAATTGACATCCTAGATAATCCCTTTGTTTCATCATCCATTGATAGAACTTGATGTTTATGATCATATGTATCAGCTAAATCAACTTGGCAAATATTTTGAGGTGAAAAACTTCTCTGCATTTCAGATAAAATACCCACTTCAATACCCCAGTCTGATGATATTCTTAACTCTGGTAAAACATTTCGTCTAAATGAAAACTCTCCTGCTAGAGGATATTTAAAAGATTTCATAAATTCTAAGTATTCGCTTTTACCAATAGTTTTTTCTAATGCAGTTAATAACGGAAATACCAATAATCTTGCTACTCTACCATTCATTTTATCATTAGCTATTCTAGGATAATAACCTTTACAAAATTCAAAATTAAAAAGTGGGTTTACAACTGGATAAAAAAGTTTTGCAAGCATTCTTCGATCATAAGTTTTTATATCACAATCGTGTAATGCAACTGATCGTGCACTATCTCTTGCAATACACATTCCAATACAATACCAAACATTTCGACCTTTTCCGAGCTCACTTGGAGCAAGATTATTTTTTTTAAGTTCTTGATCTAGTTTTTTTAGTTTTGGGCCATCGTTCCAAAGAATAGAAAATGTAGTTTTTAACTTTTTAAAAAATTTCCAAGCCTTTCTAGCTTGTGCCTCGTTAGCTTTATCTAGTCCAATGATTATATGATCGAGATACTTAGTTTTACTTATCTCCTCAACTATTTTAGGTAAGGCTGTTCCTTCTAGTTCAGAATAAAGACATGGTAAAATTAATTCCATTTTTCTTTGCTCGGAAAATTTTAATAATTCACTTTCGATAACTGAAGTGGACTTTGTACCAAAGTCATGCAAGGTGGATATTACTCCATTTTGTGAAAAATCACCCATGCGGTTTTTTAGTCTTTAAAACCTAATTTAGCTAGAGCCATTTTAATCACATCAGCCCAGCCCTCAGGTGATGGCTTGTTTGAAAATATAAGGTTATTTATATTAATTTGATCTAGTTTAAACTGATCATTAAATACCAAACAAGGAATATCACAGTTTCTTAGCATCTCAAGATCATTGAAATTGTCACCAACTGCTATTGTCTTAATCTTATCCTCAGTTTTTTTTAAAATTTTTATAACTCTATTCATCGATTTAACCTTGTTAATATTATCACAAAGATTATAGACACGCCCACCTTCTTGAAGAGTTAAAGAATTTGAATTTAATATTTTTAATAACCTATTTTTCTCATTTTTGTCACCTTTAAATAAAAAAGGTAAAGTATATTTTCTATTTAAAGCATCTTTAAGTTTTTCATCCTTTTGTCCTAATATATTTTCTTTTTCTTTTTTACTCATTTTTGAAATTTGAAAACATTTCTCTTTTAATTTTTCAGGAACTTTATTTTCATAAATCTTCAATAGTTCTTCTTTATCTCTACTGAGAACAAGTTTATCTGGAAAATTTGAGGTAATTAAATTCAAACCGTGAATAGATGATCCATTTTCAGAAATATAAGGAAGATTTATACCAAGCTCCTCATTAAATTTTTCAATCTCTTTTTCTGTTTTGCTAGAGTTCGGAATGATAATTACCCCCTTACTTACAAGACTTTTTATATAATCTTTAATGGTATCGAATTGAAAAGTATCTCTGTGCAAAAGAGAGCCGTCTAAATCAGTAAAAATTACAACTGTAAATTTTTTTTTCAATGGATCTATCTCATCCTATTTTTAGATTTGTCAAAAAATAATACTTTATTTTTGGAAAAAGAAATTTTCAGTGATTCTTTCCTCACATTTTCTGAGGATTTAATTATGATATCAGCGTCAGATAGTTTGGTATAAATAATTTTTTCAAATCCTAAATTCTCTGTATGTTCTATTTTCACATCTAATTGAATTTCATGATTATCTTTAAGACTTATATCTTCAGGCCTTATACCAAGATAAATCTCGTCTTTAAAATTTAAATTTTCAAAAGTAATTTTATTTTCAAACAAATTTATTGTGTTTGAATTAACAATCTGTTCTTTATTTATTTTAATAATATTCATTTTTGGGGAACCAATGAATTCTGCAACAAAAATATTATTGGGATCATTATAAATTTCATTTGGTGTTCCAAATTGTTCAATAATTCCCTTATTTAGAACCACAATCCTATCAGCTAATGTCATCGCCTCTATTTGATCGTGTGTTACATAAATAATATTTGTTTTTAATTTTTTGTGTAATTTAGAAATTTCAACTCTCATTTCAGATCTTAAGGCTGCATCCAGATTAGACAATGGTTCATCAAATAAAAATACTTTAGGATTTCTTGTAATAGCTCTACCAATTGCAACTCTTTGTCTTTGTCCACCTGAAAGTTGTTTAGGTTTTCTCTCTAGTAAATCTTCAATTTGAAGTGTACTGGCTGCATGATTTACTTTTTCATTAATTTCATTTTTAGAAATTTTTTCCATTTTCAAACCAAACGACATATTTTCAAAAACATTCATGTGTGGATATAAAGCGTAAGATTGAAAGACCATTGCAATTTCACGCTTAGAAGGAATTAAATTATTAATTAATTTTGTATCTAAAAATATTTCTCCTTGGTCGATACTTTCTAATCCTGAAACCATTCTTAATAAAGTTGATTTTCCACAACCTGAAGGGCCTACTAAAACTATAAATTCTCCATCCTTTATGTCTATGTTGAATTTGTTAATAACTTTATTATCACCAAAAGATTTTTCGAGATTTTTAATAACAATTTTTGACATTTGCAATTTTTGAGGATTTTAACTACTCATTAATTGTTGAGAAAAATTTATTACACTGCTAGATTTATAGCAATAATAAACTGAGATATAGAGAGATATTTTGGGTAATACAAAAAAGAGAGAGGGGAATATGTTTAAAAAAATAATAATAAACATATCTGTTCTAGTATTTTTAATCTCTAATACTAGTTTTGCAGATATTAAATTTTGGACTACAGAAGTCCAGCCTGCAAGAATGGCAAAGCAAGAGGAGATGGCTAAAGCTTTTGAAGCTAAAACAGGCATCAAAGTTGAAGTTATACCAATTGAAGAAAAAGATCTTGGAACAAGAGCTACTGCAGCTGCAGCAGCGGGTGATCTTCCAGATGTGATTTATCATACTTTACAATATGTTTTACCATGGGCTGAAGCAGGCATATTAGATGTTGATGCAAATAATGCTGTGGTTAAGTCGTTAGGTAAGAAAACATTTGCACCAGGCGCATTAAATATGGCTAAGAAGGGTGGAAAAATTGCAGCTGTTCCAGTTGACGGCTGGACGCAAATGGTCGTTTATAGAAAAGATTTATTTGCTGCAGCTGGTTTAGAGCCACCAACTTCATATGCAAATATTGTAAAAGCAGTTAATGCATTATCAACCAATGACATGTTTGGGTTTGTAGCAGCTACTAAAACAGATGAAAACTTTATGAGCCAAGTGCTTGAACACGTACTTTTAGCTAATGGAGTAAATTTTGTTAAAAAAGGTGGAACTAAAAAGCAAGGGAAAGCTTTAAAGAATTCTTTAGAATTTTATAAAGTAATTGCTAAAGCAAGTCCTCCAGGAGAATTATTCTGGAAACAATCAAGAGCTTTATACTTTGCTGGAAAAACACCAATGATTATTTGGTCGCCATTTATTATGGATGAGTTAGCAGGTTTAAGAGATTCTGCTCCTCCAACAATAAATAGTGATCCAACATCACCAGAGTTAGCTTCTAAAACTGGTTTCATTACTAATTTTAGTGGACCTAACAACAAAAAAGGTGCTGCTTGGGCCGATGTAAGATACTTTGGTATAACTGCGGATGCAGATACTGATGAAGCTAAAAAATTTATAGAGTACTCTATGAGTGAAGGTTATACAGCTACATTAGGAATTGCTCCGGAAGGAAAATTTCCAGTAAGAAGAGGAAATAAGAGTGATCCTAGTGCTTACACTAAAGCTTGGAGTAAATTACCAGTAGGTGTTGATAGAAAAGCGCCTTTAACAGATCTTTATTCTGCAGATGTTATTGATAACATCGTTGCAGGTTTAGATACTGCAAATAGATGGGGTGTTAAAGAGGGTGAACTATCTCGAGCATCAAAAATCATTAATTCTCAATTCTTAAACAGAATCACGAGAGAATATATTGATGATCAAATCTCAGTTGATGAAGCAGTTAAGAAAATTAACGCTGAATTAGCTAAGTTTTAAATAATAAATTTATAAAGAGCGGATAATATTTTATTATCCGCTTTTTATTATGAGTGATTCATTATCAAAATTAGAAAAAAGAACTGCTTACACTTTAGTTTTACCTGCAGTCCTATTAGTATTTGCCATTGTTCTATTTCCTATTTTTGCCAATGTTTGGATCAGTTTTAAAGACATTGAATTAAAAGATATAAGAATTCCTGAACCAAGAGCAAAGAAAATTGTTAAATCAATTTCAGAAGATCAATCAGAATTAAAAATTATTTATAAATTACGAAATAGTTCTTTGATTCAAGAAATAAGATATGTTCAGTTTCAAGATAAATTTCCAACAAATGTTTCACCAGTAAATTTAGATCCAAGATGTGATTTTCAATCTAAAAAGATTGTTTGTAACTTTGGAAATTGGCATGCGAAATATAAGGAGAATTTTGAAATAACCGTAGTAAATAACAAAGGTGAAATAATTGATAAAAAAATAATTAAATCTCAAAAACCAATTTTAAGTGGGAAAGCAGATAACCCACTACTCACTACGAATTTTACTTTAGAAAATTTTAAAAAAGTTTTTTATGAAAATAATTTTGTTGAATTACTTTTAACGACATTTTACTTCACCTTTTTTGGCACAGTTGGTGCAATAATCTTTGGAATTTTAGCAGCTCAATTAGTTAATCAAAATATTCAAGGTCGAACATATATGCGAGGTATTTTACTTTTTCCGTATGTGGGACCTGTAGTTGCTTTAGCTTATACTTGGACTTTATTACTAGATCCTAATAGTGGAACTTTAAATGCATTGTTGGTTAATTTTAATATCATAGAACAACCAATAAATTTATTAGGCCAAAAATATATAACTATGAGTATTTTAGGATTTGAATTTAAATTAAGGTTGGCTTTAACCACAGTTATCTTTTTTGAAATTTGGCGGTATTTTCCACTCGCTTTTCTTTTTATATTAGCAAGATTACAAGCAATACCACAAAGCTTGTATGAAGCAGCGGAGGTGGATGGAGCAAGCCCAATTCAAAAATTTATCCATATTACACTACCTCAAATTACAGCGATCATCTCAATTTTATTTATGATTAGGTTTATTTGGAACTTTAATAAATTTGAAGATATCTTTTTATTAACCGGTGGGGCATCAGGCACAAGAACTTTACCTATCAATGTTTATCAACAAGGATTTGCAGTTTCAGATATTGGAATGGGCTCTGCAGTTTCAATAGTCATTGTGATGTTACTTCTTAGTTTTATGGTTATTTATTTTAGATTAATTGGAAAGAGGGCTAATGAAGTTTAAATCTCTTGCAATATTTTTGATCATTTCATCTTTTTTTCTGACATGCATTTTATCAATTTGGAAGATCATGGCTACACTACAAGGTTTAAGTTTTACTAATTTAAACATAACACCAATTTTCTTAATTGGTATTCTGTTATCTTTAGCATTTGTCTTAATTGGCAATAAGATTAATCACTTAATAAAGATTCTCTTATTATCTTTTATATTTTCAATTTCATATTTTTACTTAAATGAGGCATCTCCATATTGGTATATATTTGGAGTTTTCTTAATTTCTTTATTTTTTACGAACAAACTCAAAAGATATAGTACGCAATCTTTAAAGGAAGATTTTATATCAGAAAAAATTATTTTCGATTTTATTACCTTATTTGGCATTGTTTTTTTTGCATTTGTAATCTTATTCCCGTTTTACATTATGCTAGTTACCAGTTTTAAAACTCAGATCGCTTTATTAGTTAATCCTTTAGACTTTAGTCTAGATTTTACCAAAAGCTTAACTGAGTTGTTCAAATCTTATTTTGTTATCTTTGAAACTTATAATTTTGGTAGATATATCTTAATAAGCTCAGCAGTTTCAATTGGAACTGTTATTGTCACATTATTATTTGCAATCCCGGCAGCTTATGCTGTTGCTAGATTAAACTTCTTCGGCAAAAACTTTTTATCAACTTCGATCTTAATTATTTATATGTTTCCAGCTATAGTATTAGTCATCCCTTTATACACTGTGTTTAGTCAACTTGGATTAAGAAACTCAATCTTTGGTTTATTGATTGTTTATACAGCCACAACCTTGCCAGTCGCAATATACATGCTGCAAGGTTATTTTAAAAGTATTCCAAAGGAAATTGAAGATGCAGGAATTATGGATGGTCAAAATTGGTTTGGTATAATTTTAAAGATTATAATTCCTTTAAGTTTGCCAGCTATTGCGTCCGTTGCGCTTTATGTCTTTATGATTGCTTGGAATGAATTCCTTTTTTCATTGATGTTTTTAGATAGTCCTAAATCATTTACCTTATCAAGAGCCATTCAATATTTAAGTGGTGATGCTGAAACTCCTCGGCAATATTTGATGGCTGGATCAGTAATAGTCACAGTACCAGTACTTTTAATTTTCATATATTTTGAAAAATATCTTGTGAGTGGTTTGACAGCTGGTAGCGTAAAAGAATAAAAAAATTTACTTATTCATCTTGTTCAATTATAAATATTATCATAAACATTCATGAAAATAACTCATGCCCTCGTGGTGAAATTGGTAGACACAAAGGACTTAAAAGGCAGAGGATTCACAATTTAGTTAGTCTCTGGTAGTCTCATAGAGTTTTAAATCCTATAAAATCCTACACTTTTATAAAACCTATATTTATTTTTATTGGAAAATATGAATAATAAATTCTCTTAAACTAGAAACCAACTAGAAACTAGAGAGATAGAATAGTATATTCCATCTGTGAAAAAAATCTTTAGATGGTAATAAAAAAAGAAGCACAATCTAATTTTATTCAAGAACTTTGTAAATATTATATGGAGTTCTTAAAAGATGGCTTTAAATCAAATAGGTTTCCAAAAAGATATATTCGACTAAACGAAAAAAATTACAAGATTGGGATTGATTTATCTAAATATGAAAAATTAAACACTTTTATAAAAAAATTAGTTAATAAAGATACAAACTTTCAAAATCCTATCACAATTAAGAAAGGTGAATACAGTGTAAAATTAAATAACACTGCACAAGATTTGCTTAAAAAATTAGTAAAAAAAATTGATGAAAAAAATATAGAAAAAATTATTAATCTTGCAAATAAGACAATTAAAGAATTTTCAGTTTCTCATAGAAATAAACCAGATGAAGCATATGACCAAATTGTTGATATAATTAAAAAAGATTTAATTAAGATAGTTATTCAACCAATTTCAGAAAAAATGGAAGCATTGATTGGAAGTCAAAGTAACTTCGAATTAGAGTCGTTATGGACTGTCGAGCAGAATATCTCGGAATTAATACTTGACCCATTAGTTGAAAATATACCCTCAATTTTCAATGATATTTTAGCAGATAAAAAAGTAAAAACAAAAGACCAAATATCAGAGTTGTTTAATAAAAAAGATATATCCAATATGCTTCTAAATTATTTTGAAAGTGTTCAAGTAAAAGATTTTTATTATGATTTACAAGATATAGTTAATTCTAGAAAAAATTTAGATAAAAAAGAAATCTATTTATATTTTTCTGAGATAGAGATAGAAAAAAAAAGGTTTCCATTATTCTATACTCAAATAGAGGTAAAAGAATTTTCAGCAGAAAGTAAATTTGAAATTTCATTTTCAAATGAACTATTCATAAACAAAAATGCGATTAAATATGCATTTGATGTATTAAAAAGAGATCAAAAACTAGTTGAAATTTTTAATGAAGAAAGAAAAATTTATATTTCAGAACAGGAAAATTTAAGTAGTAGATTAAATGAAATTATAAATACAATTATCCCAAAATTAAGATTGGAGGGAAGTATAGACCTAACTAATACAAACATACAAATTGCAAAGAGTATAAATTTTGTACTTTCTAACAATTGTTCTATTTGTGTTTTTGATAAATCTGATGAGGCACTTATAAATGATTTTGAAGATATATTATCTAAAATTGCTGAAGGGGAAGATAGTGAAATAGTTGAACTATTTAAAAGTATTATTGCTGATTTTTTAATGAATGAGCCAGAAGTTATTAATGAAACTCTTGAAGATTCATGGGATGGGATGAGCGTTAATGAGCGTTTAAACTTTACAAGTCCAATTCCATTAAACCCTGAGCAACTTAAAATATTAAAATCATTGAATAATGAAAAATGTAAATATGTTGTAGTTGAAGGACCACCTGGTACTGGTAAATCACATACAATTTCTGCAATAGCATTTGAATATGTATTGAATGGAAAATCCATACTTATTCTTTCAGACACTAGAGAAGCATTAGATGTAGTAGAAAATAAAATAAATGAAACTTTAAACAAAGTAAGAGGAAAAAACCCATTACAAAATCCAATTTTAAGATTAGGTAAAATGGGGAATACATATAATAAAATATTAGCAAAAAGTTCAATCGATAATATTAGAACTTTTCATAGAGCACAAAAAAATGGAATTGGCGAAGTTCATAAAGATATAAAAGATATTTCCGATGTTATTAACGATAGGGTTAAAATTGAAACAGATCACTATCAATACATTGATAAAGCAAAATTTGAGGAATTTTTTGAGATACAAAAATTAGTAAACCCAGAAGATTTATTCATAGACCCAACAGCACTGAAAGATACTGTGGATAAACTTAATCTCAAGGAGAACGATGAAAATTTAAGTTTAAATTCTTTTATTGATAACCTTCATGGTATCGAGGAAATAGAAGATCTTATTGAAAATTTTAAAGATAATTGGAATGGATCAAAAGATATTAAAAATTTCATTACTTACCAAGAGCACTTAGAAATTATTAATATATATACCAAACAATCAAGTTCTAATCTTAAATCTCTTCAATTTTTTAAAAATGCATCATCAAAAGGAATAAACAAGTTAAAGTCAATTATGGATGAATATAAAGAAATGTCCTCAGGTTTTTTAGGAACGATGTTTAAAGGTGATAGAATTAAATATCTTTCTGAACAAGCAAAAAAAAGTGTAGGTATAGAAAAGAATGTAAATTTAAAACTAGATGATGATAAGATTAATAGTGTTTTACAAGAATATGAAATTTTAAAAGATTTAGGTAAAAAACATGATTTTGACAAGATATGTAAAATAATATTCCGCTCTGGTAAATCAGACTTTCTAAAAGATTTATGTGAAAAATCATTCAAATATTTTAATTTTTTCAAGACATTAGAGCTAGATAATTCTAACCAGAAAAATTTATCTATTAATTCAAAGAATATAGATAGTATTTTTGAAAACGTATTTGCCCAAATTGAATTTGAAAAAAAAGAGGCAATTAAAAAATATTATGAAATGGAGAATTTTTTTTCAAATAGCTTTAATATTAAAGAGAGATTTGACTACACCA
This sequence comes from uncultured Pelagibacteraceae bacterium, assembly GCA_902565935.1. Classification (GTDB taxonomy): domain Bacteria; phylum Pseudomonadota; class Alphaproteobacteria; order Pelagibacterales; family Pelagibacteraceae; genus Pelagibacter. The sequence goes on from CACFGT010000007.1 coordinate 47,048, forward strand.
CCCTAATGAAAAAACTCCAATCTCTTTATACAAGTAAAATGACAAATATTTTAGACGAAAGAATAATAAATTTTTATGACTCAAACAGAAACAATGCAATTACATTAAGTAAAATTATTCGAAGTAAACAAAAGTTTCCAAAAAATCAATTTTCAAAACTCAAAAGTGCATTTCCCTGTATAATTTCAAGCGTTAGAGATTTTGCTGAATATATTGAATTAGACAAAGACATGTTTGATTTAATTATAATTGATGAAGCTTCCCAAGTTAGTATTGCTCAAGCTTTTCCAGCTCTGATAAGAGCAAAAAAAGTTTTAGTTTTAGGTGATAAAAAACAATTCAGCAACTTACAATCATATCAAGCAGCTACCTTAGTGAACAATGCAAGATTAAACGACCTAAGAAAAGTTTTTAAAAAGAATATCTCAAGAGAATCTGATGCGCTTACTAGATTAGAAACTTTTAATGTTAAAACTTCAATCTTAGATTTCTTTCAAAGTATTGCTAATTATGACACAAGATTAAAAAAACATACCAGAGGTTATCCTGAGCATATAGAATATTGTAGTAAAACATTTTACAATTCAGATCTTCAAGCTATTCGAATGAGAGTTAAACCTATAAGTGAGGTGATTAAATTTGATTATTTAGAAAAAATTTCTGAAGATGATACTAGAAATATTAATAAAAAAGAGGCTGAATTAATAATTAAACATTTGGTTAAATTAAAAGAAAAAAACATTCAACAAACAGTAGGTATTATAACACCATTTTCTGATCAACAAAAATATTTGACTTCCATGATAACAAAACATCCTGATAAAGATTATTTTTATAATCCAGAAAAAATGAAGTTAAAGATAATGACTTTTGATACCTGCCAAGGGGAGGAAAGAGAAATTGTTTTTTACTCAATGGTTGCTTGTAACAAAAGGAATAAATTAAATACTATTTTTCCAGTAGACTTGTCAAAAAAGGATCTTGAAGAGACTGGGGATAAAAAAGCTCAGAGATTAAATGTTGGTTTTAGTAGGGTTCAAGAAAGAATGCATATTATACATTCAAGACCCTTAGATAGTATAGATGGAGAAATAGGAAATGCTTTGAGATTTATAAAAAATCTATCAAGTGAAGAAAAATTACCATCAAAAAAAGAATTAGATCCAAACTCTCCGATGGAGAAAAAAGTTTTAGATTGGTTTAGAAAAACAAATTTTTATCTTGAAAATAAAAAAAATGTTGAACTTAAAGCTCAATTTGAAATTGGAAAGTACTTAAAGCAACTGGATGCAGATTATAGCCATCCAAGTTTTGTAACTGATTTTCTAGTTATTTATTCGACAGAAGATGGTCCGAAGCAAGTAATAATAGAGTATGATGGACTAAAAGATCATTTTGACAATCAAGAGTTAATAACAGATGCTAATTTTGATGAGTTTTATACTACAGCTCATTATGAGAGGGAAAAAGCTTTAGAGGGATATGGTTATAATTTTATTAGACTAAATAAATTTAATACTGCAGATGATCCGGTAAAATTTTTAGATAAAAAATTAAAAGAAGTTTTTGCGAAAAAAGAAAAGCTTAATTTATCACAATATAAGATTCTTGAATCTGTTTCTAAATCTAAACAAGGAGAAGAGAAATTTTGTGAAAGATGTAATAAACAAAAAAGTCTTAATGAGTTTAGAGACAAAACTTTAAGAACAGGAATAGGTGTTGTCTGTAGATCTTGTAAAGGAATAAGTGGACCTGTTCCAACAGGAAAAATTCAAAAAGACTCAAATAAATTTAAAAAAAGTAAGGTTAAATACAAGTTGGAAGAGGGTAATACTTATCAGATCAGTTATGTAAATGCTTCAGGTTGGGCTTCTAAAAGACAAATTACTGTTAAATCTATAGATCAAAAGTTTGTTAAAGCTTATGATAGCATAACACATGAAAATAGAACTTTTAGAAAAGATAGAATTAAAGACTCAAAAAGAGTTTAGTTTAATTATAGGATAATATAGGTGAACTAGAACTAGACTAGAACCTTGATGATTTTATTATTGCACATTTAGGACAACCAGTTGCTTTTTTTATAATACCACTATTACTTATTGTTTTTTTTTCTAGTTCTTTCACCAATAGATGCAAAATAACTATGATTTTTTTTACATATCCACCAAACTTTCTTTTTGGTTCCAAAACTAAAATGTTCAGGTGTAAGTGGTTTATTTTTAATGAGATCAAATTCTTTCGAAATAATTGGATGAGTAGAGGCTAGACTATTTACTTTAGGTGGTTTTGGTAATTCTGAGAAAATTTTTCTAAAATCTTTTTCTCTGGAATATTTATTATGGTTTATTAAATCCGCTATTTTTTTGTTATATTTAATCTTATTTAGATATCTAAGTAACTTTTTAAATTCAGAAAAACTGTAATTAGTCAACTGTGAAGTAATAATGCTACCTTTGACGTGGTTTAATTTTGGATCTCTAATTCTTAATATTTTGTATCCCTTTTTCTTAAAAAAATTTGACTTTTCCTCGTCTTTTTTTTCTCTATTTAAATGCCATGGGTATCCATCAATTTCTATAATTAAATTATAGTCACTAAGATATATGTCAGCTTCTTTTTTAAAAATTCTTCTTTGCCAGAAAACTTTTTTTGGAAAAATGTGATTTAATTCTGTGAAAATTCTAATTTCTGAAACAGAAGCTCTTATATAACATTTAGGACATCTAGAACCATTGTAGAAATTATAGATGATAGATTGGTATGGTTTATGTCCATATTCGCATTTAAACCAAGCTTTTTTATGTGCGGAATACGATAATTGAGTTGGAGAGATTTTATTTTTTTTATAATCCCAAAAATTTTCTAAATTTTTAACTTTATCTTGTAATGAACCATTTTTTTTTATCTGATTTTTGACATAAGACTTTCCAGCCTCTTTACGTCCACATGGTTGGCAATATTTTCTTTGTCTTCTTCCACTTCTAAATAGTTCTCTTGGTCTACTCTTAAATGGTTTTAAACATATACGACACTTCCACCAATATTCAGTCTCTGTTCCTGGAGTGATTTTTTCAGGACTAATTTTATTTTTTTCATGCCAATATTTTAATAATTCTGGTTTATCGTTCTTAATTTTATAAAGTAGATTATTTTCCTCCCATGGATTTGGTGTTGATGAAGGATTACAAAATGGACAACCTACATTTCTTTTATTCGAATATTGCCCTTTTCTTTGATAAAGACTAACCCGATTGGATAAAGTTGATGACCATTTATGCCGAGAGTCTAAATGACAAGACCAAAAAATTTTTTTTTTTGAAAATGGTTTAATAGTATTTGGGTCATCTTTATTTTTTTTATAATCCCAATCTTTTAAAAGCCTTGGTTCGTGATCCGCTAGAGATTTTCCTATCATATAATCCTTTATTATATAGGATAACTAGAAACAGACTAGAAACTAGGGAGATAAAATAAAAAAAATTTACTTATTCATCTTGTTCAATTATAAATATTGGCTTAAACACTCATGAAATTCATTAATGCCCTCGTGGTGAAATTGGTAGACACAAAGGACTTAAAATAGTTTGAGTTGAGGAATTTCAGAGTCTCTAATAGTCTCTAATGGTCTTAATCCCTTATAATCCTATAACTTTTAAAATCATTAGATTATTTTTATTGGAAAATATGAATAATAAATTTTACTAAACTAGTAGCAAACTAGTAGTAAGGGAGATAAACTAATTTAATTTGATTATGAGAAAAATTCTCTCGACATTTTTCATTTTCTTAACTTTAACTAGTTGCAAAGGTACAGTTTATTCTAAAAATCCAAGAGATTGGGAAGTAATGGATTTATTTTGGTTTATCGTATGTACATACGGAATTTTATGGATTTACGCTACAATTAGGAGAGAGTGGGGAAAAGATTGGTCGCAACATGTGGATAGAGTAATAAAAAGAAATAAAAAAAAAGATGAAGAATAAAGGTCATTACAATCAATTTTTCAATTGCTTATCATGTAATCAAAGAACTGATATAATGCTAGATAAATGCACTCATTGTGGATCAAGAACACCTTTGGATCAAAAAGATTATAGAAGAATGCGAACTAGAAAGCTTAATGAAATTTTAATTTCAAAACTTCAAAAAAATTTAAAAAACCTTAAAGAACTTTCAGAAAACTGTCCTAATATTAAAATTGATTTTCCTAAACGTTCTTTATTCGAAGACTTAAGATTTAAGATTGGTATTTATAAAGGATTAATAAAACATAAATTAGATTTATATTAATGAAAAATATTCTTGATACAATTAATCATCCAAAAGCAACACCAGAAAAGATTAAACAAATGAAAGATAATGGTTGGTCAGATCAAGAAATAGCTGAAAAGTTTGCTTATATGGAAAAAGTTCACAATTATATAGATGCTGCAGTTGGTAGGGCTAAAAAAATTTTGGAGAATTAAATGAAAACTTTTCAGAAGATATTCAGAGGAAAAATTTCATATAACAAAATAGACAAATATGTAAATTTGGTCAGGAAAACTTTAGATCCTGATGACGATATGCAAATTGAATTTGATATTCAGGATGATTATCAAATTATAAAAATTGATGTTTATGATAGAGTGCTTCATTAATTTATGATAACATTTCATAATGGCTTTAAAACCTTGTTGGGAATGTAAAAAAAAAATATCAACATTAGCAAATACATGTCCTCACTGTGGTGCACCTAAACCAGCTCAATTAAAAAAAAATGCCACATTAAGTATAAAAAATAAGATGCGATCATCGATTGGTATTGAAACGCTGGGAGGCGTGTTTACAAAATTAATTGAAAAGAATACAAAATTACCAACTCAAGTTATTCGAGAATTTTCTACTGCTGAAGACAATCAACCAATAGTATCAATAAGAGTTTTGCAGGGAGAAGATGAATTAGCTTCAAACAATAAAGTATTAGGTAATTTTGAACTATCGGGAATACCTTCTGCACCTAGAGGAGTTCCTAGAATTGTGGTTAATTTTCAGGTAGACACAAAAGGTAAGCTAAATGTTTCTGCTAAAGATAAAGGCACAGGAAAATTCCAAAAAGTAATTTTGAAATCTGGTAAACCATACCAAGAGGTGGAAGATTATACCAACCAAGTTGAAACTACATCACCTAGTGACAAAACAAGTATCATTAATGATAGTAAAAATTTATCAAGTGATAAAAAAATAGGGGGAACGTGGGATAAATTTTTAGATGGTAAATTAGATTTAGCTACTGCTTTTTGGGGTTATGGTGTATTTGGTTCAGTTATAGTTGGATTAATTTGTGGTTTTTTAGCTGAAGCTGTTGGGTCCTTTTTTATATTTGTATATATTGTTGCTACATTAACCATTATCTCTGGTCTCTGGCAATGTGCAAACACTCATAAAAAAAATATGACTGCACAAAAACAGTCTACCGTTTGGGGAGTTTTAACCCAAGCATATTGTGTATTAGGTGGTTTGGGATTAATTAATTTTATATTTGAATATTTAAAATGAGAAAAATTTTATTAATATTCTTGTTAACTTTAGTTTTTTATATTAGCCCAATAATAATAAAAAAAGTTGATGCGGTCTACATACCTAGTCGAACACCGTGTTCTGAAACAGATTATAAGCAACCTTGTAACTGTTTAAATGAGAGTAGCTGGGCAAAAAAGAGAATTTGTAATTTTAGAGCTGGCATAAAAAAAGGAGATTTTGTTATTACATGTGCTGATAAATCTCAAGAATATGCTGATGCTATTGCAAAAAAAGTTTACAAAGATTGTATGAGAGAACATGGTTTTTAAATGGGTGAAATTTTAAAATCTTTTGCTGGATTATTAGATAATTACTTGGGTGTACCATATGAATTAACAGTTTTTATTCTTCCATTCATTATTATTGCAATTTTAATTTGGTACTATTTCTTCAGAAGATAATTCCAGGATTTTATAGGATAACTAGTAGCAGACTAGTAGCCAGGGAGATAAAATAAAAAAAATTTACTTATTCATCTTGTTCAATTATAAATATTAGCATAAACACTCATGAAATTCATTAATGCCCTCGTGGTGAAATTGGTAGACACAAAGGACTTAAAATCCTTGCCGCTTGCGGAGTGCCAGTTCGAGTCTGGCCGAGGGCACCACTGAAATGAAAAATATACAAATTATTTCAGATAAAAATTTAAGATCTTTAAGGATTAAAAAATCTTTATTAAACATACTCAAAAAAGCTAAACCAAAAAAATTGAATGCAATAATAGTGATTGGTGGAGATGGTTTTATGCTTCAAACATTAAAGAAAAATAAAAAATCCAAAAAATTATTTTATGGGGTTAACTCGGGTAACTATGGTTTTTTAATGAATAAATTTTCATCAAAGAATTTTATAAAAAATTTTATTAGATCTAAAACACTTTCAATTTCACCTTTAGAAATGACTGTTAAAAATTACAAGAATAATACAAAAAAACATATAGCAATAAATGAGGTATCAATTTTAAGACAAAGTAGACAAGCTGCCTCATTGTCTATCAATCACGGATCTAAACAAATTATTAAAGAATTAGTTTCAGATGGGGTACTTGTATCCACTCCTGCAGGTAGCACAGCTTATAACTTATCTGTTCATGGTCCAATATTAAGTTTAAATTCAAAAAAATTATCAATTTCACCAATAAGTCCATTTAGACCAAGACGATGGAAAGGAAAAATAGTTAGTGATCGATCAAAAATAGTAATTAAAAATTTAAATCCAAAAAAAAGGCCGATTAGTGCAGTTGCTGATAACATTGAAGTGAGAAATGCAAAAAATATTATTATAAAGACAAATCAAAAGATAAAGTTTAATCTTTTATATGATCAAAATAGAAGTCTTCAAAAGAAAATTAAAATTGAACAATTAAGGAGAGAAACATCTTAAATAATGAAAAAAATTTTTTGTTTGATAATTATTCTGTTTGTCTCAGGTTGTCTTGAAACTCCTAAAGGTAAGTTGCCTTCAATCAATCAGGCAGAAATTGACATGGAAGCTGAGAGACAAAAAAGGGTTTCATATGCAAAATATATTGAACAAATGTCATTGGTAAAAAGTATTGGTTTTAAGGTTAATAGCTCTAATGCTGATATATGCAATAAAACAGATTTTAAATCAGGTTTAACGTTTGCAAATGAAAATGTAATGGGTTTAAAGATTGCAAAATTTTTCCCTACAAAAATTAATTTGGGATCAAGAGTTTCAATAATTGATATTGTTAAGGACTCGCCAGCCGATAAAGCAGGACTTGCATTAGGTGATGTCATTATAGAAGTAGATGACTTTATTTTTCCTGAAGGAAAAAATGCTCTTAAAAAAATTTCTAAACATTTTAAAGACGTTGAGGAAAAACAAGTGAAAAGGATCAAGGTTGATAGAAAGGGTGAAATTTTAAAATTTAATGTTAATCAAAAAAAAATTTGCAATTACCCAATAATTTTCACTCAAGATAAAATTGTAAATGCTTATGCAGATGGTAAGTCAATCATCATGACGCAAGGTATGGTTGACTACGCGAGAGATGATAATGAAATTGCAATGGTGATCGCTCATGAGTTGGCTCATAATGATAGAGGACATCTTGATGCTAAGAAAAAAAATACTTTAATAATGGGATCTATAGGTTTCATATTAGATCTTATGACAATTTATTATAGTGGAGGTACAGCTGGTGGAGATGCACAAAATACAGAACTGTGGTCTAAGATTGGTTCACAAGCATACTCAGTAGAATTTGAAAAAGATGCAGACTATGGAGGTGTATATTATGCTTACAGAGCAGGTTATGATATTTCACAAGTAAAAAATTTTTGGGAAAGAATAGGTTCAGAAAATCCAAAACAAATCGCAATAAGTAGTACACATCCAGCTACAGCTGAAAGATACTTACAAATAGAAAAGACTGTTGAGGAAATAAAGAAGAAAAAAATTGATGGGCTCGCATTAGTTCCAAATGAAAAAGAAATTAAAACAGAGAATAAAAAGTCTGAGACCAAAAAAAAGAAAAAATTTGATTTAAAGAAAATTATAAAAGTTAAGGATTAAGAATAAAAGTGGTGCCCCCGCACGGATTCGAACCGCGGACCTATTGATTACAAATCAATTGCTCTACCAGCTGAGCTACAAGGGCATGCGCAATAACTATTAATTATTTTAGTATTAATCAACTATTTTTTTTAACATAACTCAAATGATGAAATACTATAGATGCACTATTTGATATATTTAAGCTCTCAATTTTATTATCAATATTTATTTTTACTAAAAAATCTGCGTATTTTGATGTATGTTGATGCAAACCAAATCCCTCAGACCCAAATAAAAGAATATTATTTCCTTTCCAATCTATATCAGTGAAATCTTTTTCACCTTTTCCATCAAAACCATATACCCAGAAGTTTTTTTCTTTTAAATTTTTTAAAGTTGAATTGATATTTGCTACTTCAAAAATATTCATATACTCAATTGCTCCACTAGCAGCCTTGTACATAAGTTTACTATCACTTGGAAAATTTCTTTCTTTAATAATTATTCCATCTATATTAAATGATGCAGCACTTCTAATTACAGATCCAATATTTCTCGGATCAGTTACACCATCTAAACACACAAGAGTTATATTATTTTTCGTTTTTATGTATTCTTTTAAAATTGGCTTTTCAAGTTGTTCAACTTCTGCAACATAACCTTGATGAAGTAAATTTTCTTTAGTGCTATATTTATCTAGCTCTTTTTTTGTTTTAAAATACACTTTTACTTCATCTAAGAGATTTTTATTCGGGCTTTTTCTATGAATATTTTTTTTACTTTCTTCAGTTAAAAACAGTCTTAAAACATTTCTTTTTGGATTTCGTAAAGCTTCGATAACTGCATGTTGACCTATGATGAAAAAGGATGATTTATTCATAAATTTTACTTAGTTTTACACGTTTTTTTTAATATTTTCTTAATAAAACACGTATTGCATTTGCACAAATAAAATATATAAAACGCTTGTTGTTTGAAGCTTTATTGAACAAGGGGACACTTCCCCTAAGGGAGGGGTTCCAGAGCGGTCAAATGGGGCGGGCTGTAAACCCGTTGACTTCGGTCTTCGAAAGTTCGAATCTTTCCCCCTCCACCATTCAATAAAATTTTGAATAATACTGGAGTGATATTCTTGGGGTTGTGCGGGTGTAGTTCAATGGTAGAACGCTAGCCTTCCAAGCTGGATGTAAGGGTTCGATTCCCTTTACCCGCTCCAAGAAATAAAATAAAAATTAACAAAGGTAAAAGTAATGTCGAAAGAAAAATTTGTAAGAAATAAACCGCATTGTAATATCGGTACTATTGGTCACGTCGACCATGGTAAAACTACTTTAACAGCTGCTATCACTAAAGTTTTATCAGAAAAAGGTGGTGCTCAAGCAGTAGCTTATGATCAAATTGATAAAGCTCCAGAGGAAAAGGAGAGGGGAATTACAATTTCAACTGCTCACGTAGAGTATGAAACAGAAAAAAGACACTATGCACACGTTGATTGTCCTGGACACGCTGACTATGTAAAAAATATGATTACTGGTGCTGCTCAAATGGATGGAGCTATTTTAGTTGTAAACGCTGCAGATGGCCCAATGCCACAAACTAGAGAACATATTCTTTTAGCAAGACAGGTTGGTGTACCAGCAATTGTTGTTTACTTGAATAAAGTAGATCAAGTTGATGACAAAGAAATGATTGATTTAGTTGAAGAGGAAATTAAAGAATTACTAACATCATATAAATTTCCTGGTGATAAAACACCTATAGCAAAAGGATCAGCTTTAGCTGCAGTTGAGGGTAGAGATGATGAGATTGGTAAAAATTCAATTATGGAATTAATGAAAAATGTTGATGAGTTTATACCTCAACCTGATAGGCCTAAGGATAAAGATTTCTTGATGCCTGTAGAAGATGTTTTCTCAATTTCAGGAAGAGGTACTGTTGCAACTGGAAGAGTAGAGTCAGGTGTGCTTAAAACTGGTGATGAATTAGAAATCGTTGGTATTAAAGAAACTAAAAAATCAGTTTGTACTGGTGTTGAAATGTTTAGAAAACTTTTAGACTCAGGAGAAGCTGGTGATAACGTGGGTGTGCTTTTAAGAGGTGTAGAAAGAACTGACATTGAAAGAGGTCAAGTACTTTGTAAACCAGGTTCAGTTACACCACATACTAAGTTTGAAGCTCAGGCTTATGTACTTAAAAAAGAAGAAGGTGGAAGACATACACCTTTTTTTACAAAGTATAGACCTCAGTTTTATTTCAGAACAACAGACGTAACTGGTGAGGTAGAATTACCATCAGGCACTGAAATGGTTATGCCTGGTGATGATGCTAAATTTACAGTTAAACTAATTACTCCGATTGCAATGTCAGAAAAACTAAATTTTGCTATCAGAGAAGGTGGTAGAACTGTTGGAGCAGGAGTAGTAACTAAAATTATAGAGTAAGCTCTATATAGGAGTGTAGCTCAATTGGTAGAGCGCCGGTCTCCAAAACCGGAGGCTGAGGGTTCGAGTCCCTCCGCTCCTGCCAATTAAGTTAACAAATTAATTATGAGAAACCCAATTAAATTTATACAAGAAGTAAAACAAGAGGCTTTTAAAGTTACATGGCCGACTGGAAAAGAAACACTTCAAGGTGCATTAATGGTTTTCTTAATGGCTGTTGTAATGTCTTTATTTTTTCTTCTTTTAGATCAAGCTTTAAAATTTTTTCTAGATTTACTACTTAAGGTGAGCATTTAATGAAAAATTGGTACATAGTTCAGTCTCACTCAAGTTTTGAAAACAAGGTAGCAGGTCTGATAAAAGAAGAGGCTGATAAAGCTAAAATTTCTGATAAATTTGAAGAAATAATTGTTCCGACCCATGATGTTACTGAAGTTAAAAGAGGAAAAAGAGTACAAAGAAAGAAAAAGTATTTTCCTGGATACGTTTTAATCAAAAGTGAAATGGATAATAATATTTACCACATGATCAAAAATATTAAGAGAGTTAGTGGTTTTTTAGGTACAAAAGGCATGCCAGTTCCAGTTTCTGATAAAGAGATTGAAAAAATTTTAGGTCAGATAAAAGATGGTGTAGCGCAGCCAAAATCTGGTATAGAATATAGCGTGGGCGAAAAAGTACAGGTTGTTGACGGACCTTTTGCATCATTTAGTGGAATGGTTGAAGAAATTGATGAAGAAAAGTCTAGACTAAAGGTTTCAGTTTCTATATTTGGTCGTCCAACTCCTGTGGATTTAGAATATAATCAGGTGGAAAAGGTAAGTTAATGGCAGCAAAAAAAGAAATAAGTGGTTTTATAAAATTACAAATCAAAGGTGGACAAGCAAATCCAGCACCTCCAGTTGGTCCAGCTCTTGGACAAAGAGGAGTAAATATAATGGAGTTTTGTAAAGCTTTTAATGATAAGACAAAATCTTTAGCTGGTAAACCTGTTCCAGTAGAAATTACAGTTTATAAAGATAAAAAATTTGATTTTAAAATAAAATCACCTCCAGCATCATATTATATACGCGAAGCGGCAAAATTAAAAAGTGGTTCACAGGAACCAGGAAGAAATATTGTTGGCTCGATTACAAAAAAGCAAGCTGAAGAAATTGCAAAACAAAAAATGAATGACTTAAACGCAATTGATTTAAATGAAGCAGTAAAAATTATTGCAGGTTCTGCTAGATCTATGGGAATTGAGGTTAAAGAGTAATGACATCAAAAAGATATAAAAAATTACCAGAGAAGACAAATAATTTAACTCCAGAAGAAATAGGTAAATTAATTCCAACAATTAAGAAAAATTGCACATCAAAATTTGATGAGTCTATTGATTTGAATTTTCAAATTAATAATAAACAAAAAAAAAGTGAAGTTAATATTAGAACAGTCGTAAATCTTCCCGGTGGCACAGGAAAAAAAGTAAAAGTAGCTGTTGTTTGTGAAGACAATAAGGCTGCTGATGCTAAAAGTGCGGGTGCAGACTTAGTTGGTGGCGATGATTTTATAGAAAAAATTAAAAGTGGTGAAATAAATTTTGAAAAATTAATTTGTACACCTGGAATGATGATAAAGCTCTCTAAACTTGGAAAAGTTTTAGGACCAAAAGGCTTAATGCCTAATCCTAAACTTGGTTCAGTTACTGATAACTTAAAGACTGCTGTAGCTGATGCTAAATCAGGACAAGCAGAGATAAGAAATGACAAAGATGGAAATATTGGTGTAA